>JAPLOE010000087.1 GCA_026692705.1 Planctomycetota bacterium
CCGGCAGGTCGGGCACGCCTACGTGCGCTTCGCGCTCGAGCACCCCAACCACTACCGGCTGATGTTCATGAACAAGGCGCAGGTCGAGCCCGACGAGGATGCGCTCCAGCGCAAGGACGACCCGCACCGCGACGGCTACGCGTTCGTGCGGCACGCGACGCAGCAGGCGATCGCCGAGGGACGCATCCGCAAGGAGTGGCGCGATGCGGAGCTGCTCGCGCAGACCTTCTGGGCCGGCGTGCACGGCGTGGCCTCGATCGAGATCGCATTCAAGGGCGACCCGTGGATCCAGTGGTGCACGGTGGAGCAGCGCACCGGGACGATGATCGACGCGCTGCTCGACGGCCTGTGCGAGCCGGGCGCGGGGGCCAAGGCGAAGCGCGCGGCGAGTGTGGGCAAGCCGCGCGCGCGAGCCGCGGCGAAGGCGGCGCGGCGATGATCCGGATCGCGCTGAGGATGCTGGTCGGCGACCGGCTCAAGTACATCGGGCTCGTCGCGGGCCTCGCGTTCGCGACGTTGCTGATCACGCAGCAAGGCTCGATCTTCGCCGGTTTCACGCGCCGTTCGGGCTCGTGGATCCGCGACACGTCGCAGGCGGACCTGTGGATCATGGACCCGCAGGTCGAGTTCACGGAAGACCGCAAGGCGATGCTCGACAGCGCGCTGCTCAAGGTGCGCGGCGTCGAAGGCGTGCAGTGGGCGGTGCCGCTGTACAAGTCCTACGTGCAGGCGCGGCTGCAGGACGGCACGCGTGTGGTCGTGCGCATGATCGGCCTCGACGACGCGACGCTGACCGGCGGGCCGCCGCTGATGGAGCAGGGCACGCTGGACCTGCTCAAGCAGGACCGCGCGATCCTGGTCGACGCGCGCGACGTGAGCGACGGGCTCAAGCTCAAGCTCGGCACCGACACGGAAGGCCCGCGCGAGCTGCGCGTCGGCGACCGCGTCGACCTGAACGAGCACGAGACCGTCGTCGTCGGAACGTTCCGCCGCACGCGCGAGTTCTTCTGGGATCCAGTCGTGTACACGACCTACAGCCGTGCGCTGCGCATGGCGCCGCCGGAGCGACGCTCGTTGAGCTACGTGCTCGCGAAGGTGAAGCCCGGACTCGACCCCAAGGTCGTCGCGGCGCGCATCGAGGAGGCCACGCGGCTGCGCGCGCAGACCGGCGAGGAGTACGAGGCGCGCTCGATGGATTTCATCCTCGCGAAGACCGGCATCCTGCCCAACTTCGGCATGACGATCGTGCTCGGCTTCGTGATCGGCGTGCTCGTGTCGGGGCAGATGCTCTACAACTTCATCCTCGAGAACCAGCGCGCGTTCGCGGCCATGAAGGCGATGGGGGCGAGCAACATGCTGCTCCTGCGCATGGTCTTCGCGCAGGTGCTGTTCGCGGCCTTCATCGGCTTCGGTCTGGGCGTCGGCGTCACGGCGGCGGTCGGCACGCTCTTGCACGACTCGAAGCTCGCGTTCCACATGGGCTGGAAGGTACCCGTGTTCGGCGGAATCGCGATCGTCGTGTGCTGTCTCATCGCGGCCTTCATCTCGATCCAGCGCGTGCTGCGGCTCGAGCCGGCCGTGGTCTTCAAGAGCTGACGCCATGACGAACGCGACGGCGACGAGAACGGCGGTCATGTGCCGCGGGGTGACGAAGGTCTTCGGCGAGGGCGACTTCGCCGTGCAGGCGCTGCGGGGCATCGACCTCGACGTGATGCTCGGCGAGCTGACGCTGCTCGTCGGGCCGTCGGGCTGCGGCAAGACGACGTTGATCAGCGTGATCGCCGGCATCCTCAACCGCACCGCGGGCGAGTGCCGCGTGCTCGGCGAGGACACGAGCGCGTTGCCCGACCGCGCGCGGGCGGCCTGGCGCGGCCGCAACGTCGGATTCGTGTTCCAGTCGCTCAACCTCGTGCCGACGCTCACCGCCGCGGAAAACGTGGCAATTCCGCTGCTGATCCTCGGCACGGACCATCGCACCGCGCTCGCCAAGGCGGCGGTGATGCTCGAACGCGTCGGCATCGGAAACCGCGCGCGCGCCCTGCCCGCGCAGCTCTCCGGAGGCCAGCAGCAGCGCATCGCGATCGCGCGCGCGCTCGTGCACGAGCCGCGCCTGCTCGTGTGCGACGAGCCGACGAGCGCGCTCGACCACGAGACCGGCCACAAGGTGATGGAACTCCTCAAGGAAGTCGCCGCGGGCCCCGAACGCGCGCTGATCGTCGTCACGCACGACAGCCGCATTTTCTCCTTCGCCGACCGCATCGCGCACATGGACGACGGCCATGTCGAGCGCATCGAGACGCCGTCCCGGAGCTGACCCAAGATGTTCATCCGCAAGTTCGCCTTCCCCATCCTCGCGGTCGCCGGCATGGTCGGCGCCGCCTACACCGTGTCGACGGCCGAGCGCACGCTCGCGGCGGCGCCGCCGGTCGTCGATCCCGCACCGAGCCCGTTCAACCTGCAGATCGCCGGTGCGGGCCTGATCGAGGCCGCGAGCGAGAACGTCAGCCTCGGAACGCCGCTCTCGGGGCTGGTGCTCGAGGTGGCCGTCACCGAAGGCCAGGTCGTGAAGCGCGGGGAGCTGCTCGTGCGCATCGACGACCGCGATCGCCGGGCGGAGCTGGTGCAGCGCGACGCCGAAGTGGCGGCGGCGGAGGCGGAGCTCGCGCGGCTGCGCGCGATGCCGCGGGCGGAGGACCTGCCGCCGGCGCGTGCGCGCGTCGACACCGCGAAGGTGTTGCTCGAGGACGCCCAGACGCGTCTCGCGATGGCCGAGGCGATCACCGACAAGCGCGCGATCAGCTCGGAAGAGCTGTCGAAGCGGCGGTTTGCCGTCGCGACGGCGCAGGCGGACATCACGGTCGCGCAGGCGGAGCTCGCCAAGCTCGAGGCCGGTGCGTGGGCGCCGGACGTCGCGCTCGCGGAGGCGAAAGTGCGTTCCGCACAGGCCGCGCGCGAGCGCGTGAAGACCGAGATCGAGCGCCTGAGCGTGCGCGCGCCGATCGACGGCACGTGCCTGCAGGTCCACGCGCGCGCCGGCGAGTTCGCGATGGCCGGCGGTGCGGCACTCGTGCTGCTCGGCGACCTCTCGCGACTCCACGTGCGCATCGACATCGACGAGAGCGACGCGTGGCGCTTCAGCCCGGGCTCGCCCGCGAAGGCCTTCGTGCGCGGCAACTCGGAGCTCTCGACGCAGTTGGAGTTCGTGCGCGTCGACCCGTACGTGCTGCCCAAGCGCTCGCTGACCGGCGACACGCTCGAGCGCATCGACACGCGCGTGCTGCAGGTGATCTACAGCTTCCCCAAGGAAACGCTGCCGGTGTACGTCGGCCAGCAGATGGACGTGTTCATCGAGAGCCAGAGCGGAAGGGGGCGCCAGTGAGACGCGCGTTGCCCTTGGCGCTGGTCGCGCTCGCCGCCTGCAAGGTCGGGCCCGATTACGTCGCGCCGGAGCCGGTTTTGCCGGAGAACTGGAACGCGCCCGCGGAGGCCGCGCAGCAGGAGCTCGATCCGCAGTGGTGGAAGCGCTTCGGCGATCCGGTGCTCGAAGAGCTCGTCGGCGCCGCCTTCGCGACGAGCCTCGACCTGCGCGCCGCCGCGGAGCGCGTGCGCGAGGCGCGCGCGATCATCGACATCGAGAACGACGCCAACTACCCGTCCGTCGACGGGCGCGTCGGCGTGGCGCGGCGCGAGCCGAGCACGTCGGTCGCCGGTGGCCAGTTCATGCCGCAGGATCCGAACACGCTGCATTCGCTGGGATTTGACGCGCGCTGGGAGCTCGACCTCTTCGGGCACATCGCGCGCGCGGTCGAGGCTGCGCGCGCGGGCCACGGCGTCGCGGTCGAGGACGCACGCGGCGTCCTGCAGCGGCTCTCGGCGGAAATCGCGCGCAATTACGCGGAATTGCGCGGGTTCGAGCGCGAGCTCGCGCTCGTCGACGGAACCGTGCGCCTGCTCGGCGACGCCGCTGGTCTCGTGCATTCGCGTGCAGACGCTGGCGTGGTCGATTCACTCGACGCGGCGCGCGCTGATGCGTTGCTCGCGACGACGCAGGCGCGGCGACCGGCACTCGAACGCAATCGGTCGGCTCGGCTGCACGCGCTCGCGGCGCTGATCGGTGAGTTTCCGGCGCAGACCGCGGCGCGGCTCGAGGGGCGCGACACGCAGCCTGTGGCTCCCGACGTGATCCCTGCGGGACTGCCGCTCGAGCTCGTCCGTCGGCGGCCCGACGTGCGCCGCACCGAGCGTGCGCTCGCGCAGGCCACGGCGCTGACGGCATCGGCGATGACCGAGGTCTACCCGCGGCTCTCGCTGACGGCGGCGCTCGGGCTCGAAAGCCAGGACATCGCGGACCTGTTCCGTTCCTCCAGCCGCACGTTCAACGTCGGACCGCGCCTCGTCGGCCCGATCTTCCGCAACCGCATCATCGAGGCCGGCATCGAGGTGCGCACGGCGCAGCAGCAGCAGGCGCTGATCGCGCACGAGAAGGCGTTGCTGGAGGCGCTCGTCGACGTCGAGGACGCGCTCGTGGCCTTCGGGCGCACGCAGGAGCGCGTGCAGGCGCTCGAAACTGCCGCCGCCGCCGAGCGCCGGGCCTACGACCTCGCTCTCGACCTCAACACGAGCGGCCTGCGCGACTACCTCGCTGTCCTCGACGTGCAGCGCTCGATGATTGCAGCGCAAACCGATCTCACGCGCGCCCGCACGGACCACGTGACGGCGGCGATCGCGCTCTACAAGGCGCTCGGTGGCGGCTGGGAAGTCGACGCTCCGGCGCTCGCCGGCGCCGTGACGGCCCAGCCTGCGCAATAGGGCGGGCCGGAAACTCCCCAGAAGAGAGGGGTTGAGGCTGCGCTGAACGTGGCCGAAGCGCTTCCTTGGTCCCGGGTCGGCGCTTCGCCGGCGCGAACCTGCACGCACGAGGAGGTGCGCCATGACGAGCGCGTTGCTGTCGGCCGTAGCCGTCGCCCTTTCCCTCGTCCCCCAGCAAACCAGCGCGGATCTCCCCGCGCGGCTCGAGGGGCTCGCACGTGCGACCCTCGCGGATGCCCAACTCGAAGGGCTCGCCGTGAGGGTCACGACCCAGAACGGCACGCTGTTCGAGCGTGGCTTCGGCTACGCGGACGCGGGTCGCGCGATGGTCGAGGGCCCAGGCCATGCGCGCGATGCGGAGGCGCTGCTGGAGCCGCTGCTCGCGATCGCGCTGCTGCAACTGGAGCACGAGCAGAAGCTCAACCTGCAGCAACCGCTCGTCGAGCGCTTTCCCAAGCTCACGTTCGACGGTCGCAAGGTGCTGCTCGGCCAGTTGCTCGACCAGACTTCGGGCATTCCGAGTTATCGGGACGCGTTCGAGCAGCGCGGGACGCCCGCGACGGCGCAGGAAGTGCTGACGTGGCTCGAGGCGCGTGCGCTCGATGCCGATCCGGGAACTTGCGCGGCTTACAGCGAGAGCAATGCGCTGCTCGTGGCGCAGGTCATCGAACAGGTCGCCCAGGCGCCGGTCGCGCAGGTGCTGCGGCTGTCGGTGATGGAAGCGCTCGGGCTCGAGGACACCAGTTTCGCCGAGCGCGTCGCGCAGCCGGTCGATCCCAAGCTCCACGCATTCGGCATTCGCGACCTGCTCGACCTGCCGCCGCTGCGCAGCTCGCTCGTCGACGTCGATCGTTTCGTGCGGCAGTTGGGCAAGGGCACCGGCATCGGCGAAGAGGGCCTGAAGCGCCTGCTCGAGCCGCTGGAAGCACGTGGTGACGACAAGGCGTGGCCCGCAGGCTTCGCGATCGAGCGCATCGGCCGCAATGCGGCGCTCGTGATCCAGGGCTCCAATGAGCGCGGCTCGCTGCGTGTCGCGTGGTATCCGGAGCTCGAGCTGGTCGTCGCGCTCGGAACGTCCGCCGAAACCGGCGCGCTGGCCGCGCTCGAACGCCGCATGACGCGCGCGATCCTCGACCTGCCGGCGACGGAGCTCGTCGACCTGGTCCTCGATGCGGAGACGCGCGCGGCCTACCTCGGTGCCTACGCGATCGGCTGCAACCGCGTGACGATCGAAGAACGCGGCGAACGGCTGGAATACGTCACTCCGACTGGCGAGCGCCACCTGCTGCGTGCCCAAGGTCACCAGCGCTTCGTGTCCGCGACGGACGCGGAGTTCGAGCTCACGTTCACGCTGCGCGACAGCAAGGCGGAATCGTTCCTGCTGACCCGCCGCGGCTACCAGACCGTCGGTCGCCGGCTCGAATGACGCTCAGGGCGCCTGCGGCGTGCGCGAGGCGAGGCTGCGGCGCTCGGCCTCGATCAGCTTCGTATGCGCCACGGCGTCCGCGACGGTCGCTCCGAGCTCGCGCGAGCCCGAGGCGATCGCCGCGAGCAGGTGGCGCACCTCGCCGTCGTAGCCGTTGAGCGTGCCGACGTCGAGCGCGTTGCGCTGCCCGCCCTGCACGAGCGCGAGCTCCGGCGTGCGGCCGAACTCGTAGTCGAGCGTGGCGCGCTCGAACACGATCGTGAACGCCATCTTGAACGGCCAGCCGTCGCCGTGATCCCAGCCACCTTCGGCGACGACGTGCGCCGGACCCTTCGCGTAGTGGAAGAGCGTCGTGACGTGGTCGAGCGAACCCGCGCTCGAGACCGCGACCGGATCGCCGAAGCACGCGCGCACGAAGTCGACGTCGTGCACGTGCAGGTCGAACAGCGCTCCGCCGCTCTTCTCGTAGTCGGCGTAGAAGCCGTTCCAGCCCGGGCGATTGCCAAGGCGGCGGAAGACGGCGCTGCGCACGGCGCCGAACTCTGCGGTACGCACGGCCGAGAGCGCACGCGCCCACGCCGGCCAGAAGCGGATGCACATCGCAGGCATGCACAGGCCCTTCGAACGTACGGCGGCGTCGGCGAGGCGCTGTGCGGAGGCGCTGTCGAGCGCGACGGGCTTCTCGAGCAGCACGTGCTTTCCGGCGGCGAGCGCCGCGAGCGCGAGCTCGACGTGCGTGGTCGTGTGCGTGCAGATGCTGACGAGCTCGACCTCGGGATCGGCGAGCAGCTGCGCCGGCTCCGCGTAACCCTTGACCTGCGCCGGATCGAACAGGCGTTCCTGCGAGGCGCCGGTGTCGAGGTTGCCGCCGCTCGCCGCGAGGCCCTGCCGGCGCGCGGGATCGGAATCGCACACCGCGACGAGCCGGTTCGCGAAGCCCGCCGCATCCGCGCCCGCGAAGGCCGCGAGGTGCGTGCGCCCCATGAAACCCAGGCCGATGACGCCGACGCCGATCTTCCGCGCTGCCATCACTTCGCTCCGACTTGCACGTGCCGCGCGACGAGCGTCCGCGCCGTCGCGATGTCCTCGAGGCGCTGGTTGCCCGCCTCGCGTTCGATCATCAGGTCGACGGCGAGGTGCTTGTCGGCGATGACGCCGAAAAACGCCGGCCAGTCGACCTCGCCCGTGCCGACCGGAACTTCCTCGCCCCAGGTGCCGGCGACCTTCGCGCGCTTGGCGTCCTTCACGTGCACCTGCCGCACGCGGCTCGTCAGGCGGCGCAGCGAGTCGACGGGGTCGCCCATGCCGTAGAGCAGCATGTTGGCGGGATCGAAGTTGACGCCGGCCGAGGGGCGGTCGAGCTCCGCCAGCGCGTGCACGAGCGTTTCGGCCGTTTCCTGGCCGGTCTCGAAGGCGATCACGACGCCGTGGTCGGCGAAGACGTCGACGACCTGCCGCAGGCGCTCGAGCAGCACAGCGCGCTCCGGATCGGTGCGGTCGTGCGGCAGGAAACCGGCGTGGAAGCTGACCAGCGAGAGGCCGAGCGCGCGCGCGATCTCCGCGTCGCCCTTGGCGATGGCGAGGTTGGTCGCCCAGTGCGCGGTCGGGCGCAGGCCGCCGGTGGTGCGGATCGTGTCGAGCGTCGAGTAGTCCTCGCCGTGGGTCGACATCATCACGCTGCGGATCGAGATGCCGGCGGAGAGCAGCGCGTCGCGGGTCTCGTAGAGGTCCCAGCCGCCTTCGCGCAGGGGGTCGAGGTGCAGCTGGCAGCAGTCGACGCCGACGCGCGACAGCCGGGAGGCAAGGTCTGCGGGTCCCGTGGCTTGCAGGGACCAGGAGCAGACACCGAGTCGATGGGTGAGCGGCATGGAGTGCGCACAAGAAAAGCGATCCCCGGCCCGCCGCGCAAGCGTCCAGCGCTCACAAAGGCTTGTCCTGCCGCGAGTTGTGTCGTGCGGCCGCTCCACCCCGAAGCTTCGACAGCGCTTGACCCAGCCTTCACGGCTGGCGCGACCCGCTCGCCTACCTTCGTCCGCATCGAGTGCGAACTCCTACAGGCCGCGGGCACTCCGCAGTCCCGCGCGCTCCCAGTCCGAACCCCTGCAACACCAAGGAATTCACCCATGCGTACCGCAGTCATCCTCGCGGCCTCCGTCCTGCTGACGGGCGCCGCCCAGGCCGCGGAGGTGCTCGTCACGACGAACATCTCCACGTCGACGACCTGGACCGCCAACAACACCTACAACCTCCAGGGCCAGATCTACGTCCTCCCGGGCGCGACCCTGACGATCGAAGCCGGCACCGTGGTCGCGAGCGACACCGGCCTCGGCGGCAGCCTCGCGGTCTCGCGCGGCGCCCAGATCTTCGTCAACGGCACCTCGGCGAACCCGGTCATCATGACCTCGAAGGCCGACGTCGCGACGTGGACGAACGGCAACCCCCAGACCGGAACGTGGCGCGCCTCCGCGAACGAGTGGGGCAACCTCACGATCATGGGCGCTGGCTACGTGTCCGAGAACGCGACCATCGGCAACGTCGCGACCCCCAACGCGGCCAACTTCGCAGCGATGGAAGGCCTCGTCGCGGCCTTCCCCGGTGACACCAAGGTGCTCTACGGCGGCGGCAACGACGACGACGACTCGGGCTCGATCCACTACCTGTCGCTGCGTTACGGCGGCAAGGTCGTCGCCCTGAACAACGAGCTCAACGGCCTCTCGATGGGCGGCGTCGGTCGCAACACCGAGCTCGACCACGTCGAGATCATGAACAACGTCGACGACGGCATCGAGATCTGGGGTGGCACGGTCAACCTCAAGTACTTCAGCATCTGGAACATCGGCGACGACAGCCTCGACATCGACCAGGGCTGGCGCGGCAAGGCGCAGTTCGGCCTGATCGTGCAGGGTTACAGTCTCGTCGCGGCCCAAGGCTCGGGCGTGGGCGACAACCTGATCGAAGTCGACGGCGCCGAGCAGTCGGACTGGCAGCCCGTCACCACCGGCACGATCTACAACATGACGCTGATCGGCCAGCCGGTCTCGGGTGACCACGCGACGGCCTGGCGCGACAACGCGCGCCTGCAGGTCCGCAACAGCGTGATGATGGACCTCGGCGAGCGCCTGGTGTCCTTCGACAACGTCGACGGTGACGGTGGCGCGGGCTACGGCAGCAACGGCACGCTGAGCTGGGCCAACACGTGGCTCACGGACTACAACAACTACTCGACCGTCAACGCCCCGGTGAACCCGGCCGCGTTCTACCCGGTCCAGACCTCGGGCAAGCTCGCCGAGATCTCCGACAGCGTGTTCTTCCGCAACCTCAACGGTTCGGCCTACACCGAGGCGACCTCGCGCGGCGTGTTCAACGCCGGCAACAACAACGTCCTGACGCCCGGCTTCGCCGACGTCGACTCGCCGGTGACGACGCTCACGCGTGGCCCGGCGGTGGCGACGCCCGGTTCGCTGACGATGCTGCCGGTCACGTTCCTCGACCCGCGTCCGGCCAACGCCGCGCTCACGAGCGTCGGCAGCGCGCCGAACGACGGCTTCTTCACGCCGGCCTCCTACCGCGGCGCCTTCGCTCCCGGTGAGAACTGGCTCGACGGCTGGACGGCCTCGTCCGCCTTCGGCTTCACGCCGGTGCAGAACACGACGAGCTACTGCACGGCCGGCGTCACCACGAACGGCTGCAAGCCGACGATGAACGCGATCGGCACGCCGAGCGCGACGGCGACCTCGGGCTACACGATCCAGGTCGGCAGCGTCGAAGGCGCCAAGCAGGGCCTGATCTTCTACTCGATCACCGGCCAGTCGTCGGCGCCCTGGGGCACCGGCACGAGCTTCCTGTGCGTGAAGTCCCCGACGCAGCGCATCCCCGCCCAGAACTCGGGCGGCTCGGTGAACAGCTGCAACGGCCAGCTCTCGGTCGACTGGAACGCGTACATGGCGGCGGCGCCCGGTGCGCTCGGCCAGCCGCGCTTCGCGGGCCAGGTCTTCCAGGCGCAGGGTTGGTTCCGCGACCCGCCGGCCTCGAAGTCGACGAACCTCTCCAACGCGCTCCAGTTCACGCTCGCTCCGTGATCCGCAACGCTGATTGACACCAGGGACGCTCCGCACGCGAGAAATCGCGTGCGGAGCGTAGCTCGTTCCGAAGACAAGAGACGAACCCTGCCGATGCTGACGACTTCGATCCTGCTGGCGGCGAGCTTGCTGGGCCTTCGCCCGATGGACGCGGGCCAGACCGAGCCGGTTGCACCGAGTGCGAGCGCCGTGGCGCCGTGGCGCGAGGAACTGGTCGAGCGCGCGTGGCGCGCGGCGACGGCGATGCCGCTCGTGCCGCACGTGAAGAACCGCTCGCGCGCGCAGGAGAGCGTGGTCGACGCGTGCCTCGAGCTCGGCCTCGCGGGGAAGGCGGAGAAGCTCGCGCTCGAGATCGTCAACTGGCGCAGCGCGGCGGCGCTGTCGAGCGTTGCGCTGCACCACGCGCGTGGCGGACGCGCGGAAGAGGCGCGGCGAGTCGCGCACGCGACCGAGGCGCTCATCACGAAGAACACGGCCGAAGCGGCCCAGGAATGGCAGGACGAGCGCGTGCGTGCGCGGCTCGCGGCCACGTACGTGTGGATCGGTGACAAGGCGGATGCCGCGCGGCTCGCGCCGGGCATCGGCGAGAGCGAGGCCGGTGCCGTGCAGAGCGCGGTGGCGGCGAAAACGAGTCCGGAAGACGCGGACGCAAGGTTCGCCGCGATCGACAAGGCCGTGACTGCGGGCGGCTTCGAGAACGTGCGCAATGCGCTGCAGGCCTGCGCGGAGCTCCATGCGCGCTGCTGGGACGACGTCGAGCGCCGGGAGCGGGCCGAACGCACGATTCGCGAGGGCTGGTCGCTGCTGCCGCTGCGCGTGCGCATCGATCTGCTCGCTTCGCTCGCGAAAACCCGCATCGAACACGGTGCCGAAGCGCTCGCGCTCGTCACCGAGATCCGCACGCTGATCGACGGCGCGCAGTGGCTGCCCGAGGATCGCGCGCCGTTGCGCGCGCAGGTCGCGACGCTGCGGTACCAGGCTGGCGAGCGTCAGGAAGCGCGCCGCGAGCTCGACGCGGCGCTCGCGGGCTACACGAAGGATCGCACCGAGATCGTCGACATCTACCGCGCGGGCGCGCTGCGGCCGGTGGCCGAGGCCTACGCGACGATGGGCGATCCCGACGAGGCTCGCCGCGTGTTCGCGAGAGCGCTCGAAGAAGGAACGCTCAACCCCAACTCACGCCCGCGCGCCGACGATCTCGTCGCGACGTGCCTCGCGATGGCGAAGGCGGGCGTGGAGCCGGACGCGACCCTGCGGGTGCGGCTGGAGCAGATCGCGGGCGCGTTCGGCGATCCCTGGTGAGTCCCGGAGCGTTGTCGGGATCTTGATCGAAGCTTGTCGCATGTGCCGCGGGCGCGCTGCGGATGCGGGCTCGTCGAGCGTCACGTGAAGACGGAATCGCGGGCTTCATCCACGGCCCACGCAGCATTCACCCGGACTTCATAAAGACGCTTCACCCTTGTCGCCCGCGTGAAGAACCTCGAAGCACGACCCCTCAGCCCGTGATCGCCCCGGCGCTCCTTGGGCTCGCGTTCGCCGCGGTTCCGGCGCTCGCGACGGATGCCAAGCCTTCGTCGCAGGGCCAGTCGGGCTCCGTGCGCGGCCTCGTGCTCGACAAGGACTTCGACGCGCCGCTCGCCGGCGCTCAGATCCTGATCGTCGAGACCGGCCAGAAGCTCGCGACGAACGACCAGGGCAACTACGTGTTCCCTGAGCTGCCGCCGGGCAAGTACACGCTGGTGTTCTCGAAGGACGGCTACGTGCGCCAGGTGAAGGGCGACGTGCTCGTCGTTGCGGGACAGCTGACGGACGTCGACGTGCAGCTCTCCGGCGAGTTCACGGAGATGGACGAGTTCGTCGTCCAGGACGTGCTCGCCGTCGACACGGGCACGGAAGCGGGACTTCTCGAGCTGCGCTTCGAGACGCCGGCGATGATGGACTCGATCAGCGCGGGGCTGATGAGCCGCGCGGGCGCGAACGATGCGGCCGGTGCGTTGCGGCTCGTCGCCGGCGCGACTGTGCAGAACGGCAAGTTCGCCGTGATCCGCGGCCTGCCCGACCGTTACGTCAGCTCGCAGATGAACGGCGTGCGCCTGCCGTCGGCGGACGAGGACAAGCGCGCGGTCGAGCTCGACCAGTTCCCGACGGCGGTCATCGAGAGCATCCAGGTCTCGAAGACGTTCACGCCCGACCAGCAGGGTGACGCGTCCGGTGGTGCGGTCGACGTGCGCCTCAAGGGCGTTCCGGACGAAGGCACGCTGCAGTTCAGCGCGCAGCTTGGCTCGAACTCGAACGTGACGCTGCGCGACGGCTTCACGACCTACGAAGGTGGGGGCATCAACTTCCTCGGCACCGACGACGGCGGTCGTGACGTGCAGACGGGCAACCTCGGCGGAAACTGGGACGGCGCCGTCGGCGTCTCCGAGCGCGAGGGGCCGATCAAGACCAAGTGGACGCTGTCGGGTGGCGACAAGCTCGAGCTAGACAACGGCTGGAAGCTCGGCGCCTTCGGCAGCCTGTTCTGGGAGCGCGACGCGCAGATGGTGCGCGACGGCACGAACGACTCGCTGTGGGTCGACAACCCCGGCGAGAAGATGACGCCGGTGTACCTGCAGGGTGCGCCGATCCCGGGCACGCCGGTCGAAGGCGACTTCAGGACGGCGCTGTTCGACATCAGGAAGGGCACGCAGATCGTGCGCTGGGGCGCGCTCGGGTCGTTCGGGATCGAAAACGACGAGCACAAGCTGGGGCTCACGTTCCTGCACACGCACGTCGCCGAGGACGCCGCGACGCTCGCGACCGACACGCGCGGCAAGGAGTACTACTTCCCCGGCTACGACCCCAACGATCCGAGCGATCCGGGCAACCAGCCGAACTCGCTCAACTCGGCGCCCTACATCCGCACCGAGACGCTCGTGTACACCGAGCGCGACACGGACACGCTGCAGCTGCGCGGCGACCACAAGCTGCCGTTCGAACTCGGCGGCGAATCGAGCTGGCTCGGAACGCCGGAGCTCGACTGGACGCTGTCGGCGTCGAGCGCCGCGCTCGACCAGCCGGACAAGCGGCAATTCGGCGCGATCTGGCTGCCGGAGAGCCTCAATCCGGGCGCCCCGCCGTTCATTCCGCCGTTCACCACGCCGGACACGTGGCTGCCGTTCAAGCCGGCCGCGAACTTCAACCTCGGCAACCTGCAGCGCATCTGGAAGACGATCGACGAGGACAGCACGCAGCTCTCGGTCAACCTCAAGGTGCCGTTCCAGCAGTGGGGCGGGCTCGAGGGCTACTTCAAGACCGGCCTGTTCGCGGACCGCGTGAAGCGCGACTTCAATCAGGACACGTTCAGCAACTTCGGTGACGCCGGAGCGAATTACCAGGGTGGCTGGGACGAGCCGTGGAGCGAGGTGTTCCCGTCGGAGAACCATCCGATCACGGACTCGCCGGAAGACATCGACTACACGGGCACGCAGGACATCGCCGCGGGCTACGGCATGGTCGACGTCCCGGTCGACGACAAGCTGAAGTTCGTCGGTGGCGCGCGCGTCGAGCAGACGAAGATCGCGATCGAGAACCGGCCCGAAGGCAACGCGTTCTGGTTCCCGCCGGGCGCGACCGCGCCGGTGCAGCTCAATCCCGGCGACGCCGACGTCGACTTCAGCCAGAACAACCTGCTCCCGTCGCTCGCGGCGGAATACAAGCCGGTGGAGCAATTCACCGTGCGCGCTTCCTACAGCCACACGATCGCACGCCAGACGTTCAAGGAGCTCACGCCGATCCTCCAGCAGGAATTCGTCGGTGGCCCTGTGTTCATCGGCAATCCCGACCTGGAGATGAGCTCGCTCGACAACTACGACCTGCGCTTCGATTACACGCCCTACGAGGGCGGGCTCGTGTCGGTGTCGGTGTTCCACAAGGACATCAAGGATCCGATCGAATACGTGCAGCGTCTGGCGGGTTTCGTGTTCACGACGCCGGTGAACTATCCGAAGGGCCGGCTCGGCGGGCTCGAGCTCGAGCTGCGGCAGGATCTCGGCCAGTGGCGCGAGGAGCTCGGCGGCCTGTCGGCCGGCTTCAACGCGACGTTCATCGACTCGTCGGTCGAGCTCTCGGCCTTCGATCAGGCGCAGTTCAACCTGCCGGAGATCAGCGCGCCCACGAAGTCGCGCGACATGACCAACGCGCCGGAACACCTCTTCAACCTGTTCCTCACGTACGACCTCGAGAAGCTCGGGACGCAGTTCGGCGTCTTCTACACGATCCAGGGCGACACGCTGATCGCGGGCGCGGGACAGGCGCTGGGCAACTACGTGCCGGACGTCTACGCGCGTCAGTACGACACGCTGAACTTCAGCGTGTTCCAGCGGCTCGGCGAGCACCTGCGGCTGCAGCTGCAGGCGAAGAACCTCACCGATCCCTCGATCGACACGGTCTACCGCTCCAAGTACATCGGCGGCGACGAGCGTCGCTCGTCGTTCACGCGAGGCATCGACGTCTCGCTCACGCTCAACCTCACCTACAGCTTCTGAGCGCGGCGCAGCTGGCCCGCGGACACCGAAGGAATGCCATGAAGGACACGAACACGACATCGAAGCGGGCGCGACTTGCGCTCGGAGGCCTCGGCGCGCTGGCGCTGGCGGCCGCGGCGGGTGCGGCGGCGCAGCAGGGCCCGGAAGGTCTCGACGACGCGCGTGGCGCGCTCGAGCGCTGGGTCGAGACGCGCAAGGTCATCACGCAGGAGCGGCGCGACTGGACGCTGGGCAAGGAACTGCTCGTCGACCGCATCGCGCTCGTGCAGCGCGAGATCGACGGGCTCAAGGCGCGCGTCGGCGAGGCGCAGGGCAGCATCCAGGAAGCCGATCGCAAGCGCGACGAGCTCGTGGCGCAGAACGAGAAGCTGAAGGAGGCTTCGGGCAAGCTCGCGGCGATGGTGGCGTCGCTCGAGGCGCGCACGCTCGCGCTGCTCGCGCGCTCGCCGGAGCCGATTCGCGAGCGCGTCAAGCCGCTCTCGCAACGCCTGCCGAAGGAAGGCGAGACGACGAAGGCCTCGCTCTCCGAGCGCTTCCAGAACGTCGTGGGCATCCTCAACGAGCTCAACAAGTTCCAGCGCGAGGTGACGGTGACGAGCGAAGTGCGCCAGCTCACCGACGGCACGAGCGCGGAAGTGACGGTGCTCTACATCGGCGTGAGCTGCGCGTTCTACGCGAGCGCCGACGGGCGCGCGGCCGGACTCGGCAACTCGACGGCGACCGGCTGGGAGTGGCAGTCCGCGAACGAGCGGGCGGCCGAGATCCTCAAGGCGATCGCGATCTTCCGCAACGAGAGCGTGGCCGAGTTCGTGCAGCTTCCGCTGCGCGTGCAGTGAGGAACCGACGACCATGAACCTGACGATCCCGTTGTTCGCCCTCGCCTCGCTGCTGCCGCAGGGCACGCCCGCGCAGGAGCAGGAAACCAAGCCTAAGTTCGAGACGGCCACGCAGTCCGTGCAGCGCCAGCTCGAGGAGAGCCTGAGCGAGCTCACGAGC
>JAPLOE010000088.1 GCA_026692705.1 Planctomycetota bacterium
CGCCGCCGGCAGCACGACACGCAGCGTCTCGCGTTCCGTGCCCTTCGGCGCGATCAGGCGCTTGCGCCCGAAGCTCACGCCGAGCCACGGCCGGATCGTCGGCTTGCCCTGCGCGTCGAGCAAGTCCGAGCAGAAACGCAGCCGTGCCGCGCCGATCTCGCCGCGCTCGTCGAGCGCACCGTCCTCGAACAGCAAGTTGCCGCGTGCATCGCTCACGCGCACGTGCACCCACATCTCGCGCAGCTCGGTCAAGCTCGTCGGAAGCGCGTGACCGGCGCCGATGTTCGTCACCGCGACCTCGAACGCGAGCTCAGCTCCCGCGCGCGCCGGCTGCGCCACGATCGCGACCTCCGCGGCGCTCTTGAGCCGCGCCTGCGCCTCCGCCGCGTGTTCCTCGCTGCCCGAGAGCCGCGCGGTCTCGACGTTGCCGCCGACGAACCAGTGCGGATGGATCTCGCGGTCCTGCGCGCTCATCCCCGACGTCCGCCCGAGCACCTTGACGGGCTTGAGCGTGCGCGCGACCTCGATCGCGTCCGTGACGCGGCGCATGTGGCAGTCCTGGCACTGGATGCCGTTCTGCGCGTACACGCTCTTCTTCCACTCCTCGTACGTGTGCTCGATGCGCAGGCCGTTGGTCGGGTGGATGACCGTGTGGCAGGTCGCGCAGAACTCGGATTTTGCGAGGAATCCGGCCTCGCGGCCCTCGTGGCCGGGATTGGCCTGGATCGACGCGCGCAGCGTCGCCTTCACCTTGCCGGGTGCGAGAGCGAAGTTTGCGTTGCCCGGCTCGCCCCACGGGCTCTCCTGCAGGCTCGCGACCTGATGGCAGATGTCGCACTGCACGCCCGCGGTGACGTTGTCGGGGAGCTCCTCCTCGGACGTGCCGGGCACGAGCCCCGACACGACACCCGCCGGCGTGTGGCAACCCGAGCAGTACGCGTACGTCGCCTCGCCCGCTTCCTTGCGCGCGAGCTCCGCGAAGGCGCGGTAGAGCGGATCGTGGTGCGAGACCGAGTGCAGCGAGCCGTCGAACTCCTCGACCTGACGCTCGTGGCACAGCGCGCAGTCGTCGCTCGTCGTGAAACCCTCGTGCGCGACGGGCTTGCCGTCGACGGTCGTCACGAGCGAGAACCCGAACGGGCCGCGCGGCGGCGGCGTGGACGCGAGCTGCGCCGGCTCGGACTGCAGGACGGACAGCGCGATCGCGACACCGGCGGCAAACGTGGCGAGCACCAGCTTCATGGGAAGCAAGCTACCAAGTGAGCGGAGCCGGCCACCTGCTCGAGGCGACCGGCTCCAGCGCGTGTTTTTCCGCAGGCGATCTACGGGCAAACCGTGAACTTCACTGCGTTCGTGAGCCCCGTCGTGCTCGGGCTGCCGGGGTCACGCGACCAGACCTGCGCGTAGACCTGCGCGCCGGGCACGAGCAGCGGGTCGAGCTGCGACGCGATCACGGCGTTCATGTCGAAGGCGTAGCTGCCGCTGCAGTCGTTGCCGCTCGCGCTGCCGCCGGAGTTCTGCGCGGCCGTGCGCAGCGTCGGCGGGGCGATGCACTTGGTGCCGCCCTGGAACGGCACCGCCGACGGCGCGTAACCGTAGAACAGCAGGCCGTTCTTCTGGTTGAGCACGTTGTTCGCCTGCACGAGGAACGGCGAATTGCTGAACCACTTGGCCGTGCCCGAGGTCGAGATCGAGGGCACGCAGCCGAGGCTGTTGGTCTTCGCCGTGCAGTACACGGTCGGCGCCGGGCAGGTCCACGAGCCGCGAACGGTGCCGGTGATCGAGAGCGAGCCCGAGACGCCGCTCGCCGGATCGCTGAACGGGAAGGTCGAGTTGACCGGCATCACGAGCGAGACCACCGAACCCGACAACGTCAGCGTGCCGTTCTGGTTGGTGGGCGCCGAGACGAGGCCCGTCAGGTCGCTCACCGTCGCCGCCGAGCCCAGCGGCGTCACGGTCATCTGGCCCGAGAGCGCCGTGACCGTGAGCGAGGCCGTGAAGGCACCGTTCGCCGCGACCGTGAACACGGGCGACGAGAACTGCAGGTGCAGGTTCGTCACGTCGAAGGTCGCCAGCGGCGGCAGGAACGGGAAGATGTTGTTGATCTTGCCGTGCAGGTCGGGCACGACGGCCGCGTCCCCGGCGCCCGGGAAGTCGGCCGAGGCGATCGAGTCGTTGGCGAGCGGGAAGATCCGCACGTTCGCCGTGCCGGCGGCCTGGAAGGCCGTCGACGGATTGCCGACGAGGGCACCGAGCGAGGTCGTTCCGCTCCAGTTGAAGTTCGACTGGGACTGGTTGATCGTGACGACGAGCTCGCCCTGGGCGGTCGCAACGGAGGCGAGCGCGAGGGCGGAGAGAACACTGGGGATCCAACGCATGGGGCAGACCTCTTGGAGGAACGGACGAACGCGCCCATCCTAGCAGCGCCGTTCGCCTTGGGCAGGGTCCTGCTGCACGCTCCGCCGCCGGGGCCCCGCTCGGCCCCGTGAAACCCCGCAAAACCTTCGCTCTCAGCCGAAACGGCCCGAGATGTAGTCCTCGGTTTCCTTCAGGTGCGGCTGCAGGAAGATGTCGCCGGTCGGGCCGTACTCGACGAGCCGACCGAGGTACATGAAGGCGGTGAAGTCGCTCGTGCGCGACGCCTGCTGCATGTTGTGCGTCACCATCAGGATCGAGTAGTTGCCCTTGAGCTCGTCGATCAGGTCCTCGATGCGCGCCGTCGCGATCGGATCGAGCGCCGAGCAGGGCTCGTCGAGCAGGAGCACTTCCGGCTCCGCCGCGATGGCGCGCGCGATGCACAGGCGCTGCTGCTGGCCGCCGGAAAGCCGCAGCGCGCTGTCGTTCAGGCGATCCTTGACCTCGTCCCACAGGCTCGCGCCGCGCAGGCTCGCTTCGCACACTTCCGCGAGCACGCGCTTGTCGCGCTCGCCGTCGATGCGCAGCGAGTACACGACGTTCTCGAAGATGCTCATCGGGAACGGGTTGGGCTTCTGGAACACCATGCCGATGCGCTTGCGCAGCTCGATCACGTCCTGCCCGGCCGCGTAGATCGAGTCGCCGTTGAGCCGCATCTCGCCCTCGATGCGCACCGAGTCGATCAGGTCGTTCATGCGGTTGACCGAGCGCAGCAGCGTCGACTTGCCGCAACCCGACGGCCCGATCAGCGCCGTCACCTTGCCCTTGGGCACGGGCATCGTGATCGAGTGCAGCGCGCGCGAGGCGCCGTACCACAGGTCGAAGCGCTCGATCTCGAGCACGTGCGACTCGCTCGCGAGACCCGCGTGCACCTCGGCGGTGAAGGGCTCGTTCTGCGCGATCGCCTGGAACACTCGGCCGGACATCGAAGGGGCGCCGTTCATGCTGGGTGGGGAAGCGCTCTTGCGCGGCTGGGGCGTCAGTTCGTACTGGGCGAGCGGGAGTTTGCGGACGATCTCGTTCACAGCGTGTTCCCCTGGAAGCGCCGGCGCAAGCGTGCGCGGATCCAGATCGCGAGCACGTTGAGCAGGACCACGAGCGCGATCAGGAGCAGCGTGGTGGTGAACACCATCGGCTTCGCGGCTTCGCTGTTCTGGCTCTGGAACCCGAGGTCGTAGATGTGGAAGCCCAAGTGCATGAAGCTGCGCTCGGCATGCAGGAACGGCGCGGTGGTGTCGAGCGGGAGCTCGGGCGCGAGCTTGACCGCGCCCACGAGCATCAGCGGCGCGACCTCGCCTGCCCCGCGCGCGAGCGCCAGGATCATGCCGGTCATGATGCCGGGCATCGCGCGCGGCAGCACGATGCGCCAGATCGTCTGCCACTTCGTCGCGCCGCAGGCGTAGGAACCCTCGCGCATCGAGCCCGGCACGCTCGCCAGCGCCTCCTCGGTCGGCACGATCACGACCGGCAGCGTGAGCAGCGCGAGCGTGAGCGAGGCCCACACGAGCCCGCCCTGGCCGTACGTCGGCGTCGGCAGCTTCGCGCTGAACAGCAGCTCGTCGACGCTGGCGCCGACGATGTAGCAGAAGAAGCCCAGCCCGAAGACCCCGAACACGATGCTCGGCACGCCGGCGAGGTTGTTGATCGCGATGCGCACGGCGCTGACGATCGGCCCGGGGCGCGCGTACTCGCGCAGGTACAGCGCGGCGAGCACCCCGAACGGCACCACGAGCAGCACCATGATCAGCGTCATCAGCACGGTGCCGAAAATCGCGGGGAACACGCCGCCTTCGCTGTTGGCCTCGCGCGGGTCATCGAGCAGGAACTCCGCGACGCGCGAGAAGTAGACGCCGACGCGCTCGCTCCAGCCGATGTGGTTGGGCGCGGTCGCGCGCACGATTTCCTCGAGCAGGAGCTTCGTTCGCGTGCCACCCGCGGTCTCGAGCTCGACCTCGTAGCCGGCGTTTTCCTTGCGCAGCGCCGCAATCTGCTCCTGCAGCTCGCGGAATTCGGCGTCGGAGCCCGTCGCGATCTCCTGCGCGTGCGCGTGCGCCGCCTTCGCGGCCGGCGAATCGACGCCGCTCTCGAGTTCGATCTCCCGCGCCGCGAGGCGCGCTTCCTCGATCTCGCGGTTGACCTCGCCGATCGCCACGGTCTCGAGCTCGCGCCGCCGTTCCCAGCGTTGGCGCACGCTCTCGTGCTGCTCCGCCGCGAGCGCCCAGACCTTGTCCGGCTCGCCTTCGGTGCGCACGCCCGCGAGCGTCACCGCGCGCGGCGTCCCGTAGAAACGCCCCCACGAGAGCCGCTCGACCACGAGCAGCCACTCCGGCGTCGACTCGCGCACGATCTCGTGCTCGCTGACCCAGTCGAAGTGCGTTCCGCTGAGCTCGAAGTTGCCCGTGCGCAGCATGCGCCGCCGCACGCCACCTTCGCTCGCAATGGCCTGCTCCGCCGCGGCACGCTGGTCCGCCGGCAGGGCCGCGAGCAGCGCCGGCTCCGGCAGGAAACGCTCTTCCGCCGCGACTTCGCCCGCGAGCTTGCGCCCACTCGAGAGCTCGACCTCGACCACCGGCTTGGGCCAGAAGGTCGGCAGGCCCTCGACCAGCACGAGCCCGAGCAGCACCGCGATCATCACCGTCGCGACGGCGAGCGCGCCACCGGTCAGCCAGACCATCGGCTCGCCATTGGCGAACAGCGACGTGGCACGCTTCTCCACGCGACGGCGGCGCGTCGGGCGCGATTTCGGCGGATTGGGTGTGGCGAGCTGGTTCACAGCTGGAACGCTCGCTTGCGGAAGCGCTGGCGCACCAGCTCGGCCGCGGTATTGACCGCAAACGTGATCGCGAACAGCGTGAGCGCCGCGAGGAACAGCGTGCGGTAGTGCGTCGAGTTCTCGACGGCCTCGGGCAGCTCGACCGCGATGTTCGCGCTCAGCGTGCGGAAGCCGGAGAACATGTTCCAGTCCATCACGGGCGTGTTGCCGGCGGCCATCAGCACGATCATCGTCTCGCCGACGGCGCGGCCGAGCCCGACCATCACGGCCGAGAACAGCCCGCTCGCCGCCGTCGGCACGATCACGCGCACCGCGGTCTGCCACGGCGTCGCGCCGGCGCCCAGCGAGGCGAGCCGCAGGTGGCTAGGCACGGCGTTGAGCGCGTCCTCCGCGAGCGTGTAGATCAGCGGGATGATCGCGAAGCCCATGATGAAGCCGACGATCAGCGCGTTGCGCTGCACGTAGGTGTCGACGATCGAGCCGCGCGGGTCGAAGCCGGCGCTGTCGAGCACGAACGCGATCGCGGCCGCGAGACCGAGCGTGGCGAGCACGCCTCCGACGAAGCGCGCGAGGTCGAGCCGCGCGCAGCGCTCGCGCGACCACGCCAGCGACAGGCGGCGGAACCACGGGCCGACCACGCGCCCGGAGAGCAGCGCGACGAGCGCCGCCGCCACCGGCACGAGCAGCATCAGCCAGCCGCCGAACGCACGGCCGCGCGAGCCGTCGAGCCAGGCCGCGAAATCCCCGGCGAAAAGCGCCTTTTCGAGCAACGGCCCGAGCAGCAGCGCGAGCCCGAGACCCGCCGGAATCGCCAGCCCGATCGCGACGAACCGCGGCCAGCCCTGCCAGCGCACCGCGCGCCCCTGCGGCAAGAGCTGCCACAGGTACGCACCGGCGAGCATCGAGGAGGGAATCGTGAAGAACGCCGTGAGCACGACCGCCAGCGAGCCCTGCACGATCGGCGCGATCACGATCGCCGACAGGAAGCCCAGCACGACGCTCGGCAGGCTCGCCATGATCTCGATCGTCGACTTGACGCCGACGCGCAGCCGCGGCGCGAGGAACTCGCTCGAGTAGATCGCCGCGAACAGCGCCAGCGGAACGCCGAACAGGAGCGAGTAGAACGTCGCCTTGAGCGTGCCGAACACGAGCGGCATCAGGCCGAGCTTCGGCTCGAAATCGTCCGTACCGCTCGAGGATTGCCACACGTGTGCGGGCGCCTCGTAGTTCTCGTACCACACGGGCCGGAACAGCGCGGACACGCTCGCTTCGGGGTGCGGCACGTCGACGTCGAAGCGCTCGACTCCGCCTGCCGTGCGCACGAGCAGCACGTCCTCGCGCGGGCCGAGCGTGATCTCGACCGGCGCGACGCCGTCCGTGCAGCGGAAGGTCGCGAGCTCGGTCTCGCTCGTCGCGTAGAACAGTTGCAGCGAGCCGTCGCCAAAGCCGGCCGCGAACAGGCGCGACGCCCCGGAGCTCGCCAGCGCGACGACCGGCCCCGGCCCCCCTTCGAAACGGTGCCCGCAGGCCATGCGACTGCCGTCGAGCGTGCCCGCGTCGTGGGGCTTGATGCGGAACCAGGTGTTCACGCGCCCCAGCGAGTCGCCGACGAGCAAGGTGCGCTTTCCAGCGAGGAATTCGAGCGCGGTGATCTCGGCCTTGGGCTCCGGCACGAGGTCGAGCACCTCCGCCTCCACAGGCTTGTCGAAGTCGCGCGCGTCGAAGCGCACCGCACGGCCGTCGCTCCACAGGAGCAGCACGTTGTCGCCCGCACCGAGGATGCGCAGCGCCAGCGGCGCGTTGCCGGCCTCGACCCGGTAGGGCAGCTCACAGCTCGCGAGCTCGACTGTCGTCTCGCCCGTCAGCAGGTTCTCGCTCTTGTGCACCTTCGAGAGCGCGAGCTTGCCGTCCGCACCCAGCGTCGCGAGCACCGGCCCCGAAGGCAGCGACGTGACGTCGATGCGCTCGACCGCGCTCGACACCGCGACCGGCGCCGCGAAGGCCGCTTCGACCGTGAGGCGGCGCAGCTGGCCCTCGCGCGTGCGCTCGACCACGCCGTTCCCGACCACCGCCGCAGCTCCCGGCGCGAGCGCGCGCTCCGCCTCGCTGACCGTGTCCTCGACTAGGAACTCGAGCGCAAATCGAATGCTCCCGAGCCGGAGCGTGCCGTCGGCGAAGCCCACCGCCGCCGTGCCGTCCTCGGGATCGCACGCGACCGCGCTCGGCGCCTGCCCGTCGAACAGGTTGCGCGACTCGATGCGCTCGCCGCGCTCGAGCTCGCGCACTTCCAGCGTTCCGTCGCCGAGCAGGTACCAGCCGAGCCGGCGGTACTCGTCGACCCCCGACTGCAGCACGCGCGCCTCGAGCGCCTCCGCGTGCCGACGTCCGGCCTCGACGCGCGCGCCACCGAACAGCGGCACGACGACCCACACGAGGAACAGGCAGATCGTGCCGACGGCGACGATCGTGAGCCCGCCGCCGAGCGTGATCGCCGCGCGCGCCAGCCGCTCGACGACGCGCACGCTGGCGCGCGTGGTGCGCGTCTTGCGTTGGCGGCGCTCGGGGCGGCCAGCTGCGCTCGTCGGGTCGACCACCGTGCCGGTCCCTCTCGGGGCCTAGCCCACGTTCACTTGCCGGCCCCGGCTTCGACCACGGCCAGCTCGAGGCCGACCTGCTTGAGCGCATCCGCCGCCACCTTCGCCGGCACGGGGAAGTAGCCGTCCTTGATGACGTCCGCCTGGCCCTTCTGGCTGAAGACGTAGCGCACGAACTCGCGGCGCAGCGGGTCGAGCGCCGTGCCCGGCTTGCGGTTCATGTAGACGTAGAGGAAACGCGCGAGCGGGTAGGTGCCCGTGTAGGCGTTCTCGGCCTTGGCCTCGACCACGGCCGACTTCGCGTCGCGCTGCAGCGGCACCGCGCGCACGTCCGCCGTCATGTAGCCGATGCCGCTGTAGCCGATCGCGAACTTGTCGCTGGCGACACCCTGCACGACCGACGAGCTGCCCGGCTGCTCCTTGACGGAGTCCTTGAAGTCGCCGTTCTTGAGCGTGTGTTCCTTGAAGTAGCCGTACGTGCCCGAGGCGCTGTTGCGGCCGTAGAGGCTGATCGGCTTGTCGGCCCACTCGCCGGTCAGGCCGAGGTCGCCCCACTTGACGATGTCGTTGGGGTGACCGCCGTTGCGCGACTTGGAGAAGATCGCGTCGACCTGCGCCAGCGTGAGCGACGCGATCGGGTTGTCCTTGTGGACGTAGACCGCGAGCATGTCGATCGCCATCGGGAGCCCGACCGGCTTGTAGCCGAAGGCCTTCTCGAAGTCGGCGAGCTCCTTCTCCTTCATCGGGCGCGACATCGGCCCGAAGCTCGCCGTGCCGGCGATCAGCGCCGTCGGCGCCGAGGAGGAGCCCTTGCCCTCGACCTCGATCGCGACGTTGGGGTACATCGAGCGGAAGCCCTCGGCCCACAGCGTCATCAGGTTGTTCATCGTGTCCGAGCCCATGCTCTTCACCGAGCCGGACACGCCCTCGACGGGCTTGTACTCGGGGAACTTGGGGTCGACCTTGACCGACTGGGCGGCCGGCAGGAGCGCGAGGAGCGAGAAGAACGCGGGAGCGAGTCGCGAGAGCAGCATGGACGCCTCTTTGGGGGTCTGGCGACGCCTGCGGGCGCCGCGCGTGGCCTTGACTTGAGGTCCAGAGGCTCGCGTGCTTGTGTAAAGACCTCCTAAAGAACCGGTAGCGCCGCCCGCAGCCGCCCCGCCGGCTGCAGCGCCCCGCTCGGAAGTATCGACGGCGTAGGAACTTGGGACGACGGCGCAACGCCGGGCCGCCGCCGCACTAGGATGGTCGCCTCCTCTGCACCCACCCCACCATGCGCCACCTCCTCGCCCTTCTGGCCGTCCTCTTCGCCTCCCTGAGCGCCCAGGCCCAGCTCGTCGCCGTCCACTTCAAGGACATGAAGACGGCCAACCGCTTCAAGGACAACCTCGTGGTGTTCCAGGGCGAGTTCGTCGTCGTCGGCGAGCCGCTCACCAACCTCAAGTTCGACCCGGACAAGGGCCTGAGCTGGGATCGCAACCAGGGGATCGAGCTGATCGTCGGCGACCCGTCCGACCCGCTCAAGATTCCCTATGAGGTCGAGGAAGACGGCAAGCGCAAGATCACCGGCAAGAAGGCGCGCATCGGCTTCGCGCCCAGCGACTACGACCGCATCTCGATGTACATGCGCGAGGGCTCGCTGCCGGGGATGGCGGCCGACTACTCCGCGCGCCGCGGGCTGATCGACGTCGAACGCGACGCGCGCGACAAGTGCGCCAAGGGGAGCCCCGAGTACATGGCGGCGCACCAGCGCATGCTGATCCAGCTAGAGCGCCTGCAGTCGTGGCTGGAGACCGGCCTGTACCCGGTCGCGGCGGAGAAGCTCGCCAAGGAGCTCGCCAAGGAGCGCAAGGTCGTCGCCGCCGAGGCCGCGACCGCGCGCCTCGAGAAGGCGCGCGCGTCGGTCAAGGACTCGCCCGTCCACCCCGACCTGCTCACGCTCGCCAAGGAGATCTCCGGCGGCTCCGACAAGTTCAAGTCGCAGGAGAGCCTGCACGCCAAGATCATCTACCGCGAAGGCATCGACGACCTGCGCGTGAAGGAGCTCCTGATAGAGGCCGAGGACATCATCAACGGCTTCCGCGTCGAGTTCATCGACCCCTACCTCGACGCCAGCTACGTCGACGGCATCCCGGAGCACACCTTCATCGAGTGGTTCTTCAACTACGACGACATCCCGAAGGCCGAGAAGTACATGAGCGGCTGGTACCGGATGAGCTGGGCGCCGGAGCACAAGGAAGAGGCGCTGCAGGCCGCCGGTGGCGTCACGCGCCGCGCCTTCGCGCCCGAGTACGTCTACCACTGGCGCGCCGGCGATGACGCCGACCTCGAGGGCATGGTGGCCCACAACCTCGGCCACGTGCTCGCGAACCTGCACTACGACAAGAAGCGCTTCGACATGAACCAGGACTGGCTCGAGGAGGGCGTCGCGCTCTACACCTCGCTCGAGTGGCTGGGCCGCAACTCGGTCAACTGCAAGGCCTTCGAGGAGCCCGGCAAGTACGCCAGCAAGAAGAAGCAGGTCGAGGGCGAGAAGACGGCCCAGATGGGCCAGCGCGACTGGTACAACGCCATGGCCCTCGAGGCCGGCGCCGCCATCGATCGCCTCGTGCTGAAGAAGCTGTTCGAGATGGGCGACGGCGACCTCGCCAAGTCCTGGTCGTTCTTCGACTGGATCGCCAAGACCGGCGGCAAGGAAGGCCAGCTCTTCCTGCGCTCCTGCTGCGACCACTCGCACGACAAGCCCACCTTCATCAACAAGTGGCGCGTGTCCGCCGAGGAGATCTACGGCGTCAAGGGCGCCGACGTCTTCAACGTGGTCGACAAGCGCTGGAAGGAATTCGCCGCCGGCTCCCAGGACAAGTCCGGCGACACGCGCAAGCGCTGATTCCGCCGCGTTTTCGCGCAATTTCACGGGGGCCATCGGCACGCGCCGGTGGCCCTCGCGCGTTGGGGCGAGGAACCGTTGCTCCTGCGCGAGGCGGAGTAGAGTGGCGGGGCCTGCGCGGCGCGGGCGCAGGAGAGTTCCCCCATGCTTTCGCGTTCGTGGTCGTTCGGTGTCGCGCTCGCGGTGCTCGCCAGCGTGTCGGTGGCGCAGTCGACCTGGGTGCGCGTGGCCAGCGAGCGGCCGGTGGAGCTTGGGGAAGCGCTCGAGCGCGCGGGCTTCGACGTGCTCGAGGGCGAGCGAGTGGGCGCCGTTGAACTGATCGCGAGTCCCGAGGAGCTCGTGCAGCTCGAACGCATGGGAGTCGAAGTCGAAGCGCTGCGCACCGGCCGGCCGTTCCGCGAGCTGCAGCCGCAGCCGGAACTCGCCGTTCCGACGGGTTATCCCGATCTCGCGGCGGTGCTCGCCGGCATGCAGGCGATCGCCGCCAGCCATCCGACGATCTGCCGCGTCGTCAACCTCAACACGTCGCTCGGCATGCCGCTCACCGCCGACGGGCGCGCGCTGCACGCGCTCGTGATCTCCGACAACGTCGCGACCGACGAGGACGAGCCGGCGGTGCTCGTCGTCGCCGACTACCACGCGCGCGAGATCGTGACGCCGGTGATCGCGCTGCACGCGATTGAGCGCTTCACGACGCTCTACGGCACGGACCCGCGCATCACGGGCCTCGTCGACGGCCACGAGATCTGGATCGTGCCCGTCTGCAATCCCGACGGTTACGAGCACGTGTTCAGCGTCGACAACCTGTGGCGCAAGAACCGCCGCAACAACGGCTCGAGCTACGGCGTCGACCTCAACCGCAACCACTCCTTCGCGTGGTCCTCGCCCTGCGGCGGCAGCACGTCGCCGTCGTCGAGCACCTACCGCGGCCCGTCCGCGAGCTCGGAGCCCGAAGTGCGCGTGATCGAGGCGCTCTCACTGCGCGAGCGTTTCGCCAAGGTCCTCGACTACCACTCCACCGGCCGCGAGGTGCTGTACGCCTACGCCTGCGCCGCGCACCCGTGGGAGACGCCGTTCCTCGACTCGGAGGCAAACCTGCTCTCGGTGGCGTCGGGCTACGGCGGCGCGCGGCGCGCTCCCAGTGCCGAGGGCGAGCACTACGAGTGGCAGACGGTGCTCGGCGCGTACGCGTTCCTGATCGAGACGCACACGTCGTTCCAACCGACCTACGCGAGCGCGCAGGCCGAGGCCGCTTTGCTCTGGCCGGGCCTGTTGTGGTGGCTCGAGCGTCCGACCTCGCTGCGCGGCCACGTCACCGACGCCTGCTCCGGCGCGAGCCTCGCCGCGACGATCGAGCTCGTCGGCGTGCCGTTCGCGAACGGCGAGGGTTTCTCGAGCGGCGGCGAGCACGGCCGCTACGACGTCATCGCCGCGCCCGGAAGCCACTCGGTGCGCTTCAGCGCCCCCGGTTACGCGCCGCAGACCTTCCCCGTGACGGTCTCCGCGACCAGCACGCTGGTTCTCGACGTCCAGCTCGTGGCCTCCGCGCCGTGGAGCACCTACTGCACGGCCGGCACGAGCTCGTCGGGCTGCACCGCGACCCTCAGCGCTCTCGGAACACCGAGCGCGAGCTCCGCGAACCCGTTCACGCTCCTCGCGAGCGGCGTCGACGCGCAGCGCTCAGGCCTCTTCTTCTACGGAACCAGCGGCGCCGTCTCGACGCCGTGGGCGATCGGCTCGACGAGCACGCTCTGCGTCGCCCCGCCGCGCCAGCGCGCGCTCGTGCAGGACTCCGGCGGCACCGCGGGCTCCTGCAACGGCACGCTCTCGCTCGACTGGAACGCCTACGTGCTCTCGCACCCGTCCGCGCTCGGTGTGCCCTTCTCCCCTGGGGCTGAAATCTGGACCCAAGCCTGGTTCCGCGACCCCCCGAGCCCGTCCGGCACCTCGCTCAGCGACGCACTGCACTTCCGCCTGTGCCAGTGAATCGCGGCCGAGCCTGCGAACGGCTGGGACGTCAGCGGAGCCGCGCCACGCGATCCAGAGATCGAATTCCGGGCTGGCAGCCACGGATTGGGTGCGGGCTGCATACTCGGCGCACGGTCCCGAACATCGAGAGCTGGAGTCCAGGAGTTCCCGTGATGCGTGCTGCGCTTGCCCTCTGCCTGTTCGTCGTTCCCGCGGCGGCCCAGACCACGTGGTACGTCGACGTGAACGGCACCCCGCCGGGCACCGGGACGCTCGCCGATCCGTACACGAGCATCCAGTACGCGGCCACGCGGCCGACGACGGTGTACCACGACACGCTGATGGTGGCGCCGGGGACGTACGTCGAGACCGTGATCGTGCTCGACAAGTCGCTCCGCATCCGCAGCAGCGGCGGGCCGGAGGTCACGATCCTGCGCGGGGCCAATCCGGGGAACATCGTGAAGCTCGACAGCAACAGCGTGCTCGATGGGTTCACGGTCACCGGCTGGCTGCCCGGGGCGACGACCCCGATCAAGTCGGCGGTGTACCTGCTCGACGGGTGGATCGAGAACTGCATCGTGCGCGACAACGGGGGGCTCGCGCTCTACGGGCAGTACGACACGAGGCTGCGACGCTGCACCTTCATGAACAACGCCTTCGACGTGAGCGTCGACACGTTCACGGGCATGATGTGGATAGACGAGTCGATCCTGACCAGCGGCTTCCACGCCGCGAACGGCTTCTCGGGGGTGGATGCGACCTACACGATCGCGCACTTCAACAACTTCCCGCCGTCCAACTTCGGGCCCGGCAATCTCGAGCTCGATCCGCTGCTGTGGGATCCGACCGGCAGCGACGCGCACCTGCGGCCGGGATCGCCCGCGATCGATGCGGGCAATCCGGCGAGCCCGCTCGACCCCGACGGCTCGCGGCGCGACATCGGCGCGTTGCGGTATGAGGCGAGCTACGCCCCGGCGCCGCTGACCTACTGCACCGCACGCGTGAACAGCGCCGGCTGCACTCCGTCGATCGCGTCGAGTGGCGTCGCGAGCGCGACGAGCGGCTCCCCGTGCCTCGTCACGTGCTCCAACCAGCTCAACCAGCGCACCGGCTTCCTCTTCTACGGCCTCGCGCCGCGCGAACTCCCCTACCAAGGCGGCTGGCTGTGCGTGATGTCACCGACGCGCCGCACGCCGCTCCAGAACTCCGGCGGCTCCTCGAGCGGCACCGATTGCTCCGGCAACTACGCCTACGATCTCAACGCGCGCATCCAGAGCGGCCTCGACCCCGCGCTCGTCCCCGGCGTCTTTGTCTACAGCCAATTCTGGTCGCGCGACCCCGCCGCGACCTTCGCCTCGAACCGCTCCAACGCCGTCCGACTCGCGATCACGCCCTGACCCGGCGCGCGGCGTCAGACCGATTCGCCGACGCGGCGGCCGGAGATCCAGGACCAGAGGAAGTTGAAGCCGCCGATGCGGCCGGTGACGTCGAGGATCTCGCCGCAGAAGAAGAGGCCCGGGACGCGGCGGGATTCGAGGGTCTTGGTCGAGACTTCCTCGAGCGCGACGCCGCCGCCGGTGACTTCGGCGGTGCGGTAGCCCTCGTCGCCGTCGATGGGCAGCGGGCAGGAGCCGAGGGTCTGGACGAGCCGGCGGCGCTCTTCGCGCGGGAGCTCGGCGAGCTTGCGCTCGGGGTCGACGTGCGCGACCTCGACCAGCGTGCTGACGAGGCGCCGCGGCAGGTGCTCACGCAGGCACAGGAGCACGGTGCGCGTGCCGCCCTGGCGCAGGAGCGTGTCCCATTCCTCGAAGCCGCGGCCGCCGAAGCCGGCGACGAGCGTGACGTCCTCGTTGTCGGGTCCGGTGATGAAGCGCGACATGTCGAGCACGACCGGGCCGCTGAAGCCCTTGTGCGTGAACAGCAGGTCGCCGGTGCTCTCGGCGATCAGCTTGTCGCCCTTGTGCGCGCTCAGGCGCACGGGGAGCGAGATGCCGGCGAGGTCGTGCCAGCGCGTGTGGCTCGTCTCGAGCGGCACGAGCGCGGGATAACGGCGCAGGACCGAGTGGCCGAGCTTGTGCGCGATGCCGAAGCCCCAGCCGTCGGAGCCGGTCTTGGGCAGCGAGAGGCCACCCGTGGCGAGCACGACCGACCGCGCGCGCAGCACGCTGCCGCCGGTGAGCGTGAGCTCGAAGCGTGCGCCGTCCGCGGCGTTCTCGAGCGGCTGCAGCTCTTCCGCGCGCACGCCGCCGACGACCGTCGAGCCGACGCGCGCGAGCTCCGAGAGCAGCGCGTCGAGCACTTCACCCGCGTCGTCACTGACCGGAAACAGCTTGCCGGTGTCCTCGACCTTGAGCGCGACGCCGAGCTCGCGCTCGAAGAACTCGCGCACCTTCGCCAGCGGCCACGACGCCAGCAGGTTCTTGAGCGCGTTGCGCGAGCCTTCCGTGTGGAAGTCGTCGAGCGTCGACACGCTCGGCAGCACGTTGCAGCGCCCGCCACCCGACACGCGGATCTTGGCGCCCGGCCGCGGCCGCGTCTCGAGCAGCAGCGTGCGCACGCCTCGCCGGCCCGCGAAGATGCCCGCGAGCATCCCCGCCGCACCACAACCGATGACCACGAGCGGCCACACGCCCCCTTCGGGCGCAGCGGGCACGGCAGACACGACAGGATCGAGTTTCACGGCGACAGGGTACGGAGCGCGCGGTCGCTCGAACGAGAAGTACCGTGC
>JAPLOE010000089.1 GCA_026692705.1 Planctomycetota bacterium
TCGCGACCGCGCCGGCGCCGTTGCTCGCGCTGCGCGTGAGCCCGCGTGGAGTCAGTTCACCCCAAGCGCGCGCTGCAGGAACGCGATCTCGTCGGCGGCCTGCTCGATCTGCATCGCGGTCGGCTTGCCCGCGCCGTGGCCCGCGCGCACGTCGATGCGGATCAGGATCGGCGCGTCGCCCGCCTGCGCGTGCTGCATCGCCGCCGCGTACTTGAAGCTGTGCGCGGGCACGACGCGGTCGTCGTGGTCGGCGGTGACGACCATCACGGCCGGGTACTTCGTGCCGGGCTTCGCGTTGTGGTAGGGCGAGTAGGCGCGCAGGGCGCGGAACTCGTCGGCGTTCTTCACCGAGCCGTAGTCGCTGGCCCAGGCCCAGCCGATGGTGAAGCTCTCGAAGCGCAGCATGTCCATCACGCCGACGGCGGGAATCGCCGCGCCGAAGAGATCCGGACGCTGGTTGAGCACCGCCCCGACGAGCAGGCCGCCGTTCGAGCCGCCGTTGATCGCGAGGCGCTCCGGCTTCGTCCACTTGCGCGCGACGAGGTACTCCGCCGCGGCGATGAAGTCGTCGAACACGTTCTGCTTGGTGAGCTTCGTGCCGGCCTTGTGCCACTCGACGCCGTACTCGCCGCCGCCGCGCAGGTTCGCGACCGCGTAAATGCCGCCCTGCTCCATCCACGCGAGGCGCGCGGGCGAGAACGACGGCGTCAGCGACACGTTGAAGCCGCCGTAGCCGTAGAGCAGCGTCGGGTTCGTGCCGTCGGCCCGCACGTCGGCGCGCCGCGAGAGGAACATCGGCACGCGCGTGCCGTCCTTCGACGTGTAGAAGACCTGCTCGGTGACGTAACGCGACGGATCGAACGTGAGCCGCGGCGTGCGGTAGGGCTCGCTCCGGCCGCTCGCGATGTCGTAGCGCCACACCGCCGCCGGCGAGGTGAACGTGGCGAAGCTGTAGAACGTCTGGCGGTCCTTCGCGCGTCCGCCGAAGCCGCCCGCGGTGCCGACGCCGGGCAGGTCGACGTCGCGCACGTGCTGGCCCGCCTTCTCGTGCACGCGCACGAGCGAATGGGCGTCCTTGAGATAACGGCAGAGGAAGCGCCCGCCGACGAAGGCGACGCCCTCGAGCTTCTCCTCGCGCTGGCCGATCACCTCGCGCCAGCCCGCGCGGGCCGGGCTCGCGGGCGCGATGCCGATCACGCGGCCACGCGGCGCGTCGAGGTCGGTCATGAACCACAGCGTGTCGCCGTCGGAATCGATGATGTCGTAGCTCGCGTCGAACTCTCCCACGAGCTCGACCACGTTCCAGCCCGGCTGCGCGAGGTCCTCGAGGAACACGCGGTTGCGCGGGTCGGTGCCTTCGCCGACGGACACCACGAGCCAGCGCCCGTCGTCGGTGACGGAGCCGCCGAAGCTCCAGTCCGGCTTGTCGTCGCGCTTGTAGACGAGCTCGTCCGCGGCCTGCGCGGTGCCGACGCGGTGGAAGTAGAGCTTCTGGTTGCGGTTGACCGCCTGCAGCTCGGCGCCTTCCTTCGGAGCGTCGTAGCGCGAGTAGAAGAAGCCCGAGCCGTCCGGCAGCCACGACGCGCCCGAGAACTTGATCCAGCGCAGCTCGTCGGCGAGGTCGGCGCCCGTCGCGACGTCGCGCACGCGCCACACCATCCAGTCCGAGCCGCCGTCGCTCGTGCCGTAGGCGAGGTAGCGGCCGTCGTCGGAGAGGGCCGAGCCCGCCAGCGCGACCGTGCCGTCCTTCGAGAGCGTGTTCGGGTCGAGCAGCACGCGCTCGCCCTCGCCGTCGGCGGAGTTCATCGTGTAGAGCACGCTCTGGTTCTGCAGCCCGTCGTTGCGCGACAGGAACCAGCGGCCGCCGCGCTCGACCGGCAGGCCGAAGCGCTCGTAATTCCACAGCGCCTTCAGGCGCTCGGCGGTCTTCGCACGCGAGGCGAGCGGCTCGAGGTACGAGCGCGTGAGCGCGTTCTGCGCGTCGATCCAGGCGCGCGACTCGGGGCTGTCGGGGTCCTCGAGCCAGCGGTAGGGGTCCTCGACCTGCACGCCGTGGTACGTGTCGACCTGCGCCTCGCGGCGAGTCTCGGGGTAGGTCGGACGCTGCCAGCCTTGATGGGAGGCGCAGCCCGCGAGGGCGAGGAGCAGGAGCGCGGACGGGGCCGTGGAGCGGCCGGTGGCGCGCGGGGAGAGGTGGGGGAGGTGCGGCATGGGTGGTCCGTCGGGGGATTGGGTGGAGCCCCAAGGATCGGGACCGGCCCCCCCGGAGCGCCAGAGGTTGCCGAGGTCGCCCAAGAAAAACGTCCGAACAAGTTCCGTCCGTATTCCGTCCCTAGCCCCACGGTGGATACTGGGTCAGCCGCTCTCCCCAGCGCGGCGCGGGTTCCACCCCCTACCCTCCGTCCCACTCGAAGAAGGCTCTCCCCATGGGCGATTGGCTGCGTCTCCTGCGGACTTGCACCATCCCGACTCTCCTCGCCGCGACCGCACTCGCGCACGAGGACGATCCGAAGCTCTGGGCGTTGCGGCCGCCGCACCAAGCGAAGCCAGTCTTCACCACGGTTCCGGCCGGGATGCCGATGGCGAGCTCCGGCACGCCGCGGGCGATGAGCTCGAATGGCATCTCGCTGCTCTCCAACCTGCCGCTCTCGGCCTTCGGAGCCACGTCGGGCGCCGACTGCTGGGGCTACACCTCGCCCTCGGGCCGCGAGATCGCGCTCATCGGCCACTCCGGCGGCGTCGGCTTCGTCGACATCTCCGACCCGCGCCATCCGGTCGTGATCTACAACGCGACCGGCCCCAACAGCCTGTGGCGCGACGTCGAGATCTTCGGCCACCACGTCTACGCGGTCAGCGAAGGCGGCAGCGGCGTGCTGGTGTACGACATGTCGAACGTCGACAACGGCGTCGTGACGCAGGTCGGCTCGATCACGACCGGCGGCACGCTCTCGACGCACACCGTGATCATCGACACGGTCTCGGGCTACCTCTACCGCTGCGGCGGCGGCAGCAACATCGGCCTGCGCATCTACGACCTCAATGCGAACCCGGTCAACCCGCCGCTGGTCGGCCAGTGGCTGAACCTGTACGTGCACGAGGTCCTGCCGATCACCTACACGTCGGGTCCCTACGCGGGCAAGCAGATCGCGTTCGCGTGCTCGGGCACGGGCAACGGCTCGGGCGCGACGCGGCTCTCGATCCTCGACGTCACCAACAAGTCGAACATCACGCTGATCCGCGAGGTGTACTGGCCCGGCGCCGCGTACTCGCACCAGTGCTGGGTCTCCGACGACCGCCAGTACCTGTACCTCGACGACGAGCTCGACGAGCCGAGCGTCGCGACGACCGTGTACGTGATGAACATCTCGAACCTGGCCACGGCCTCGCTCGTCGGCTCGTTCACCAACGGCAACACGGCGATCGGCCACAACCTGTACGTGAAGGGCAACCGGATCTACGCCGCGAACTACCGCAGCGGCGTGCGCATCTTCGACCGCACGAACCCGATCAACTGCACGGAAATCGCGCACTACGACACGTTCCCCGCCGACGACGCGGCGCAGTTCAACGGCCTGTGGGGCGTCTACCCGTTCTTCGCCAGCGGCGTGCTGATCGGCAGCGACCTCGAGAGCGGCCTGTTCGTGTGGTGGGTGGGAGCGACTCCGCTCGACATCCAGCTCGTGCAGGGCGCGCCCAACCTGCTCAACCCCGGTGGCCAGTCGCTCGACGTCACGATCCTCGAGAACACGCCCGGTGCCTACGTCGCCGGCAGCGCGAAGCTCGTGTACGACGCCGGCGCCGGTGCGGTGATCGTGCCGCTCGCCAGCCTCGGCGGCAGCTCGTTCCGCGCGGATTTCCCGGCCCTCCCGTGCGGAACGAACGTCAGCTGGTACCTCGAGGCCGAGTCCTCGACCGGCCTGACGTGGACGTATCCCGAAGGTGGCGCGAGCGCTCCGCTCTCGTCGATCGCCGCGCTCGGCACGAGCGTCGTCGCCTCGAACGAGATGGAGACCGCGGTGGGTTGGGTGTCCGGTGACACCGGCGACAACGCCACGTCGGGCCAGTGGCTGCGCGCCGACCCCGTCGGCACCGCGGCGCAGCCCGAGGACGACCACAGCGCGACGGGTGTCGCCTGCTGGGTGACCGGCAACGCGGCCGCCGGCGCGTCGATCGGCACCGCGGACGTCGACGGCGGCACGACCACGCTGCTCTCGGCCAACTACAACCTGACCGGCCTCGCCGATCCGGTGATCGGCTACTGGCGCTGGTACTCGAACAACCAGAACGGCGTGATCGACGACACGTTCGTCGTGCAGGTTCGCAACGGCGGCGCGTGGGTGACGGTCGAGACCGTCGGCCCCACGGGGATCGAAGCGACCGGTG
>JAPLOE010000090.1 GCA_026692705.1 Planctomycetota bacterium
GAAGCTCGGCTGCACGCTGGTGACCGGCGTGCCGCGGGGCAGCGAGGCCGACGCGGCGATCCGAGCGCGCGCGGAGGCGCTCGGGGTGCCGATCCACAGGCCGCTGGAAGGCGCAGGCGAGCGCTCGACGCCGGAGCGCAACCGGCTCGTGGCCTGCGCGGTGCTGGACGAGCTCGGTCGGCGCGGGGTGGTCGGTGCGGGCGGCGAGCGCCTGTCCGGGGCGCTGCTCGACCCCGAAACGGCGGCCCGGGCGGCCTTGCCGGGGCGGCAGGAGCGTTTTTCCGTGGGGGGTGTGCCGGTCGTGCTGGACGGGGCACACACGCCCGAGAGCGTGGGGGCGCTTCTTTCCGACCTCGGGCGGGATCCGGCGCTGGCCGGGCGGCCGACGGTGGTGTTCGGTCTCGCGAAGGACAAGGACCTCGCCGGGATCCTCAAGCGCCTCGGGCCCGCGACCGAAAGAAGTTTCTGCACGTCCATCGGAACCGACCTGCACCGCTCCGCCGCGGAACTCGCGGAGGCGCTGTCGCAGGCCGGGGCACTGGCCACCGCGGCCACGCCACCGGCGGCGGCCCTCGAACAGGCCCTCGCCCACGCCCGCGCCCGCGGCGGCTGGGTGCTCACGGTCGGCTCGTTGTACCTCGCAGGCGCTCTGCGCCCACTACTGACCAGTCAGCACAGCAGGCAGGCCCCCACGTGACCAGCATGACGATCGTCTCGGACCTCTTCCTCACGGACTCGTTCCTGATCAAGGGCGAGGTCGAACGGAAGCACGCGCGCCTCTCGCAGGTCCTCGACGAGCACCGCAAGTTCTTCATCAAGGTCCGCAACGCCACGCTGATCGACCTGAACACCTGCGACCGCATCCAGACGCCGCTCCTGCACGTCAACACCGACGAGATCCTCGTCGCGCACGAGTTCCTCGACCAGGCCGGCGATGCGCAGCTCGCGCAGCTCAACCGCGACCACAAGCTCGTCAAGGTGCGCGTGTTCTTCACCGGCCACCTCAACGTCGAGGTCGGCGGCGAGTGCCGCCCGGGCGCCTACGAGGCCGACGACCGCATGACGCGGCGCTTCTTCGTGATGCGCAACCCGGCCGTGCGCGGCTTCAACGCCAAGGACGACACGGACCTCAAGCTGCTCTACAAGCTGCCCTACGTGATCGTGAACAAGGCGCGGCTCTCGTACGTGTACGACTTCAACGAGTGAACGCCTCGCAGGCGTCGAGCCACTCGAGCAGCGCGTTTTCCACGGCATCGGGACCCGCGAACTCTCGTTCGTGACGTGCCGCGCGCGGCGCGCCGAAGCTGGTTCCTGAGCGCATCCCCGCTCCGCGAACCTTCGTGGAATGCGCGTTGCCGGCCGAGCTCGACCGCGCAAGGGATGAGCGCAAAGAGCGTGTCGAGGCGCGGCGTTGCCGGGCGAGGTGGGGGGAGGCGAGAATCCGCAGCGATGGAAGGCGAGCGGGAGCACGTGGGACGGACGGCGCTGCACGGCGTGCTGGTCGCGGTCGCGGCGTTGGCGCTCGTGGGGCTGGTGGCCGTGGGGGCGTGGCTCGTTCCGGATCCGGCGGGATACGGCACGCACGAGCAACTGGGGCTGAAGGCCTGCTCGGCGGTGGAGTGGTTCGGCGTTCCGTGCCCGGGATGCGGCGTCACGACTGCGGTGACCTGGTTCGCGCGGGGCGAGCCGCTGCGCTCGCTCGCGACGCAGCCCTTCGGCTTCACGCTCGCGCTGGCCGCCGCGCTCGCGCTGCCGGCGGCGCTCGCGGCGCACGCGGTCGGCGTCGACCTCGGAGTGACTCTGCTGCGCTTGCGCTGGGGACGCTGGCTGGGCGGCGTCGCGCTGCTCGCGCTCGCCTCATGGGCCTACAAGGCCTGGTCGATGGCGTAGGGCGACGAAGCGGGTGTTCGCGCGCGATCGTTGCGACGGCAACCGATCGGGATCGAGCCACCACGGGACTTCGTGTGCCGCGCTGCTTCCGTGGAGCCCACGGTCCGCTCGGCCAACGGAAGGGGAAGCGGTAGCACTGGTCGCCCGTGGCGGAAGCAAGAATGACGAAATTTTCTTCGTATGTTGGCTGCGGTGCCCCGGGGAGAGGGGCTCGTCGTTGAAAATCGAGTGACAAGGATCTCATGCGTCCACGGCTTCTCTCGACAGGCTGGAGCGCCACGGCCATCCTGCTGCGCACCCCCACGATCGGTCCCGACCGATAAAGGCAGTCAAGCGCAGATGTTGGCCAACGAAGAGAGTCAGCGTGCCGTCGAGGACAGCACGAAGCTCGGACGCACCCTAGGTTTCCTGCGACTCCTCCTCGCCGTTGACCACGCGCTCGACACCCGATCCAAGCGCATGCAGATGCGCCACGGGATCACGGCGCCGCAGCGCTTCTTCCTGCGCATCGTCGGGCGGTTCCCCGGGATTTCCGCCGGGGAAGTCGCCTCGATCATGGAGGTGCATCCCAGCACGCTGACCGGCGTCCTGCGGCGCCTGCAGGATCGTCGCTGGGTGCAGCGCGAGGACGACAAGGAAGATCGCCGCCGTTCGCTGCTCAAGCTCACGAGCGAAGGCAAGCGTTACGACGAGATGCGCACCGGGACGGCGGAGAGCGCCGTGAAGCGGGCGCTGGCGCGTGTGTCGGCGGAGGACGCGGACGCCGCGGCGCGCGTGCTCGGTGCCGTGATCGTCGAGCTGCAGCGCGAGGACTAGTCCTCGCCGTCGGGCTCCGCGCCCGGTTCGGCGTCTTCGGTCGGGCGCACGCTGCGCAGCTCGTCGAGCAGGTCGAGGTAGCTCGCGAAGCGCGAGGCCGCGACGTCGCCGCGCTCGACGGCCTCGAACACCTCGCAGCCCGGCTCGTGGTCGTGCGAGCAATCCGGGAAGCGGCACGCACCCTGGTAGCGCGCGAACTCCGGGAACATCCCGCGCAGCGCCGCCGGATCGGCCTTGTGCAGCCGGAACGTGCGGATGCCGGGCGTGTCGGCGACCCAGCCGCCGAACTCGAGTCGGTGGAGCTGCGAGAAGCTAGTGGTGTGCTTGCCGCCGTCCCAGAACTTGCTGATCTTGCCGACTTTGAGCTTGAGCCCGGGCTGCAGCGCGTTGAGCAGGCTCGACTTGCCGACGCCCGAGGCGCCGTAGAGCGCGGTCACGCGATCCTTGAGGCGCGCGCGCAGATCCTCGACGCCGAGGCCCGTGGTCACGCTCGTGCGCAGCACGTCGACGCCGATGTTCTCGTAGGTCTGCGCGATCGCCTCGGTGCTGCCGTCGCGGTCGAGGTCGACCTTGTTGAGCACGAGCAGCGCGGGCACGTCGTACCACAGCGCGGCGCCGAGGATGCGGTCGGTGCGGTTCGACGAGAACTTGGGCTTCTCGACCGAGGCGACGATGCACAGCTGGTCGACGTTGGCGATCAGCACCTGCTCGCGCGGGTCGTGGCTCGACGCCGTGCGGCCGAGGCGATTGCGGCGCGGGAGCACCTCGTCGAGGCTCGGCGGCGACGAGGCCGTGTCGATGCGCACGAGATCGCCGACGGCGATCGGGTTCTTCTGCTCGGTGCGTTCCTCGAACAGGCGGCCGCGCGGCACGCAGGCGAGCACCTGACCTTCGGTCTCGACGTGGCACACCTTCGCGTCGGTGCGCACGACCCGTCCAGTCCGCTGCAGTGTGTCGCTCATGAGTTCACCCGACATGCTAGAACATCCGCGACCCCATGACGCGCAGGGAAGTGCTTCGTTCGACCTCCAATCCGGCGGTCGCGCTCGTACGCAGTGCCCTTGCAGGGCGCGAGAAGGGGCTTGTGGTCCTCGAGGGCGACCGGCTGATCGACGACGCGCTGCGCGCGGGCTGCGAGTTCGAGCTCGCGCTGGTCGCGGAAGGCCGCAGCGAACGTGCGGACGAGCTCGAGCAGCGCGGCGTCGAAGTGCGCCTCGCTGCGGACTCGCTGATCGAGCGGCTGAGCGCGCTCGCGAGCACCCAAGGCGCGATCGCGCTCGCGCGCGCGCCGCGTTCGGCGTCGCTCTCCGCTCCGCACCTCGGCCCCGAGGCGCTCGTGCTCGTCGTCGCCGGCGTCTCCGATCCGGGCAACCTCGGTGCGCTCGCGCGCAGCGCCGAAGCCGCGGGCGCGGAAGCGTTGTGCGTCGTGCAAGGTGGCGCGAGCCCGTGGAACTCGAAGGCGTTGCGCGGTTCGATGGGGAGCCTGCTGCGCTTGCCGATCGTGCCGTTCGCGAGCGCGGAAGCCGCGGCACGTGAGCTCGGCGAGCACGGCTTCCGGCAGGTGCGCGCGGCGACACGCGGCGGCCGCACGCCGTCGGAGTTCGACTGGACCGGGCGCGTCGCGCTGTGGGTCGGCTCGGAGACCGGCGACCTGCCCGAGGCGGGCGCGCGCTTCGAGGGCGTGACGATCCCGATGCGCGGCGCGGTCGAATCGCTCAACGTCACCGTCGCGGCGTCGCTGCTGCTGTTCGCGGCGGGGCGCGCGGAGGCGCGCGGGTCGTGAGCGCGAACCTGTTCGACGGGCCCGACGAAGGCCGCAGCGAGCTGGCGAGCCTCGCCGAGCGCGCGCGCCACGACGGGCCGCTCGCCGAGCGCATGCGGCCGCGTTCGCTTGGCGAGGTCGCGGGCCAGGTGCACCTGCTCGGGCCCGACAAGCTGCTCGCGCGGCTGTTCGAGGGCGAGCTGCGCCAGAGCCTGATCCTGTGGGGACCGCCGGGCGTCGGCAAGACCACGCTCGCGCGCCTGTTCGCGACGCGCTCGATGCTGCGTTTCGTGCCGTTTTCGGCCGTGCTTTCCGGGATCAAGGAAGTGCGCGAGGTGATGGCGGAGGCGGCGGCGACACGCAGACGCAGCGGCGTGCGCACGCTGCTGTTCGTCGACGAGATCCACCGCTTCAACAAGGCCCAGCAGGACGCCTTCCTGCCGTTCGTCGAAGCCGGCGACATCGTGCTGATCGGCGCGACGACGGAGAACCCGTCGTTCGAGCTCAACGGTGCGCTGCTTTCGCGCTCGCGCGTGCTGATCCTGCAACCGCTGGCGCCGGAAGAGCTCGTGGCGCTGCTCGAGCGCGCGCTCACCGACGAGCGTGGGCTCGGCGGACGCATCCGCGCGAACCGCGACGCGCTGCTGCGCATCGCGCACGCCTCCGACGGTGATGCGCGGCGTGCGCTCAACCTGCTCGAGACGGTCGCGACGCTCGTGCGCGATGGAGAGGAGCTCGACGAGTCGACGCTCGTGCAGGCGCTGCAGCGCAAGCAGCTCGCCTACGACAAGTCCGGCGAGGAGCACTACAACCTCATCTCCGCGTTGCACAAATCGATCCGCAACAGCGACGACAACGCGGCGCTGTACTGGATCACGCGCATGCTCGAGGCCGGCGAGGATCGCGACTTCCTCGCGCGGCGGCTGATCCGCATCGCGGTCGAGGACATCGGGCTCGCCGACGTCTTCGCGCTGCGAATCGCGCTCGACGGCGCCGACGCGTGGCAGCGTCTGGGCACGCCCGAGGGTGAGCTCGCGCTCGTGCAGGTCGCCGTTTACCTCGCACGCGCGAAGAAATCGAACGCGGTGTACGTCGCCTACGATCAGGCACGCGAGGACGTGCAGCGCACGGCGGCGGAGCCCGTGCCGCTGCACCTGCGCAACGCGTCCACGCGGCTCATGAAAGAAGCGGGCTACGGCGCGGGCTATCGCTACGCGCACGACGATCCGGCCGCGCGCGACGAGATGAAGTGCCTGCCGCCGTCGATGGCCGAGCGCCGCTACTTCAAGAAGCCGCCGCCGCCGGCGAGCCCCTGAGTGAAACACCGCGAGCGCGGCCCCGACTGGCGGAACCGCGCTCGCTCTCTTCTCAGGGAGATCCGGCGGCCAGGACGGCCGCAGGCGTTCATTCCATCTTCCAGGCGAGCTCGCCGAGGATCTCGACCTGCATCTCGGCCGAGTGGTCGCCGCCCTGCGGGTCGCTGATCGACATCGCCATCTCGAGCTCGAGGCCGAGGTTGGTCGCGAGCTGGAACGAGTGCGCGTGGTGCGCGGTCGTGTCCAACAGCAGCCGGCCTTCGCCGCGGATCTCGAGCGAGACGTCGGCCTGCTGCAGGTCGAGGCCGAGGCCTTCGCCGCCGATCTGGCCCTCGAGCGCGCTCTGCACGAGATCGCGCAGGTCGAGCGTGCCGTCCGAGTCGATCACGAGCTTGATCTCGGCCACGCGCACGCCGTCGAGGTCGCGCAGGCCGACGTACTCGCACTGCGCCTTGAAGTTGCCGAACAGGCGCTCGAGCGCGGGCCCGAATTGCTCGAGCATTTCCGCCGCTTCCGCGTCCTCGTCGGCCTTCGCCAGCAGGTCACCGACGTCGGTGCCGAAGAACAGCGCGGTCGTGAGGTCCGCCGGCGCGACTTCCCACTTGTCGCCGACGCTGACGGCGCGGCCGGGCAGCAGCGTGCGGTAGTCGAGGTCGACGCCGAGGCCGACGAGCGCCTCGTTCTCGCCGCCGTCCTTCAACGTGCGCTTGTACTCGCCCTTGTCCGCGTCCCACTCGAACACGACGGTCTTGCCGTCGAGCTCGAACAGGTCCGTCTCGGTCGAGCTCTCCTCGTCCATGTCGAACGCCATCCCAGACTTCGTGTACTGGCGCTCGAGCAGCAGCGGACGGCCATCGGCGCTCTTGAGGTAGTGGTCGACGACGTCGAGCGAGAGGCCGAGCTTGCCCGACACGTCGCCGAGGTCGGCCGCGCCGGTCATGTCCTGACCGTCGACGGTGAGCAGCATGTCGCCGAGGCCGAACGTGCAGTCCATCGAGAACGTCTTCGCGCGCTCGAGCCCGGCCGCGGGCTTGAACTCGAGGCTGTCCGCGACGGACGGCACGAACGTGAACGTGAGGGCGGCGAGGGCGAGGCGCGGGGCGAGAAGCATGTTGCTTTGTCCTTTTTGGGCACTTTGTGCCCGCGTGTGCGCCCCGCGAACCCCTTCTAGGGAGCTTTGGGCGGGGCAGGATCCCCCGGATTCAAACGGCGTGCCAGTCCGGACACGCGCGCCGCGGGCTCGGCGTTGTCGATCGCCAGCTGCAGGGCGCGCTCGGACCCGACCAGAACCAGCAGCTTCCTCGCACGCGTCACCGCCGTGTAGAGCAGGTTGCGCTGCAGCATCAGGAAGTGCTGCGCCACGAGCGGGATCACGACCACGTCGTACTCGCTGCCCTGCGAGCGGTGCACGGTGATCGCGAAGGCCGGCTGCAGGTCGCCGAGCTCGTCGGGCGCGTAGTGCACCGTCCGATCGGGGAAACGCACCTGCAGGCCCTCCTCGTCGACCGACAGGATGCGCCCCATGTCGCCGTTGAAGACCTCCTTCTCGTAGTCGTTGCGCGTGTGGATCACGCGGTCGCCCGTGCGCCACGAGCGCGGCCCGAGCCGGAATTCCTCGCTTGAGCCGCCGAGCGCCGCGCGCAGCCGCTCGTTGAGCGCGTCGACGCCGCACTCGCCCTTGTACATCGGCGCGAGTACCTGCACGCTCGACGTCCACTCGAAGCCGAAGCTGCGCGGGATGCGCTCGGTGACGACCTCGACCACACGCTCGGCGCAGCGCCGCGGCTCTTCCGCAGGGAAGAAGTAGAAGTCGGAGGCGAGGTCGCCGCGCTCGGGCCACTCCGGCGCGTGCCCGGCGAGGATGCGGTGCGCGTTCGCGACGATCAGGCTGCCGCGACCTTGACGATGGATCTGCGTCAGTCGGAACGTCGGCACCGTGTGCGAGCGGATCAGGTCGACGAGCACGTTGCCCGGCGCGACCGACGGCAGCTGGTCGGGGTCGCCGACGAGCACCACGCGCGTGCCCGCCCCGATCGCCTTGAACAGGTGGTGCGCGATCACGACGTCGAGCATCGACATCTCGTCGATCACGAGCAGGTCGCAGGGCAGCGGGTTCTTCGCGTCGTGCGCGAAGGCGCCGGTCTGCGGGTCGAAATGCAGCAGGCGGTGCACGGTCGAGGCCTGGCGCCCCGTCGCTTCCGAGAGCCGTTTCGCCGCGCGTCCGGTGGGGGAGGCGAGCCGCACGCGCGCTCCCGCGGCTTCGGCGAGCGCGACCACCGAACGCACGATCGTCGTCTTGCCGACGCCGGGACCGCCGGTGAGCAGGCCGAGGCCGCTGGAGAGCAGTCGGAGCACCGCGTGGCGCTGGTCGGGGTCGAGCGTGAAGCCGCTCGAGCGCTCAAGGCGATCGAGCTCGACCTCGCCCGCGAGCGGACGGACCTCATTGCGCTGCGAGAGTCTCTTCACGCTCGCCGCGAGTCCACGCTCGCTCGCCGCGAGGTGCGGCAGGTAGAACGCGCGCTCGTTCTCGAGCAGCTCGCTCTCGATCGTCAGTGCGTCCGCGGCCGCGAGTTCCGTCAGCGCGCGCTCGAAGCGCTCGCCCGCGATGTCGCCGCCGAGCAGCTCCGCCGCGTTCGCCGCGAGCCGCCGCTCGCCGAGCAGCGTGTGGCCGTCGTCGGCCGCCTCGCGCAGTGCGTGCAGCACTCCGGCGCGCGTGCGTTCGGGCCCATCGAGAGCGAAACCCAGCTCGCGCGCGATGCGGTCGGCGGTCTGGAAGCCGATGCCACGCACCAGCCCCGCCAGGCGGAACGGATCGGCGCGCAGCAACGTCTCGGCCTCGGCTCCGAGCTTGCGCACCACCGCGTTGGCCATGCGCGGCCCGAGACCGACGCTGCGCAGGAACGTGTTGAGCTTGTGGCGCTCGTACTCGGCGCGCACGCTCTCCACGAGGCTCTCGCGAACCGCGCCGCGCAGGCCGACGACGCCCGTCAGGCGCTCAGGCTCGCGGTAGATGACGTCGATCGCGTTGGGGCCGAGCTTGTCGACGATGCGGCGCGCGAGCGTCTCGCGAGAGCTTCAGGCGCTGGCCGGGACTGGGCTGGTCGAGCTCCCCGACGGCCGTCACGCGCGTCGAACGCCACAGGGTCGAGGCCTGCGGATCGTCGTAACCCTCTTCTGGAGCGATCCTTAGGACGGTGTACAGCGTCTGCGGGTTGTGGAACGTCACGACCTCGATCTCGCCCTGGAGGACGGCATCGGCCGGGGTGGCGGGGGAGCTCCCGCCGGGCTGCGGACGTTCGTTCACGGAGGGTCGAGCTCGTGCGAGAGGGCGTCGGAACAGGGGTTATGACCGCGGCTGGGTTCGCCCCTTCCCACGCGCGCGGACGGTGGGTATCCTCTCCCGCCCATTTCAACGAGCCACAGAGCTCGAAGGAAGCGTTCGCTTGACGATCAAGGTCCTTGTCCGACAGAACGAGTCGCTCGAAGCTGCCCTGCGCCGCTTCAAGCGCCAGTGCAACTACAGTGGCGTCTTCCGCCTTGCCAAGGCGAAGACCTGGCATGAGAAGCGCTCCGACAAGCTGCGTCGCGAGCGCCGCGAGCGCCTCCGTACGATCCAGCGCGCGAGCCGTCAGGCCCGCGACCTGATCATGGGGCACCGCCCGCCGCCGAAGCGCAAGACCTTCGGCCCGCCCCGCTTCGGCGGCGGCGGCCGTAGCTAGTCCGCGCCCACGCGCTCACGCCTGCGCCCACGTCGCTGGGGTGCCCTGTCGCCAAGGCGCGACGGCACCGCGGCGACGTGGTGTCATGTTTTCAGGCGGCCATTCCGCGCTCCTGCCCCGATGTCCAAGCTCAGGCTGCTCAAGAAGGATCGCGACCTCTCGAAGCCGCTCGAGCAGGTCGAGCTGCTCGTGCGCGCGAGCGACCTGCAGGAGCGCCGCGAGGACGTCGAGCTGCGCCTCGACCGCTTCCTCGGCCTGCACATGCACTGGCGCTCGCGGACCTCGATCCAGGCGCTGATCCGCGACGGGTACGTGTACGTCGACGTGACCTCGCCCGACCGGCCGAACGGCACGGGCGAGCTGGTGCAGGAGACGCGGCCCGGCCGGCGGCTGCGCGACCGCACGCGGGTGCTGGTGGTGGTGCCCGAGGAGCTGCGCGTCGACCTGACGATGGTCGTCGACACCGAGCTCGTGTTGCTGCACGAGGACGAGGACGTGCTCGCCGTCGACAAGCCGCCGATGCTGCCGGTCCACCCCAGCGGCCGGCACCTCGCGGACACGCTCATCCAGCGCGTCCACGCACGCTACGGCGCCGACAAGCTCGAGCGCGAGTCCCGCCCGCGCCTCGCGCACCGCATCGACCGCGAGACGAGCGGCATCGTGCTCATCGGGATGCATCCCGAGGCCCACGCGGAGCTGCGCCGCCAGTTCGAGGAGCACGAGGTCGGCAAGGAGTACCTCGCGATCGTGCGCGGCTCGCCCACGCAGGATTCCGGCACGGTCAACGATCCGATCGGTTCCGCGCGCGGCAGCTCGATCGGCCTCAAGATGGCCTGCCGCCCCGACGGCGACGAGGCGCGCACCGACTGGAAAGTGCTCGAGCGCCGCCGCGGCTGCTCGCTCGTCCACTGCCGGCTCTTCACCGGCCGCCAGCACCAGATCCGCGTGCACCTCGAGTCGATCGGCCACCCGCTGGTCGGCGACAAGCTCTACGGCTACGGCGAGCACTACTTCCAGAAGTACAACGACGGCGAGCTCACCCCCGAGGACCTCGCCGTGCTCGAGCTGCCGCGTCAGGCGCTGCACCACCATCGGCTGACGTTCACGCACCCGCGCACCGGCGCCGCGATGGCGATCGAGAGCCCGCTCGCGCGCGACCTCGCGGAGTTCCTCGCCAGCCGCTGAAGAGGGAACCAGAGGGACGCAGAGTCGGACGGGAGGAAGAGGGCTGAAGAAGGAACCAGAGGGACGCAGAGTCGGACGGGAGGAAGAGGGGAGGGAGAGTGGAGAGGAAGAAGCCAAGGGAAGTTCGAGCCCTTCTCCCCCTTCCCCGTCTCCTCTCTCGCTCCCTTCTCTCTCCCCTCTCCCTCCTGTCTTCTCCCCCTTCGGTTCCTCTCCTTCTTCCGCGTGGCGCAACGAAGTCGAAAGCGGACAATGGCGGAGATGAACGCGCGCGGCGGCCTTGGACGTAGGGATGTGCTCGCGGGAGCGGCGGCGCTGGGCGCGCTGGCGGCGTGCCGTGCGACCGAGAAGCGCAGCGAGCGGCCGCTGAGCGTGCTCGTGCTGCTCGCCGACGATCTCAGCGCGAGGGAACTGCCGTGTTACGGCAACCTCGACGCGCGCACTCCGACGATCGATGCACTCGCGGGCGGCGGAGCGTTGTTCGAGCGCGCGTACACGTCGGTGGGCGTGTGCCAGCCGTCGCGTTCGAGCCTCTACACGGGGCTCTATCCGCACCACCACGGCGCGATGGGCTTCGGGCCGATCCGCACGGACGTCGCGACGTGGCCGGAGCTGCTGCGCGAGCGCGGCGTCTTCACGGCGCTCGTCGGCAAGCTCGACGTCGATCCGCTCGAGAAGTTTCCGTTCGATCACCTGCTCAAGGCGGTCGACATGCCCGGGCGGCGCGATCCGGCGATGTGGGGCGGGCACGTGCGCGATGTGCTCGCGCGCGCGCACGGCCGACCGTTTGCCGCGGTGATCGGGCTCTCGGACCCGCACCGGCCCTTCGACGAGGACGACGCGCCGCGCGTGACCGATCCGGCGAGCGTGCGGCTGCCCAAGGCGCTGTGGGACACCGAAGGCACGCGGCGCGAATACGCGCGGCACCTCGACTGCATCGCGCGGCTCGACCGCACGATCGCGAACGCGCTCGAGGAACTGCGCGCGGCCGGGCGCGAGCGCGACACGCTGGTCGTGTTCACTTCCGACAACGGCGCGTCGTTCCCGTTCGCGAAGTCGACGCTGTACGAGCCGGGCGTGCGCATGCCGCTCGTCGTCGGCGGACCGGGCGTGAAGCCGGGGCGTCGCGCGGAGATCGTGTCGTTGCTCGACGTGCTGCCGACGGTCCTCGACCTCGGCTCGGCTCCGGCGCCGAAGCTCGACGGCATGTCGCTCAAGCGCAGCCTGTTCGAAGGCCTCGAGTCTGGCCGCGACGAGTTCGTCTCGATGCAGACCGAGAACAACCGCGAGCAGGCGCGGCCGGCGCGCGCGCTGCACACGCGGCGCTTCAAGTACATCCGCAACCTCGGGCCCGACATGCCGACGGTGAGCAACGTCGTCGGCCACTCGGAGACGTGGGAGTCGGGCAAGGTCGCGGCGCGCAAGGACAAGGCGGTCGCCGAGCGCATGCGGCAGTTCCTCTACAGGCCGAAGGAGGAGCTGTACGACCTCGAGCGCGATCCCGACGAGCTCGTCAACCTCGCGGACGTCGCGGAGCACGCGGCGCGGCTCGCGGAACGGCGCGAGCGGCTGCGCGCGTGGATGACGGAGCAAGCCGACCCGCAGCTCGGAGAATTCGACGCATGAACGAGCGCTCTCTCACGCGCCGCGACCTGCTCGCGGCGGCCGCGGCGACGCCGCTTCTCGCGACGGTCGCGTGCCAGTCGGCCGCGGGCCCGGCGCCGATCGAGGCGAGCTTCGCGCAGGCCAAGCCCAAGCCCGTGCCGCGCCACCTGATCGTGCTCGTCTCCGACGACCAGAGCCGGCTCGACATGAGCGGTTCGGGCAATCCCGACTGCCAGACGCCGAACCTCGATCGCCTCGCGCAGTCGGGCGCGCGTTTCGAGCGCGGCTACGTCGTCGTCGGAGTGTGCAAGCCGTCGCGCTCGGCGCTCTACACCGGCCTCTATCCGCACAACAACGGCGCGACCGGCTTCGTCCCGGTGCGCGACGACGTGCGCACGTGGTGCGAGCTGCTGAAGCCGGAGACTTGCGGCACCGGGATGATCGGCAAGCTCAACGTGAAGCCGGTCTCGAAGTTCCGCTTCGAGAAGTGGGTGGCGCCGAAGAAGGTCGGCGACGCGCGCACGACCGACGCAGTCGCCGGTGCGCTGCGCGAGATGATCCGCGGCTTCGGCGAACGCCGCATGGCGATCGTCGTCAACCTGAAGGACCCGCACCGCCCGTTCCGCGAGCCGCTGGTCGACGAAGATCCCGCCACGCCGATCCCGCACGATCCCGCGAAGATCCACGTGCCGGCGAAGTTCGCGGACACGCCGGAGACGCGGGCGGAGCTCGCGCACTACTACGACTTCCTGTGGCGGCTCGACCGCACGATCGGAAGCGTGCTCGACGTGCTCGAGGAGACGGGCATCGCGAAGGACACGCTGCTCGTGATGACGAGCGACAACGGGCGGCCGTTCCCGTTCGCGAAGACGACGCTGTACGAGGCCGGCATCAACGTGCCGTTCCTCGTGCGCTGGCCGGGCGTGATCGAGCCGGGCACACGCAGCGATGCGCTCGTGAGCCTCGTCGACCTGCTGCCGACGGCGCTCGACATGTTCGCGGTGGACCCGCAAGGGCCGCTCGATGGCCATTCGCTGCTGCCGCTCCTGCGCGGCGAGGTGGCGAGCGTGCGCGAGCGTTTCGTCGGCGAGCACACCGAGCACCTCTCGGGCAAGCCCAACCCGGCGCGCTCGATCCGCGACGCGCGCTTCAAGTACATCCGCAACTACCCGACCGCCGAGGACTTCGCGAACAACGTGCTGGAGTTCAGCATGACGTGGAAGTCCTGGATGAAGGTCGCCAAGGACGACGCGGCGCTGCGCGAGCGCATGCAGCGCTTCATGCGCCGTCCGCCGGAGGAGCTGTTCGACCTGCAGGCCGATCCCGACGAGATGCACGACCTCGCCGGCGAGCCCGCGCACGCCGAAACTCTCGCGCGTCTCTCTCGCGAGCTCGACGAGTGGATGCGCGCGACGAAGGATCCGCTCAGCCGAGCCTGAGGCGCGAGCGACGGTCGAGCGCGCGCTCGAGCGCGAGCAGCGCGAGCGCGAGCACGAGAGCCTCGAGCGGGCCGCGCACGAGGCGCGAGGCCGCGACCGCGACGATCGAGAGCACTCCGGCGATCACCGCGAGGCCGCCGAACCAATCCTGCCGGATGAGGATCGAGTCGGGTGCGGTCGAGAGCGGCGGGTCGACGACGAACGTCTTCCACGTGCCACGCAGCACGAGCACGCCGCACAGGAACGCCGGGAGCGCGAGGCGCAACATCATCGCTCCGCCTCCGAGCAGCGTGCCGATGCCGACGAGCAACGCGTAGAACGGCACGAGGAAACGCGCGGCGATGGCCTTGATCGCTCCGTTGTCGAGCGCGTCGCGCTCCAGCGGCGCCGTGTCGAGGATCCAGCGCGCCTGGAACGAGTCCGAGCCCGGCACGTGCGCGGCGAGCAGCGGCAGGTACGCGCCCGGCAGGAACAGCAGCAGCGCGAGCCAGTCCTGCTGCGTGTCGGCCGCCTCGCCGCGACCGGAAATCCACAGGAACGCGACGGGCACCGCGAGCAGCGGATACGTCCGCAGCACGAAGTCGCGCTCGCGCGGCAAGGCCTCGAACAGCCACTCGAAGCTCGCGCGTTCGCTCCCGCGCACCCACAGCCGCAGCGCGAGCCTGCGCACGGGCGCGAGCACGTTCGAGAGCACCGACGCGCTCTTCTGGAATCTCCGCACTTGCGGCGCGGGCGTCGCGATCAGCGCGACGACGGCGAGCACGGTCGCCGCGAGCGCAGCCCAGCTCCACAGCGCGCTGGGTGGCGTGTCGCCGAGCGGTGCCGCGAACCAGGCCGGCGGAAACAGCGCGAGCCCGGCTTCCGCGGCGGGCGAAGTCCACGCCTTCATCTCCGGCGCCTTGCGCAGGCCGACGCTCGCGCCGAGCAGCACTCCGACGAACAACACGATCTGCACGATCACGAGCAGGCCCTGCGCGCGTCCTCGCAGCAGCGCCTGCACGAGCAACAGCGCCGCCGCGATCGCGAGCGACTGTCCCAGCCCGAGCGCAACCAGCTCGACGCGCGCGCTCCAGTCCCAGCCCTTCGCCAGCAGCGCCGCCGGCACGAGCGCACCGAGGCTCAGCACCGCGAGCGCGAGGCACAGGTGCGCGGTGCGCGCGAGATGCAGCTCGATCGAACGCACCGGCAGCGCCCGCACCCAATCGCCCGTCTCGTCCGCGACCAAGAGGCGCGAGAGCTCACCGAGCAACGGAATCGCCACGAGCGCCGCGCAGGTCGCGAGCGCGACGAGCGCGTACGCGAACGGCGGCACCTCGCCTCGCACGAGGCCGCACACGACCGCCGCCACCGTTCCCTGCACGAGCAGCGCCGCCACCGGCAGCGCGCTGTCCCCCTTCTGCGCCGCGAGGCGCGTGCGCAGCAGGATCAGGATTCGCGCGAGCATCGCCGCTACAGTACGCGGCTGCATGCGGTTTTTCATTCCGGGTCCGGTCGGCCGCCTCGAGGCGCTCCTGTGGCTGCCCAAGGACGGCGCGGCTCCGCGAGCGGCGGCGGTCGTGTGCCATCCGCTGCCGACCGCCGGCGGGACGATGGACAACAACGTCGTGTTCCGCGTCGCGCGCGGCCTGCAGCACGCGGGACTCGCGGTGCTGCGCTTCAACTTCCGCAGCGCCGGCGCGAGCGAGGGCGTGCACGACGGCAACGGCGCCGAGGAAGCGGACGTCACCGCCGCGCTCGACCATCTCGCCGGCGCGTTCCCCGGCCTTCCGCTGTGGGCCGGCGGCTTCTCGTTCGGCTCGCGCACCGTCGGCTCCCTCGCGCGCCGCGAGCCGCGCATCGCGCGCGTGTTCCTCATCGCGCCGCCCGCGCGCGCCTACGACTGCCGCTTCATCCGCGACATCCCGCAGCCGACGCTCATCCTGCACGCCGAGCACGACGAGTTCGGCACGCCCGCGGAATTCGACGAGCGCGTCGGCGCGCTGCCCAGCAACTTCGAGCGCCTGGTGATTCCCGGCGTCGAGCACTTCTTCCGCGGCAAGACTCCCGAACTCGAGGCCACCGTCCGCGCCTGGGCGGAACGCTCCCTCGCCACGCAACCATGACGACGCACATGAATCCGCCGGACTATCCCAAGGACCGCCAGCCCGCGATCCGCGTGGTGATGATGCCGCGCGACACCAACGCGGTCGGCACGATCTTCGGTGGCGTGATCCTCTCGCACATCGACTTGGCGGCCGCGACCGAGGCGCACCTGCGCCATCCCGGCAAGCTCGTGACGGTGAGCTTCGACTCGGTCGAGTTCCGCCAGCCCGTGTTCGTCGGCGATCTCGTGAGCTTCTTCACCGAGACCTTGCGCGTCGGCCGCACGTCGATCACCGTCGGCGTGTCCGTCTGGGCCCAGCGCTCGCGCTCGCGCGACTCGATCGTGCACGTCACCGAAGGCCGCGTGACGCTCGTCGCCGTCGACGAGAACCTCAAGCCGACGCCGATCGTGCAGTAGCGCGGTTCAGCGCCCGAGCCCGAGCACCTCGCGGGCCTTGAGCACGGGGTCCTCGGCGCGCGTCACGGCGCGGAACACTTCCTCGAGCGTTCCATCGGCGCCCGAGCGCGTGCGCAGCTCGTCGAGCGTGCCGAGCGCGACGAGCTCGCCCTGCGCGAGGATCGCCATGCGGTCGCACACGCGCTCGACCACGTCGAGCAGGTGCGAGGTGTAGAGCACCGCGCCACCTTGGCGCGCCCACTCGCGCAGCACTTCCTTGATGACCGCCGTGGTCGGCGCGTCGAGGCCCTCGAGCGGCTCGTCGAGCACCCACAGCGGCGTGCGCGGCAGGATCGCGCAGGCGAGCGCCGTCTTCTGGCGCATGCCGCGCGAGAACTGGCCGACGGGATCGTCGATGCGCTCGCCGAGCTCGAGCGACTCGAGCAGGCGGCGCGTCTCGCTCTCGATGCGCGCCTCGTCGAGGCCGTGCAGCCGGCCGACGAGCTCGAGGTGGCGCCGCGGCGACAGGTTGCCGTACAGCGGCGCGCCGTCGGGCACGAACGTGAACTTGCGCCGGGCCCCGAGCGGGTCGGCCTGCATGTCGATGCCCCCGACGCGCACCTCGCCCGCGCTCGGCGGAAGCAGGCCGCACAGGATCTTGACCGTCGTCGTCTTGCCGGCGCCGTTGGGACCGAGCAGCCCGAGCACCTCCCCCGGACGGACGTCCAGGGTGAGGTCCTTGAGGGCGGCCCGGCCACCTTCGTAGGTCTTCGAGACGCCGCGCAGTTCGGCGAGGGCGGTCAAGGCGCAATCAAGCCGGCTGAGCTTCGCGCGTGACCACGTGGCCGGGGATGCCGGTCTTCTCGACGAGCTTGGCGGAGATCTCCTCGAGCTTGGAGAGCGGCACCGACTTGATGCCGGCCTTGGCCTTGCCTTCGGTCGTGAGCAGGTAGACCTCGCGCGGGCGCAACTCCTCGATCTTCTTCATCCAGCCCTGAACCTCGCGGTCGCTGGAGTTGTCGAGCGCACCCTGCACGAACGTGGCCTGCGCGCTCCAGCGGTCGAGCCCCTGCAGGCGATCGACGAGCGTCTTGTAGTCGAGCGTCGCGTTCGGACGGAAGGTGTCGTAGGTCTTGGCGGTGCCCCACTCGAAAGCGAAGACGGCGCGGTCGTAGATCACGCACACCGCGCGCAGCTCGGGGCTGGAGAGCGCCTGGGAAGGCGACAGCAGGTTGAGCTTGGCCTTGGGGAACCACTTGGCCTTCAGGTCGCGCAAGTTCTCGCTGATTTCCAGCAAGTTGGGGTGCATCGTCGGGTCGCCCGTGCCGGAGACGGCCAGGCTCTCGAGCTTCTCGCCGGCGCGCTGGATCTCGATGATGCGGCGGGCGGCGTTGGTCACGATCAGGCCCGAGCTGGGCAGGATGTGGGCCCGGCTGACGATCGGGACCGAGGCGGCATAGGCCGTCTTGCAGTGCAGGCAGTCAGGGCCGCATTCGGTGCGCGGGGTCGGCGTCAGATTGATCCCGAGGCTGGTGCCGAACCGCCGGGAGCGGATCGGACCGAACAGGATCGAGTGGTAGGCAGCGATCGACATCAAAACCCCGCAGGATAGGCGTTGGCGAGCATTTCGACCGGGTTTGCAGGTGGCGGAGGCCACCGGCGTCCGGGCGAGCGAGGGGCCATTCTAGTCGCGACCTGTCCAGATGCCTAGGTCGGGGCCCGAGAGGGGGGCCGAAGCGCGCTGCCGAGGAAGGCGAGGGCGAGCCCGCAGCGCAGGGGATGGTCGGCGGCGACCGCGAACCAGCGCTCCCAACCCGAGTCCGGGACGTTCGGCAGGAAATTCGACATCATTTCGACTCCACAAGAGCCTAACATGAGGATCCAGGCGAAGGTCGCAAGCCCGCTGGGGGCGACGTCGGCCTCACCCGGGCGGAGGAGCTCGGCCGCGGAGGCCTTGCCTTCGCCCTCGGGCCCCGGAAAGGGCCTTCCTGACCCATTCCTTGCAGAGTCCGGCCCTCGGAGGGGTCCTGTTGCGGCCCCCGCGGCGGGTCGGACCCGGCCGACGGCGCCGCCCTGCCCGCTGGCGACATCGATGGGGGCCGCGGCCCGTTCGGACCGACGACCGACCTGCCGCCCGGGTGCGCCGAGTTCCTCCGGTTGCCCCGCCGGCGCCGCGTCGGACCCGCGCGGTCGTTCGTGCTCCTGCTCCACCGCTCCGACGACGTTCGGCGACCCTCCGCGGTCGCACCCCGGAGCGGATTTTCCCGCCGCGCCGCCCGACGGCCGGCGCGACCGAGCGGAGCCGACTGGGACGGAGCTCGCCCGCCGTGAAGCAGCGCCTCGCCCGTGAGCTCGCCACGAACGCGCAGTAGCGGCGCCTAGGGGGTCGATCCCGGCGCCCCGCGTCTGTTACCCTTCGCGCCCTTTCTATTGCCCGTGTGGCCTGTCCGCGGACGCTCCTCCCCGACACGGGTGGGTGCCGCTGGGTCCCTGCCCCATGTACTTCGACTACCTCAACGTCCTCGTCTTCGCCTCGGTCGGGCTGGTGTTCGTCTTTGCGAACCTGCTGATCGCGTCGGTGCTGCGCCCCAAGCGCCTCACCGACGAGGGGCTCGATACCTACGAGTGCGGTGAGGAGACGATCGGCAGCGCCTGGGTCCAGTTCGACATCCGCTACTACACGGTCGCGCTCGTCTACGTCGTGTTCGCGGTCGAGATCGCCTTCCTGTTCCCCTGGGCGCTCGTCCTCAAGGACGCGATGGCCAACACCGGCGCGGCCGCCGGCCTGGGGATCGGCTACTTCGCGCTCGCCGAGGGCTTCGCCTTCGTCGCGATCCTGTTCCTCGGCCTCGTCTACGTGTGGTGCAAGGGCGACCTCGACTGGGTGCTCGCCTACGAAGGCCAGCGCTACCAGCCGAAGTTCGCCGACTCGCGCCTCGAGCGCGTGTCGACCGTCCGCGACATCGAGGCCGAGATCGAAGCGCGCGCCAAGGCCGCCAAGGCCCCCGCGCCCGAACCCAGCGCCACCTAGCCGCCCAACCTCCCAGCGCTCCTCCTCCGGAACCCCGCATCCATGCTGAGCCTCGAGAACCAGTTCGAAGAGAACGTCCTGACGACCAAGGTCGACTGGCTGATCAACTGGGCCCGCCTGTCGAGCATCTGGCCGATGACGTTCGGGCTCGCCTGCTGCGCCATCGAGATGATGGCCGTCGGCGCCGCGCACCACGACATCGACCGCTTCGGCGCCGGTGCGTTCCGCGCCAGCCCGCGTCAGGCCGACCTGATGATCGTGGCCGGCACGGTCAACTTCAAAATGGCCGAGCGCGTCAAGAAGCTCTACGACCAGATGCCGAGCCCGAAGTACGTGATCGCCATGGGCGCGTGCGCGACCGGCGGCGGTCCCTACTACAAGTACGGCTACACCGTCGTGAAGGGCGTCGACCGCGTGATCCCCGTCGACGTGTACATCGCGGGCTGCCCGCCGCGCCCCGAGGCGCTGCTGGAGGGCCTGATGAAGCTGCAGGAGAAGATCCGCAACTCGTCGGTGATCCGCAAGCCGGCGCGGCTGGCCTAACGGAGCGAGCGCGATGGACTTCCAGGGCATCTTCGACCGCCTGACCGCGATCCGCGCGCCCGGACTGGTGCGCGCGGACGAGCCGCGCAAGGCCGACCCGAAGGACAAGAAGGACAAGGGCCGTGCGGGCGATCCGTTCGTGCTCGTCGAGCCGCAGCAGCTCGCGGATTTCGTGCGCGCCTGCCGCGACGACGACCGCCTGCACTTCGAGCTGCTCGTCGACGTGACCGCGACCGATCCGTCGAAGGACTCGGCCGACCTGTGGATCAACGTGCAGCTTCTGAGCCTGAAGTTCCGCCACCGGCTCGCGATCAAGGCGCTGCTGCCCAAGAGCGCGGCCGCGCTGCCGACGCTCGTGCCGGTCTACCGCGCGTCGCAGTGGCACGAGCGCGAGTGCGCCGAGATGTTCGGCATCACGTTCGTCGGTCATCCCGACCCGCGCAACATCCTGCTGCCCGACGACTGGCTCGGCCATCCGCTGCGCAAGGACTACGAGTTCCCCAAGGAGTACCACGGCATCTCCTGCGAGTGAGGCCGCTCTCCCCATGTCGAACGAATCCTCCAAGACGATGCCGAGCACGCGCCTGCACCAGGCGGACGCGGGCCTCGTGACCGTCGACATCCGCACGCCGGATCTCGAGATCAACTTCGGGCCGCAGCACCCGGCGACGCACGGCGTCATGCGCGTGCTGATGCGCACCGACGGCGAGCTCGTCACGGGCGCCCAGCCGCACCTCGGATACCTGCACCGCTGCGCCGAGAAGATCGGCGAGAACGTCGAGTGGCTCCAGTACCTGCCGTACACGGACCGCTACGACTACCTGGCGGCGATGAACAACAACCTGGGCTACTCGCTCGCCGTCGAGAAGCTCATGGGGATCGAGATCCCGCGCCGTGCGCTGATGATCCGCACGATCTGCGCCGAGCTGAACCGCATCGGCTCGCACCTGATCGCCTTCGGCACCTACGGCCTCGACATCGGCGCGTTCACGCCGTTCCTTTACGCCTTCCGCGAACGCGAATACATCCTTGATCTCTTCGAAATGGTCTGCGGCGCGCGGCTGACGTACTCGTACCTCACTATCGG
>JAPLOE010000091.1 GCA_026692705.1 Planctomycetota bacterium
GGCCGCCGGGATCACGACGCCGGGGCGCACGAACAGGTCGCCGTCGCCCGTCCCATCGCCCTCGGCAGCCATCGTCTCACGCCCGCGGGTCGTGGTCGCGCAGGAAGCGGAACGGGAAGATGCCCGTGTTGTGCCCGTCGGAGAACTGCAGGGCCACTGCGTAGTTCCCGACGAAGCGCAGGTCGCTCTGGGAGAGGCCCGCGGGCACCGAGGCGGGGTCGTGCATGCGCTGGCCGGTCACTTCGTTGACGCAGGCGGCGCAGGGGCACAGGCCGCGCAGCTCGGCGGCGGTGAAGGAGGTCTTGTGGCCGTCGGCCCACTCGATCTCGACCTTGGCCGGATCGCTGCGGCGGATCACCAGAGGCTGGTAGGTGGTCACGGGCGTCGCTCGCGAGGAACCGGGCGGAAGGGCGCGCCTCCAAGAGGGGCGCCGGGGCCGAAAAAAGCCGCGAAAGACGGCCTGAAGAGAGGAGTGGTGGGCAGGACCGGACTTGAACCAGCGACCCGCTGATTTTCAATCAGCTGCTCTACCGACTGAGCTACCTGCCCAACCACGGTTCGCAGGCGCGTCGGGGCCGCGAGGCCCGGTCGGACGCCGGCGAAGGGCGGAGATTGTGGCGTCGAACGCTCCGGCGGTCAACGGGGGAGCCGCGCCCGTCAGCGCCGGGCCGCTTCGGCGAGCTTCTGGCGCGCGACGGCGAGGTCGCGGCGGATCTGGGCCTTGAGGGCCTCGAGGTCGGGGAAGCGCTGCTCGCCCCGCAAGCGCCCGAGGAACACGAACTCGATCGCCTGGCCGTAGAGGTCGCCCGTGAAGTCGAGCAGGTGGACCTCGATGCGCGGCCGGTCGGGGCGCTCGCCTTGGACGGTCGGGCGGAAGCCGATGTTGGCCACGGCGCCGAAGCACTGCTCGACCTTGCCGCCTTCGTAGACGCCGGCCCAGCCGTAGTAGACGCCCGGCGGCGGGTGCAGCTCGTGCTGCAGGTCGAGGTTGGCGGTCGGGAAGCCCAGCTGGCGGCCGAGCGCGTCGCCGCGGACCACCAGCCCGAGCACGCTCGGGTCGCGGCCGAGCATCTCCGCGGCCCCGACGAGGTCGCCCAATTCGACGGCCTCGCGGATCGCCGTGCTCGACACGGCGCGCGGGGCGGCGAGGACCTTGTCGACGACCGTGACGTCGAAGCCGAGCGACTCGAGCAGCGCGGGCGTGCCGCGCCGCTCGCGGCCGAACTTGCTGTCGAAGCCGAGCACGAAGGCCCGGGCGCCCAGCCCGCGCACGAGGATCTCGTCGACGAACTGCTCCGCCGGTACCTCGCGCAGGCGCTCGTCGAACTCCAGCACGACCGTGTGGGCGATGCCGGCGCGGCGGAAGAGCTCGAGGCGGTGCTCGAGCGTGGTCAGCGTGCGCGGCGAGTTGCCGAGCAGCACCTGCTTGGGGTGGCCGGCGAAGGTGAGCACCGTCGGGACGGCGCCGAGCTCCCGCGCGCGCGCCACGTTGGCCGCCAGGATCGCCTGATGGCCGCGGTGGACGCCGTCGAAGACGCCGATCGACACGACCGAGCCCTCGGGCGGCGGGCTGCCAAGCTCGGCGATCGAACGGGTCGTCTTCACGGAAGCGGGGAGGGCGCGGCGGGCGCGGCCACCGGCGGCAGGCTAGCGACCCGCGGGCTGGCCGCGGCGGTAGCGCTCGACCAGCTCACCCAGCGCCACCTTGTTGCGCGCCTTGTCCGCTGGGGACATGCGGTCGACCAGCAGCACGCCCTCGAGGTGGTCGTACTCGTGCTGGATCACGCGGCTGGTGAAGCCGTCGTAGTCCTTCTCGAACTCGCGCCCCTCGGGGTCGCAGGCCCGGATCCGGCAGCGCTCGGGCCGCTTGACCTCGGCGTAGATCTGCGGGAACGACAGGCAGCCCTCCTCGTACAGGCCGACGGGGCCGGAGCGGTCGAGGATCGTCACGTTGACCAGCGCCAGTTCCTGATCGGCCTGCGCGGGGTCGCCCGTGGGGTTGAGCACGAGGATGCGCGTGTCGAGCCCGGCCTGCGGGGCGGCGAGGCCGACCCCCTGCGAGCGGTACATCAGGTCGAACATGGCCCGCACGGTGGCCTTGAGTTCGTCGTCGAAACGCTCGACCGGCCGCGCGACCTTGCGCAGGATCGGGTCGGGGTAGAGGGTGATGCGGAATTCGAGCGGTTCGGTCATCGTCGGCGTCCCCGCGAGCGTGGCACAGGGGTAGGGACCAGTACCAGCCGGGCCCCAAGTTTGGAGGGTGGAGGAGAATAGCCTGCGTTGACGCTTTTCGGCAGCGCCGCTAACCTCTCCCGCCCTCGTTTCCGCCCGGAATCCGGGTCGGCGGCTCGTCCGTCGACCGGTGCTCGGCCTGGCGAGGAAGACCCTCGTCGTGGACTACTCCAAGCATCTCCTGAAGGCGGACGAAGCGCTCAAGAAGCGCAACTGGGACTTCGCGATCGAGGTCTACCAGAGCCTGCTCGACATGGAGCCCGACCTCGGCGAGGCGCGGGCCGGCCTGCGCGTCGCGTTGCGCCGTCGGCACGAGCAGAAGGGCGGCGGCATGAAGTTCTTCAAGGCCATCGCCGGCGCCGGTCCGCTCGCGGTCGCCAAGGGGCTCGCCAAGGCCGGCAAGCACGCCGCCGCGGCGAAGTCGCTCGAGCAGTTCCTCGCGTCCAACCCGCTCGATGAAGAAGCCAACCTCGAGCTCGGGCGCGCGCTGGAGAACGCCGGCTTCACGAAGTCGGCCCTCGCGGTGTACGAGTTCCTGGCCGAGATCGCGCCGCGCAATCCCGAGGGCCTCAAGCGCGCCGGGGCGATGGCGTACCGCGCCGGTGAGCACGCCAAGGCGCTCGAATACTACGAACGCGCGCTGCAGGCCGACCCGCGCGACCAGGATGCGCTCAAGGCGCGCAAGGACCTCGCGGCGGAGCGCGCGCTCAAGGCCGGTCGCTTCGAGCAGGTCAGCCACAGCCGCGAGCAGATCCGCGACAAGGACCAGGCCGCCGAGCTCGAGCGCTCGCGGCGCCGCCAGCTGACCGAGGAGGACCTCGTGCGCGAGCGCGAGCGCCTCGAGGGCCAGTACGCGGAGAACCCGAAGGATCCCGAGCTGATGCTGCAGCTCGCGGAGATCCACGAGAAGCTCAAGGACTACGAGTCGGCGCTCGACTGCGCCGAGCGCGCGCAGCAGTACAAGAAGGACAGCTTCGACCTGCTCTGCAAGGTCGGCGACCTGCGCGCCAAGGTGATCAAGAAGCGCATCGCGCGCGCCGACAAGGAAGGCAACACCGAGCTCGCGGGCCGGCTCGAGCTGGAGCTCGTCGCCGCCGAGGCGGAGGACTTCAAGAACCGCGTGCAGGTGCACCCCGGCGACGCCACCCTGCGGCTGCAGCTCGGCAAGCGCCTGCTGCGCCTGGGTGAGCTCGACGCCGCGCTGGGGGAGTTCCAGAAGGCGCAGGCCGACGCGCGGGTGACGCGCGAGGCGCGCATGGGGCTCGCCCAGTGCTTCCAGCGCAAGGGCTTCGCCGACCTGGCCAAGAAGGAATACCTGCGCGTCCTCGAGGGCGTGCGGGAGATCGACGAGCGCGCCAAGGAAGCGCTGTACGCTCTGGGCGAGATCGCCGAGGGCGAAGGCAACGCCGAACAGGCTCGCTCGAGCTACGCCCGCGTGTACGAAGTGGACATCGGCTACCGAGATGTAGCCGCCAAGATGGAACGATTTCGCTAAGCCATGACTCACTCCAAGCAATCCGCCAAGCGCGTCCGCACCTCCAACCTTCGCCGCCAGAAGAACCGCTCGATCCGCAGCGGCATCAAGAGCAAGATCAAGAACACGATCGCCGCTGAACCGGCGAAGCGCGCGGCGGCACTCGTCGAGAGCGTCTCGACGATCGACAAGGCCGCCAAGGCCGGCGTGATCCACAAGAACACGGCCGCGCGCCGCAAGAGCCGCCTCCAGAAGGCGCTCAACAAGCTCGCCGCCGCCAAGTGAGCCTTGGGCCCCACGCGGGGCCCGAGTCATGGGAGCGTTCGAGTCGAGCGACGACAGCGCCTCGCCGCTGCTGCGTCCGCTTTCCGTCGCCATGCGGCGCGAAGAGCTCTGCTCCGAGGCCCGCGACATGGTCGCGGACCTCGCGGGCTGGAAGCTCGTGCGTCAGGACGACGCCGCCTGCGTGCTCGAGGTCGAGCGCTCCGGCGGCCTCGTCGGCGGTCGCTCCCGCATCACGATCACCGTCTCCGGCCCCGACGGCATCCCCTCGTCCACGCTCAGCCTCAAGGTCGAATCCTCCGGCCTCTTCGCCAACCCCAAGGCGATCGCGCGCGAGTTCATGGAACCCTTCACGCGCCGCGTCTGCTGAGAGCCCGTGAAGAAATGAGGATACGGGCTCTCAGGATGCTCGTTGCGCCGTCGCCTGACGACGCCGGACGGCGAGACCGTTCATATCTTCACGGTCTCTGAGCCGCCCCGGCGCCCCCTCGTCTTCCCTCTCTCTTCGCTCGCTCTTCCTCTCGCCTCCCCTCCTTCCGACTCCCCCCTCGGTTCTTCTTCAGGACCGCGCCGCGTCGGGGCGGTGCTTGGAGAGCGCGGAGTGAAGCGCACGAGCGAGCGACGACCCCGACGACGCGGGGCGCGCGGAGAGACGCAGGGCCTCGAACGCAGCGTGGGCCTCGGCTTCGTAGGTGCCGAGCGGGCGGCCGTCGACGTGCAGCATCGAGAGCGCGAGGCGCTCGCCGGGCTCGTCGATCGAGACGACACGCACGGAGACGCGTGCGCCGGGTTGCAGCTGGTTGGAGAGGTCGCGCTCGCCGCGCAGCTCGGCCTGCGAGTTGTGCACGAGGCCCTCGATGCCCGGCAGCACGGCGATGAACACGCCGAAGGGCAGCACGCGCTTCACGGTGCCTTCGACGACGCGGTTGAGCGTCAGGCGCTCGCTCAGGCGCTCCCAGGGACTGGGCTGCAGTTGCTTGAGGCCGAGCGCGATGCGCTTGCCGCCGGCTTTCAGCGCGAGCACCTTCGCGCGCACGAGCTCGCCGACCTTCAGCACCGCGGAGGGGTGCTCGACGCGCTCGTAGGCGAGGTTGGAGATGTGCACCATGCCTTCGAGCCCGCGCCCGAAGGCGATGAACGCGCCGTAGTCTTCGAGGCGCGAGACGCGGCCCTCGATCGCCTGTCCGACGTACAGGTTGCCGACGTCGCGCGCGCGGTCGTCGTCGCGCTCGCGCTGCTGCACGAGCTTGCGCGACACGATCACGCGCTGGCGCTCGCGGTCGACCTCGAGCACCTCGCAGGTCAGCGTCTTGCCTAGCAGCACGCCCGGCTTGGTCTCGCGCGGCAGCCCGGTGTGCGACTTCGGCATGAAGGCGTGCAGGTCGCCGATCTTGCACTCGAGGCCTTCGGGCAGCGCGTGCGTCGCGCGCGCGTGGACCAGCGCACCCGGCTCCATCGCTTCCCAGGTCGCGAGCGTCGGCTGTTCGCGGCGCTCGAGCGCCCACAGCCCGTCCTCGCGCCCACGCAGCGTGAACTCGAACGTGTCGCCCAGGCGCGGCACGAGCTCGAACTTGCGCAGCGAGATCACGCCCTGCATGCGCGCGCCGAGCTCGACGAACACGTCGTCGCCGTACACGCCGACCACGCTGCCCTTCCACACCTTGAGCGTGTGGGTGCCATGGTCCTTCTCGCCCGCCGGATCCGGTCGCGAATCGCGCATGCGCCAAGACCTCCTCGCGGGTCGATCCTAGCACCGCGGTCCCCTCGTTCCACACCGAGGGGACCGCGGACGAATTGGAACTTTCTTCAGCGGGCGAGGCGCGAGTAGCGGAAGTAGACCTCGAGGCACAGCGCCATCAGCGCCGTCGAGTACACGCGGCCGCCGGAGAAGCCCCACGGATCGACCTGCGGGTCCCAGGAGCCGCGCTCGTCGCCGTCCTTGCGCTGCGAATCGACCACGGCCGCCTTCATCGCGCGGTTCCACGGCTCCCAGTAGCGCGAGCCGCCCATCTGGTACATCGCGTAGGAGGCGTAGTACCAGTAGTACAGGTCGACGCCGCCGCTCTCGGGCTCCCACACCGGCGGACGCGCGCGCAGGAGCTCCGCGTGGCGCGCCATCACGGGCGCGTCGTCGGGATCCTGCCCGAGGAAGAAGCGGCCGAGCAGCGCGACGGCGGTCATCGCCTCGCCGCGGTCGGTGGGGAAGCGGTCGTTGACGCGTGTGATGCGCGAGCTCGCGCTCCCGACGGAGTCGTAACCGCAGCGGCCCGTGACCGGATCGGTGGCCTCATCGAACCACGCGAGCGCGCCCTGGAAGGCCTGCTCGTCGACCAGGAGGCCCGCATCGCGCGCGCTGCCGAGGGCGAGCACGCACCAGCCCGTGACCGACGTGTCGTTGTCGCCCGAAGGCGGCACGTCGTAGCGCCACGCGCCGTAGGGGTTGCGCGCGGTGGAGAGGAAGTTGACCGCGTCCTGCGCGGGGCGCTTGAGCAGCGGCGACTTCGAGAAGTGGTAGGCCTCGCACAGCGCGAGCGTGGCGATCGCGTGGTTGTAGAGGAACGCGTGGCCGAGCTTCTCGCCGATCAGGCCCGTGTCGGGATCCTGCTGCTGCTTCAGCCAGTTCAGCCCGAGCGCGACCTGCTCCTTGTACGGTCCCTCGCGCGTCCGTCACACACGTTCGGCGCGAGCTTGCCGCAGTTCACGTCGAAACCGTCGCAATCCCAGCTGCCGTCGCCCGACTGGTGCCGCACGAGCCACTCGAGCGCGTCGCGCAGCGTCGGCTCCGTTCCGCCTCCGCCGCCGGCCTTGCCGCGTCCCGGTCCCTTGCCGAAGCGCTGCCCGTACTTGCCGCCCCCGGCGCCGCCGGAGATGCCGATCACGTCGTTGGCGAAGGCGCCCTCGAACGGCGCGCGAGCGAGATCCTGCGGATCCCCTTCGGCGACGTCGAGCTCGTCCGCGAGCGGGTTGGGCACGTCGGGCGGCAGGTTCACGTCGATGAGCGTCGGGTCCTGAACCTCGGGTTCCTCGAGGATTTCAGGCGTTTCCTCGGGCGGCGGATCCTCGAACAGCTCCGGCACCGGAAGGTTCGCTACGTGGAGCACGCTCCCGGGCCGCTTGTCCTGCAGCTTGTCCCAAGGAATCGCGACCAGGATCAGGATCACGAGCGCGTGGGCCGCGACCGACAGGGCGAGCCAGGGCGCGCGCTCCATCCAGTCGTGCAGGACGTCGCTGAAGTTCTCCGGAGCCGTTGCGGCTCCCACGTTGTCGATCGTACCGGGCATGGGCGTTCTCCGTTGGAAGGGAAACGCTCCGCGAGCGGCTTGAGGCTTGGGACCGCTCCCTTGAACGGCGCGAGTGCGCGCCGGTTCACGCGCGGCCGCAAATGCGTCGTGCCGCCTGCGCTCCGTGGTCGGGAGGGCACGCGGCGCGGGGTGTTCTCAGCGAACGGCGCTCAGGGATAGAGGATGCGCTGCTCGAGCCACTCGAGCTCGATCTCCATCACGCGGCGCTGCTCGGCCGGCAGGATCTCGAGCGTCTTGTCCTCGAACGGGCCTTCGCTCTGCCACTTGAGGATCGCGCGCCGCGAGGCGTGCTCCTGCTGCAGCGTCGCGACGTCCATCGCGCCGAACTTGACCTCGAGGCTGTCGGCGTCGGTGCCCGGCGGGCGCTCGAACGGATCGGCGATGCCACCGTCGCCGCCCGCGTCGCGGTGCAGCTTGCCGAGCTCGCGGATGCTGAGCTTCTCGAGCGGAGTGACCTCGCGCTCGGGCAGCAGGAAGCCCGTGACGCCGGTGACGCCCTCGAGCGTCGTCGTCGCCGCCTTGCGATCGCTCTCGCCGGTCGCGTTCGCGCCCGACTTCGCGTTCGCGTCGGGAGCCAGCGCGCGCAGGCCGTTGTCGGCGGGCGCAGAGTCCTTCGGTTGCTCCTTCGCCTGGGGCGTGGCGCCGCCCCCCGCTTCGGAAGAGGACTTCGACAGCAGGACATAGCCACCGGCCGCGAGGCCGAGGCCGACGATCGCGAGAATCAGGCTCTTGGACATGGGATTCGGATGCAGTCTACCCCGGCGAAGCGGGGCCCGAGCGGGGCGCGGCGCGTTCAGCTTCCCAGTGCCGCGAGGAACAGACGACCGACGGCGAAGGAAATTCCATTCGCCCCGAGCGCCGCCGCCGCCGCGCGGGCGAGGCCCGACCGGCCGCGCAGCTCGCTCCACGGCAGGAAACGCAGCGCGAGCGCCTCCACGGCGACGATTCCGAGCTCGGCCGCGACGATGGAGGCATGGCTGCGCGGCTCGCGGAGCAGCCACAGGCTGAACAGCGGGTGCGTGAGCAGGTTGAGCGCCAGCGTGCAGGCCGCCGGATGCCACCAGCGGCGCGCGTTCGAGCCGAGCGCCCACTCGTACACCGGATACTCGAGCGCGAGCGTCCACAGGAAGGCCGCGAGCCAGTTCACGCGCTCACCCTGCCGCGCGAGACGAGGAAGCCGATCAGCGCGAGCTCGAGCCAGCCGTGCGCGACCGCGAGCGACAGGTACGTCGAACGTGTGGCGGCCGCGTCGAACAGGCCCGCGAGCGGAAGTGCGGCGCAGGCGACGATCACCAGCGCGACTCCGGCGCGTCCGGCCTCGCTCGCAAGCGAGCTGCCCTTCGCCAGCGGCAGGGGCCCGCACCACAGCGCGTAGTGGACGAGCTGGGCGAATGCGAACGAACGCACCACGCGGTCGGCGATGTCGCCGTCGAGCCCCGGGGCGAGCGTGGCCGCGAACTCGTTCCAGCGGAATTCCCCGAGGTTTTCGGGCGCCGAGTGGGGGAGCACGAACACGGCGGCGAAGGCGAGTGCGTAAGCGAGCAGCGAGCCGCGGCCGCGTGCGGAGCCACGCGCGAGGGCGAACCACAGGAAGAGCGCGATGAAGTTGTGCGCGTGGGCGAGCAGCAACGTCGAGGTGCGAGGCCACGCGAGCGCGATGCCGCCGAGCGTCAGCGAGGCGGCGAGCGCGAGCGTGCGTCGGCGCGAAGCGCGCGAGCCGACGAGGATCGCGAGCAGCACCGCGAGCAGGCCGGCGCCGAGCTCGAGCTGCGGGGGGAGCTGTGCACCAGCCATCGACGCCGCGCGCAGCGCCGTCATCGCACCGAGCGCCGCGAGGCTCGCCAGCGCCGTTTTCCCGCCGAAACCGCCGGGTTTCTGCAGCACGAGCGCGCGCACGTCGCCGATCACGTGCGGCACGCCGAGCACGATCGGCCCCACGAGCAGCAGGTGCAGCGGCAACAGCACCGCCGCCAGCGCCGCCGCGCTCACCAGCGCGACGAATTGCGCCGTCGAGAGCCCGCGGAAGGTCGTGTGCGCCGTTCGCGGCACCGACTCGGCGGAGGCGACGCCGCTACTGCCCATCTCGCTTCCGTGCCAAGCGCCGCGCGATCGCGAGCACCACGACGAGCGCGAAGCTCGCCAGCAACGCGAGCACGATGAAGAGCCGCGTGAGTTCGCCGCCGGACATCCGGTGCGGGCCGACGTCGGGAAAGGGGAGCATTCCGCTGGTTCTTTCGATCTGGAGTCCGTGCCGTTCGAACAGCGCCGTCAGCGCCGGCTCGACAGCATTCGTCGTTTCTCTCGATGCGCCGGGCGCTCGGGGTGGGGAGCTCCACCCCGGCGGAGCCAGGCCGCGTGTTCAGGCAACGGAGTCGAGCGCGCGTTCGTTGGCCCGATCTTCCGCTTGCGCGCTCATTTTGCCTCGACGCGCGCGAGGTTGTCCTTGGCCCAAGGGTGCAGCGGGTCGAGCTCGAGGGCGCGCGCGTAGGCGGCGCGTGCGCCGACCTTGTCGCCGGCCTGCTCGCGGCACCAGCCGAGATTGTTCGACTCGTTGGCGGTCAGGCTGCGCTCCTTCGCGATGAACTCGAACAGCGGTTGCGCCTCGGCCGGGCGCTGCAGGCGGATCAGGTCCGAGGCCCACAGCGAGCGTGCGGTCAGGTTCTCCGGATAACGCCCGACGAGCTCGGCCCACAGCGCGACCGCCGCCTCGACGCGGCCCTCCGACGACGCCGCGCCCGCCGATTCGAACAGCACGAGCGCGCACGCGCCGGATCTGGTCGAGCATGCGCGCGACGTCCTGCGGCCGCTCGCCGGCGACGTTGCGCACCTCGCGCGCATCGGGCAGCACGTCGTACAGCTCCGGCACGCTCGAATGGATGTACTTCGCCTTGGCGTCGGCCCAGCCCACGAGCGGGCTCCAGCCGAAGTTCTCGGCGCCGTTGAAGCACTCGAAGTAGACGCCGCGGCCTTCGGGGACGAGCGCGTGGTCGAGGCTCGTGCCATCCAGGTCGCGCGGCACGTCGAGGCCGAGCGCCGACAGCGCGGTGGGGAACACGTCGACCACGCTCGCGATCTCCGCCGAACGCTCGCCCTTGCGCCAGCCGTCGGGGAAGCGCACGAGCATCGGCACGCGCACGGTGCTCTCGTAGCAGAACCAGCCGTGGGTCGTCTCCTGGTGCTGGCGCAGGCCCTCACCGTGGTCGCCGACGATCACGACCAGCGTCTGTTCGAGCGTCCCGTCCGCACGCAGCGCATCGAGGAACTCGCCCAGCGCGCGGTCCATGAACGCGATCTCGCCCAGGTACGCGCTCTTGTAGGCCTCCGCGAGCTCCTTCGGCGGCTCGTACGGGTCGTGAGCGTCGAACAGGTGCACCCAAGTGAAGAACGGGCGCTCGCGGTCGCGCGCAGCGAGCCACGCCTTCGCTCGCGCGAGCACCTGCGGCGCCCGCAGCTCCTCGATCTTCGGCGCCGCGCGGTCCTTCGGCGGCTCGACGCCTTCGTACGTGTCGAAACCCTGCGACAGCCCGAACGAGCGGTCGAGCACGAGCGACGCCACGAACGCCGCCGTCTGGACGCCCTACTCGCGCGCGTACTCCGCCAGCGTCCTCGCCGAGCTCGGCAACGGCCGCGCGCCGTTCGCCGTGATCGTGTGCCGCGGCGGATAGAGCCCCGTCAGCATCGACGAGTGCGCCGGCATCGTGAGCGGCGTCACCGTGCGCGCCATCTCGTACACCACCGACTCCTTGGCGAGCTCATCCAGCCGCGGCGTCGGCTTCGCGGGATTGCCCATGAACCCGACCGCGTTGAAGCGCGTCGTGTCGAGCGTGACGAGCAGCACGTTCCTGCGCTCCTTCGTCGCTTCCTTCCCGCAGGCCACGAGTCCCGCGACCAGCGTCAGCATCCAGATCCAGCGCTTCACGCCGCCAAGCTAACGGCTCTCGTTCGGCGCGCCCATCCGCAGCAGAAGAAGGAACCTGTGGGGGAGCGAACCGGAGGGAGAGGAGGAAGAGGGGGGGGGAACCCGAAGCACGGGGGGAACGGACGGTGCGGCGCGGTCCAGCGAGCCTGTCCATCCAAGGCGTGAGCACCGCGATGCCACCCTTGCTTCCCGTACTTTCCGCTCCGCTCCTTCTTCCTTCTCTTCTCCCCTCTCGCTCCTCCGCTCCCATCTCCCTCCCCCCAAGGGTTGTTCTTCTTCTGCTTCCTCCTTCACGCCCAAAACGACGCAGGCGGCCCCCGGAGGAGCCGCCCGCGTCAGGAGACAGGTGGTGCGGAGCGCCTAGCGGGCGCCGAGCACCTTGGCGTAGCGGAAGTAGACCTCGAGGCAGAGCACACCGAGCGCGGTCGTGTAGACGCGGCCGCCGGAGAAGCCCCACGGGTCGACCTTGGCGTCCCACGAGCCCTTCTCGTCGCCGTCCTTGCGCTGGGAGTCGACCACGGCGGTCTTCATCGCCTTGTTCCACACTTCCCAGTACTTGTCGCCGCCCATCTGGTACATGGCGTAGGAGCCGTAGTACCAGTAGTAGAAGTCGATGCCGAAGCCATCCGGATCCCACTTGGGCAGCTTGGCCTTCATCAGGTCGGCGTGCTTCGCCATCACCGGCGTCTTGTCCGGGTCCTGGCCGAGGAAGAAGCGGCAGAGCAGCGCGACGGCGCTCATCGCCTCACCCTTGTCGGTCGGGAAGTGCTCGTTCACGCGCGTGATGCGCGAGCTGGCACTGCCGATCGAGTCGTAGCCGCAGCGGCCGGTGACGGGGTCGGTGACCTCGTCGATCCACGACGCGGCGCCGCGGAAAGCTTCCGGGTCGATCTTGAGCTGGGCCTCTTCGGCGCTCTTGAGCGCGAACACGCACCAGCCGGTGACCGACGTGTCGTTGTCGCCCGAGGGCGGAACGTCGTAACGCCACGCGCCGTACGGGTTGCGCGCGATCGAGATGTAGTTGATCGCGTCCTGCGCCGTCTTCTTGATCAGCGGCGACTTCGAGAAGTAGTAGGCCTCGCAGATCGAGAGCGCGGCGATCGAGTGGTTGTAGAGGAACGAGTGGCCGATCTTTTCGCCGAGCAGGCCCGTGTCGGGGTCCTGCTGGTCCTTGAGGAACTTGACGCCCTTGGCGACCTGCTCCTTGTAGACGCCGTCGCGGGTCGTGTTGCCGTCGCCGAGGAAGGCGAGCAGCGCGAGGCCGGTCATGCCGACGTCGTGCGGGGCTTCGCCGGGGTCCTGGCAGGTCGTCGGCCCGATCTTGCCGCAGTTGGCCATGAAGCCGTCGCAGTCCCAGGAGCCGTCGTCGGACTGGTGCCAGCGCAGCCACTCCAGACCGTCCTTGAGGGCCTGCTCCGTGCCGGAGCCACCGCGCGCCTTCAGGTTCTTGCGGCCGCCGAAGCGCCCGCCGAACTTGCCACCGGCGCCGCCGCCGATGCCGATGACGTCGTTGAAGGCCTTCGAGTCGAAGGGCGAGTCCGCCGTCTGGTCGGGGTCACCCTGGACGGACTCGAAGTCCTCGTTGGTGTCCTCTTCGTTGTGGTCGGAGACCTCGGCGTCCTTGATGACGGGCTCCTCGGTCGGCTCCTCTTCCTCGAGCTCTTCCGGCTCTTCTTCCGGCGGGTCCTCGAAGACTTCCTCGGGCGTCGCCTCGAGGCTGGCTTCGATCTTCTTCTCCTTCTTCTCGCCCATCTGCTCCCACGGGATCGCCATCATGATCAGCACGATGATGGCGTGGGCCACGGCCGAGATGGCGAGCCAAGGGGCTCGACCCATCCAGTCGTAGAGGACGTCGTTGAAGGTTTCCTCGCGCTCCCAAGCCTTGGGCATCGAGGATTCGATGTGGATGTTCGAGTAGTCGTTCTGCTGCTGGGTCATCGACGTTCTCCGGGGGCCGCCGGGCCCGGTCGGGCGGCGTCCCTGAGGCGCGGGGGAGCGCTCCGGGGGCCGGGCCGACGGGGTGCCGGGTGGGCGTGGAAGTTCGGGGGCCGGTCAGGGCTCCCGGTGGGACTCCAACGCGCCGGGCAGGATGGGGTTCACACTATAGCGACAGGAGCCTTTGGCAACCGCTCCCCCGGTGAGCTTCCGGGGTCTAGCGGCCGGAAGTTCCGGCGGCGTCGGGGGTCGCGGCGGCCGGCGGGGTGGAGCCCGGGGTGGCGGCCGGGGCGGCGCCGGACTTGGAGCCGCCGTTCGGACGGGCTTCCGGCGGCCAGACGTAGGCGGCGCGGTAGAGCTCGGCCAGCCGCAGGTCGCGGCGGAACTCGGTCTGGGCCTTGAGGTCCCGGTCCCGCAGCAGCTTCTGGACGCCGAGGTCGGCGAACTCGTTGCTCGCGAGGCGCTCGAGGCCGTCGACGCGCATCACGAGGAAGCCGACGAGCTCGTTTTCGACGCGGTGGGGGGACACCTCGCTGATGGCGCCCACCGTGGCGGTGTCGAAGAACTCCGCCAGGGAGGGGAAGCCGCGCTTGGCGCCCTCCAGCTCGGTCATCGGCAGAAGGCCACCCTGCCGGGCGCTGCCGTCGGCGGAGTAGGTCTTGGCGAGCTCGCCGAAGTCCTCGCCCCCCAGCGCCCGCTCGCGCAGGGCGGCCGCGAGTTCCTGCGCCCGGCGGCCCGAACCGGCCTGAGCGGCGCTCACGAAGATCGCCTGCACCCGGATGCGGGCCGGGAACAGCTGTTCGATCGGCTGGCGCCGGAACTGGTAGTAGAGGCGGCTGGGGCTGATGAAGCGGTCGACGTAGGGGCGGCCGGAGACGCCCGGGTCGCGGCCGTCGATCGAGCGCTGCCAGAGCTCGCGGTAGTAGAACTCCTCGCGCTGCTCCCGGAAGGTCTCGGCGTCGAGGTTGGACTGCTTGAGGACCGAGCCGAAGCCCGAGACGCTGCCGGCGTCCTCGATGAAGCCCTCGAGGTCGTCGTCGACCAGCGATTTCACGCGCGCGGGGTCGAAACCGAGGTCGCGGCCGGCCTGCGACATCAGCTTGGATTTCACGAGGTCCGCGTGGCTCTCCTGCAGCACGCGCCGGCGCTCCTCCTCGTTGGTGACCGACTTTCCCGTGCGGCTCAGCTCGCGGTAGAACTCGCCGAGGGTCACGGGCTCCTCGTTGACGGCGATGTAGATGCCGTTGAGCAGCTCGGGCGCGGTCGCGGGGCCCTGCGCCGGACCGGGGGCAGGATCCTGCTGCGTCGCCGCGGGCGGAGCCTGCGGGACGTCGGTCGACTGCGCGAGGGCGAGCAGGAGGGCAGGGAGCACGGGGCGGGATTGTCGGGCGGAGGGGGCGGCGCCGCAACTCCTACTCGCGCAGGAAGGCCGAGCCGAACCAAGGGTAGGCCTTGTACTCGCCGAGGTCGGCCGCGACCGGGGCGAGCGCGGCTTCGGCGCCGGCGAGGTCGCGCTGGTCGAGCACGAACAGCAGTTCGCCCTCGCGTGCGCCGCCCAGCTGCGCCTCGAGCACGACCTGGCCCGCCGCGCGCAGCGGCTCGAGCGCCCGGCCGGCGCGCGCGGCGTCGCTCGCGATCCCGAGCACGTAGCTGCTCATTCCCTCCATCATCGGAATCGTCGGGTCGGCCTTGCGGCGCTCCTCGAAGGCCTGATGGCGGTGCAGGGAGGCGACGAGGTCCTTGCGCGTGCTCAGCGGCACGACCTCGATCTCGAACACGCCCGCGGCGATCGACGGATCGGTCTCGCACAGCTTCGCGCCCGCGGCGGCGTCCGGCGTCGCGAACAGGAACACGCCGCGCAGAGCCGGATCCGGGTTCCCCTGACCGAAGGGGCCGGCGAGCAGGAGCTCTTCGCGTTCCGCGAGCCGCCCGATGTTGTCCATGTGGCCCTTCATCAGCGCCTGCAGCGGCTCGCCCGAATACTCCGCGCGCCGCGGGCCGGTGCGCAGGAACGCGAAGCTGTGTTCGTGCGCGGGCGGAGCCTTCGGAGCCGAGGAGCAGGCGAGAGCGAGCAGGGACAGGAGCGCGAGCAGCGCGAGGGCGAGGGGGCGTCGGACCATGCCGACAGTCTAGGGCCGCTCAACGGCGCGGAGCAGGCGCGGGCGCGGGCTGCGCCAGGTTTTGCACAGGCCCGGCGAGCAGCTCCTCGAGCCACGCGAGCGCCTTGTCGGGCGCACGCTTCGAGGTCGGGATCACGAGGTGCGCGAGGCCGGTGCGGATCGGGCGCAGGTCGACCTTGCGGCCCGCGAGCGCGTGCTCGATCGCCACGCGGTCCTTGAACTCGAGCAGGTAGATCTCGCCGCGGTGCGAGATGCGCGTCAGCCCGAGCTCGCGGGCCAGCGCGCGCAGGCGGAAGCTCTGCACGAGCGCGTGCGCCTCCGGCGGGACGCGGCCGAAGCGGTCGCGCAGGCCGGCCTCGAGCTCGCTCGCGGCCTCGGGCGACTGGATCGTGTCGAGCTGGCGCAGGATCTCGAGGCGCGTCGACTGCTCGGGAATCCACGCGTCGGGCAGGTAGGCGCGCAGGCCGAGCTCGAGCTCGACCCCGGCCGCGATCTCGGAGTCGCTGGTGACGTGCTCGGGCCCGATGCCCTGCCGCACGCGCTCGACGGTGTCCTTGAGCAGCCGGCAGTAGAGGTCGTAGCCGACCGACGCGATGTGGCCGGACTGCTGCGGCCCGAGGATGTTGCCCGCGCCGCGCAGCTCGAGGTCCTTCATCGAGATCGCGAAGCCGCTGCCGAGCTGGCTCATCTCCTCGAGCGCCTTGAGCCGCTCGCGCGCGATCTGCTTCATCGGCTTGAGCGGATCGACGAGCAGGAAGCAGTGCGCCTTGTGCGCGCCACGGCCGACGCGCCCGCGCAGCTGGTGCAGCTCCGACAGCCCGTAGTGGTCGGCCTCGTCGATCAGGATCGTGCCCGCGGCCGGGATGTCGAGGCCGTTCTCGACGATCGTGGTCGCCACGAGCACGTCGACGTCGCCGCGCGAGAACGTGTCCATCACGACCTCGAGCTGCTTCGACGGCATCTGCCCGTGTCCGATCGCGAACGTGCAGTCCGGGGCGAGCTCCTGCAGCTCGCGCGCGCGCATTCCGATCGTCTCGACGCGGTTGTGCAGGAAGAACACCTGCCCGTCGCGGTTCTTCTCGCGCAGCAGCGCGTCGCGCACGAACTCGCGGTCGTTGCGGTCGACGATCACGGTCTCGACGTCCTGCCGGCCGGGCGGCGGCGTCGAGAGCGCCGAGATGTCGCGCACGCCGGCGAGCGACATGTGCAGCGTGCGCGGGATCGGCGTGGCCGAGAGCGCGAGCACGTCGACCATCGCGCGCAGCGACTTGAAGTGCTCCTTGTGCGTGACGCCGAAGCGCTGCTCCTCATCGATGATGATCAGCCCGAGCGACTTGAACTTGACGTCCTTCGAGAGCAGGCGGTGCGTGCCGACGACGATGTCGACCTCGCCCGCGGCGATGCCTCGCAGCACCTTGCGCTCGTCGTCGCCGGTCACCGTGCGCGAGAGAACGCCGATTTCCACGGGGAAATCCGCCATGCGCTCGCGGAACGAGAGGAAGTGCTGGTGCGCGAGCACGGTCGTCGGCACGAGCACCACCACCTGCCCGCCGGCCGCAGCGACGCGGAAGGCCGCGCGCATCGCGATCTCGGTCTTGCCGAAGCCGACGTCGCCGCACAGGAGCCGGTCCATCGGGCGCAGGCCCTCGATGTCCTCGGCGATGTCGCCGTCGGCCTGCGCCTGATCGGGCGTGTCGACGTAGGGGAACGCCCCGACCATGTCCTTCAGGATCTGCGGGTCGGCGCGCCACGGCGGGCGCTGCTTCAGCTCGCGCTTGGCCTGCACCTCGAGCAGGTCGCTCGCGAGGTCGAACAGCGCGCGCTCGACCTTCTCGCGGCGCTTGCGGAACGAATGGCTGCCGATCTTGTCGAGCGGCGGAGGCGTGCCACCGCCGCCGATGTAGCGCTGGACGAGGTCGATGCGCGTCGCGGGGACGTACAGGCTGACCTCGTCCGCGAAGGAGAGGTGCAGGTGCTCTTCCTCGCCGGCGCCACGCGCCATGCGCACGAGGCCGCGGTAGAGCGCGAGCCCGTGCACCGCGTGCACGACGTAATCGCCGACCTTGAGGTCGAAGAACGACTGCAACGCGCGCGTGCGGTGCGCGACCTTCGCGGGCGCGGCGCGGCGCGTGCCGAGAATGCCGACGAGCTCGTGGTGGTCGACGACGATCAGCGCGAGCGCGGGGAAGCGGAAACCCTTCGCGACGGCGCCCACGCGCGTCTCGACGTGGTCGACGCCGCCCGCTTCGGCGAGCACGCTCTTGAAGCGACTTTCCTCGGCCTCCGTGCGGCACAGCACGAGCGCGCGCGTGCCGTCGGCCGTCGCTTGACGCAGCTGTTCCGGCGCCTGCCGGATGCCGCCGGAGAGCGCCTGCACGCTGCGCGTGTCGAAGTTGACGTCCTTCGCGGGCAAGCTCTGCAGAAGGATCTTGCGGCGACCGACCTGCGCCTGTCGGACGAGGCCGAGCTCGCGCTGGTGCGAGGCGGATTGAATCGAGAGCCCGTGCGCGCGGTCCTCGATGCGCAGCGGCTCGACTTCGGCGATCACCGTTTGCGCGGGCAGGAGCAGCGCCGGCGAGATGCCGCTGGAGTCCTCGACGCCACCCGCGTCGCGCGCGAGGCACACCGCGACCTTGGCGAGCTTCTCGACGCTCTTCTGTTCCGTCGGATCGAACGTGCGCAGGCTCTCGATCGCGTCGTCGAACAGCTCGACACGCAGCGGCCACTCGCTCGCGAACGGGAACACGTCGAGGATGTCGCCGCGCAGCGAGACTTCGCCGGGGCGCTCGACGAGCGGCATGCGCTCGTAGCCGGCGTCGACCAATTGCTTGAGCAGGTGATCGGAAGCGAGCTTCTGTCCGACCGCGAGGTTGAGCGTCGCCGCCGCGAGATCGCCGGGTTTCGGCAGCGGCTGCAGCAGCGCGAGCAGCGAAGCGACCAGCAGCCTCGGGCGACCTTCCGCGGGCCCGTTGAGCCGCTGCGCGACCTCGATGCGCCGCCGCATCGCCGCCACGTCGTCGCCGTCGAGCTTGCCCTTGGACGTCGTCTCGCGTGCGGGGAAGAGCAGGGGCTGGGCGCCGAAGAACTCGAGGTCCTCCGCGAGCGCCTCGGCCTCGCTCTCGCCCGCGCACAGCGCGAGCCACGGCAACTTCGAGTTGCGCGTGAGTTCCGCGAGCACCAGCGCCTGCGCCGAGCCCCACAGGCCGCCGATGGAGACCTCCGCGCGCTCGCGCAGCAGTCGTTCGATCTGCTCGAGCTCACGCAAGCCCGACGCGTCGATCCCAGAGCTCGCGCTCGTCCCGTGCATCGCCGCATCCTACGCGGCGCGGACCGTGAAGCTCCAATGCGGCGCGCGAATGCGTGCGCTCAGGGCGACGGCGCGAGCGGCAACGTCGCGACGGAGCAGTCGAAACAGGTCGCGGGCGGCGTGTCGAAGCGCGTGCGGCAGCGTGGGCACCACGAGCGCTCGCCCGAATCGGCCGGCGGCGGCGCGAGCAGGGCATCGGCGTCGATAGCGAGCTCGCCCGCGCACTTGCGCAACGCGCTCGCGAGCCGCGCGCGGAACCAGGCGTCGACCTCGAGCGCGAGCGGCGGCGCGTCGTCGAGTTGGCGCGGATGCAGCGCATCGACGAACGAGGCCCGCGCGAGCTCGTCGCGCTCCTCGCGTGGCAACGTCGCCGTGCAGGCGAGCGGCTGCAGGCCCGCGAGCAGCGGCCGCGAGAGCGTGTCGACCGCGCGCGCGGCGGCGACCGGCGAGAGCGCGAGCGCCAGCGTCGCGCGGCCGCGCTCCTCGTCGCAATCGGGCAGCAGCCCGCGGACCGAACGCCGCAGCGTCCAGACCGTCGCGACCTGAAGCACGACGATTCCCGCGACCAGGTAGGGCCACGTGAGCGCGAGCCCGACGCCAAACGCGAGCGCCGGACAGACGAGCGCGAGCCACACGAACACGGCCGTGCACCACACGCGCAGCGGGCGCGCGACTCGCTCGAGCGCGCCGGTGCGCCGCGCAAACTCCGTCGGGTCGAACGAACGCGCGAGCAGCCGCTCGATCTCGCTCGCGCGCCGTTCCTTCGGGCAATGCGCCACTTCCTCGAGCAGTCCCGCAATTTCGCGCGCGCCGCGCAGCGTGTTCGAGCTCGCGACGAGCTGCTCGCCCGCGAACACGTTGCGTTCGCGCGCCGTGAACGGCCCGAGTTCTTCCCAGCGCCACGCGAGCGGCTCGAAGGGCCTGCGTTGCCTTCGGTCGAGCTCCAGCGGCTCACGCGTCGCGATGCCGAGCGGCGACAGCGCGATCGGCCACGCCTCGCTCACGAGCAACGTGCCGAACCACGGCAACGGCTGCAGCACGAGCGCGCCGGCCTCCGGACTTCCCACGACGCTCGACGGCCGCGCGCGACGCAGCGCCTTCGCGAAGGCCCGCAACGCGAGCGCGGAACGTGGCACCCACGCGCTGCATTCGTAGGCGTACAGCGCCGCGAGCACGACGAAGATCTCCGCCAGCGAGTTCATCGTCCTGTGCTGCTCCGTCGTCCGTCACGCGACGCCCGGACGCTTGCGCGGCCGGGCGTCACGGGCGTTTTCACTTCGCGGCCGGCGGTTCGTCGCCCGCGCCGCTCTCGGCCGTTTCCGGCTTGCCCGCGCTGCGCGTCGGCGCCGTTTCCTTCTTCTTGCCGCCGAAGAGCTTCTTGAAGAAGGCCCCGATCGCGACGAGCGCCACCGCAATCGGCTTCCACAGCTTGCCGAGCAGGCCGGTCTTCACCGCGAGCGCACCCGCACCGCCAGCGACCAGCGCCGTGAGGCCGTACTCCGCGATCTTGTCGCCGGAGGTGTACTCCGAATAGCGCTGGCCCGAGCGGTACTCGAAGCCCTTGAGCAACTCGTGGAATTCCGGAAGCAGCGCCTGATGCTGTGCGTCGTCGCACACGAGCGTGACCACCGTCACGCCGTGGCGACCGAGCACGCGGCTGTTGTGGTTGACCGAAATGAAGCCCTCCGAGCTCTTGGCGCGCGTGGCCCACTCGAGGTTGTTCGACTGCGTGTCGTAGTGCGGCGGCACCGCTCAGCCGAGCAGCTCGAGCGTGCTCCAGCCGCGTTCCGCGCGCGCTTCGTTGCCGGCCGCGTTGCCTTCCTTGAGCGTTTCGAGCAGCTCGTCCGCGTCGAGTTCGTCCTTGTCCTCGTCCGACACGTAACCCGTCTCGTCGAACTCGAACACGACGAACCAGTCGAGATTGGGCGCACCGACGAGGCCGAGCTCGGTGTCCGACACCGGGTTCTGCATCAGCTCCATCAGCTGCTGCGTGGTCGCGCGATCGGCGAACACGAGGCCCTCGGGGACCTTGATCGTCGCGCGCGGGTTGAGCTCGCCCACGAGCGGCCCGGGGACGAGCTTGACGCCGGCGAGCAGATCCTCCTCGGTCAGCGGCGGGTCCTCGAATTCCTCCTCGCTCACGGGCTCCTCGGTCGGCGTCCCCTGGAAGGCGAGCGCCGCGGGAGCGAACGAGATCAGGCCGAAAGCGAGCGTGAACGCACGGGCGAAGGGAAGCATGCGAAGCCTCGTTGGGTGGAGCTCCAACCGATTCCGCCGGGATGGGGGCGCCTGGGCCGGAGCATGGGGCGCGGAGTTTAGCCGCGCCGCGCGAGAAGCGCGCTAGGCCCCGTCGGGGGTCGCCGCGGGCTCCTCGAGCACGAGCAAGGCCTCGTGCGCGGCCCAGCGCTCGGCTTCCTTGCGCGTGCGGCCCCAGGCCGTCGGAAAGGCGCGTTCGCCGAGCTTCGCGCGCACGCAAAAGGCACGCGCATGCGCGCTGCCACGCGTCTCCACGAGCTCGTAGTCGGGCAGGATCGACCAGCGCGCCTGCGCGTGGTGCTGCAGCCGCTGCTTGGGGTTGGCGCCCGCGAGCTCGCGCTCCGCGTCGGCGAGCGCGCTGTCGAGCGTGCGCAGCACGAACTCACGCGCCGCCGCATACCCGCCGTCGAGGTAGATCGCGCCGAGCACCGCTTCGTACAGGTTCGCGAGCACCGACACCGGCA
>JAPLOE010000092.1 GCA_026692705.1 Planctomycetota bacterium
GCCGTCGAGCGCGATGCCGAACGGATTGGCGAGCACCGACGCTTGCGCAGTGATGCGGTACGCGCCGGCGCCGATCAGCGTTCCCACGCTCGTGAAGCGCACGCGGTTCGAGCTGATCAGGTACTCGTCCCAGCCGAGCGACACCTGGCCATCGTCCGCGGTGCCAAACACGCCGTCGGCGCCCGCGTAGTCGAGCGTGAACGCGCCGGGCAGGTTGACCTTGGTCGGGTCGAGGATCTGGTCGAAGCGCAGCTCGAACGTGGTCAGTGCACCGCTGAGCACGGCGCCTTCGTTCGGCAGGCCCGTGGCCAGCGTGAGCTTGGGCGCGGGCATCGGGAGCGTCATCGCGCGATAGGCGTTGGCGCGGCCCTTGCCGAGCAGGCCGGCGTAGGTCGGGTTGAGCGCGTCGATGTTGTCGGCGAAGAACACGAGCGCGGACGCGACCTGGTCGCGCGTCCACGTCGGGTGCGCCGACCAGACGAGCGCCGCCGAGCCCGCGGCGTTGGGCGCCGCCATGCTCGTGCCCGACTTCGTGCCGTAGGCGCCGTTGATGAGCGTCGCGTAGATGCTCGAGCCGGGTGCGGCGATGTCGATGCCGTCGCCGTAGTTGCTGAAGGAGCTGCGCAGGTCACTCGCGTCGGTGCTCGCGACCATCAGGCTCTGGTGGAACAGCTGGCGCGCGGGGTTGGCCGCGTTGTTGTTGCCCGCGGAATTGAAGTGCAGGACGCCGCTGTCATAGAGGTAGTCGAAGGCCGCCGTCACGGTCGGATCGCCCACCCAGCCGTCGATGTTGTAGCTCGTGCTCAGGATGCGCGCGCCGTTGTCGACGCCGTAGGCGAAGGACTCGGCGATGTCGGCCGCGGTCCACGGCGCCGCGCTCGCGTAGAACTGCAGCGGAAGGATCGTCGAGCCGCCCGCGACGCCGGCCACGCCGATGCCGTTGTTCGTGCGGGCGCCCGCGATGCCCGCGACGTGCGTGCCGTGCTCGTCCGTGCCGTCGGGGTTGGGGTTGTTGCCGTTGTAGACGAAGTCCCAGCCGTTGACGTCGTCGATGTAGCCGTTGCCGTCGTCGTCGACGCCGTTGCCCGCGACCTCGCCCGTGTTGACCCAGATGTTCGGGAGGAGATCGGGGTGGTCGAGGTCCACGCCGTCGTCGGTGATGCCCATGATCACGGAGGACAGCCCGAAGGTCGTGTTCCACGCGAGATCGTTCTGCATCTTCGGGTGGTGGTACTGCGAGCCGTAGCTCGGGTCGTTCGGCACGATCTCGCGCGGGTCGCCCTCGAGCGCCATGTTCGGCGCGGACCAGCGGATGCCGCCGATCGACTTGAGCCGCCGCTGCAGCTCCTCGTGCGGGATGCGCGCCGGGCCGTATTCGAGGAGCAGCACGCTCGTGAAGCGCGACTCGCCGCGGCGTTGCCACTGCATCAGCTTGCGCGCAGAGTCGATGCGCAGGCCGGGCACGGCCGCGGCGAGGTTCCAGCGCGCGAGCTCGGCTTCGACGTCGAGCGCGTTCGACTCGGACTCGACGCACACGACGAGCTCGCCGGGAACGGGCTGGCGTTCGCCGAGGTGCGACTGCGCGAGAACGGGAACGGAAAGCGACAGGGCAGCGAGAAAGGTTTTCATGAGGTGCTCTGGATCCTACCGGGGGCCGGCGAGCCGTGGCGGGCGAACTGCGCCGCGAACTTGGGCGTGGGAGCCGATGCGGGGCGGAAACCGCGGGTGCGACGCCCGGGGGCGGCGTCAGGTTCCGCAAGAACTTCCGGCGGGCCGATTTCAGCGGCCGAAGTGCCGCCGGCGCAGCTGCGCGGCGGCCGCGGCGATCGACGCGAGCTTGCCCTGCGCGATCTGCGCGGAGGCGAGCGGGTTGTCGGCGAAGGTCGCGAAGCCGCAGTCGGGATTGAGCAGCACGCGCTCGGGCCCGAGCAGCTCGACCAGCGGCCCGACCTTGGCGAGCACCTCGTCCGGCGTCTCGATCTCGCGGCGCTTCTGGTTGACCGCGCCGATGCCGATGCGCTTGGTGCGCGGCAGTTCCGCGAGCAGCGCGCCATCGCCCGCACGCGGCGTGCACATCTCGAGGAACAGCGTGCCGACCGGCGCGCGCGCGAGCAGCGGCAGCAGCGGGCGATAGTCGCCGTGCAGCGCGACGCTCTCGTCCGGCGACCAGTTGCCGCGGCAGACGTGCAGCGCGACGCGCTCCTGCGGGAAACCCACGGTGAGTTCCGCGAGCAGCTTCTCCGCGAACGCGAGCTCCGCCGGCGTGTCGAGTTTTTCCCCGAGCGCCCCGCACATGAACGTGCGGTTGTGCTGCGCGTGCCCGAACACGACCTCGCTCAGCACCGGCTCGTCGAACTGCACGAGCGCGACACCTTCGGCGAGCAAGTCCGCCAATTCCTCGCGCAGCACGCGCACGACGTCGCGCGCGAGCGCCTCGCGATCGGCGTAGGCGCGGTCGGACACGCACTCCATCCACATCGTGCGCGTCAGCAGGTACGGCCCCGGCAGCGCGACCTTGCGCGGCAGCCCGGTCAGCGTGCGCAGGAAACGAGCTTCGCCGAGCGCGATCGGCCGCGAGCGCCCGAGCGGCCCGAACACCGCCGGATGCCGCACTTTTCCGGCCGGAACGTCGAGCGCACGCAGCTCGCGCTCGAACTCGGCCGGATCTTCGACGTAGGGCAGGAGATCGGTGATCGGGATGAGCTGGCAGTTGTCGAGGATGCCGCCGACGAAGCTCGAATAGTTGTCGCGGCGCTGCTCGCCATCGGTGACGACGTCGACGCCGGCCTTGAGCTGCGCATCGACGCACAGGCGCACTGCATCGTCGGCCGTGGCCTCGAAACTCGCGTCGTCGAGCCGCCCTTCGAGGTGGCGGTGCAGCGCGTCGAGCAACCACACCGGCCGCGGCCAGCTTCCGATGCCGAGCACCGAAAGGGGCGTGATTTCCGGCGCGGGCGCGGGCTTGGGCAGGCTCGCGGGGATCTTCACGGCCACGACCGGCTGGCGCAGCGGCATCGAGTCCTGCGTCGCCGCCGCACGCGCCTTTTCCGGCGCAAACTTGCCCTTCGACACGAGGAAGCTGTGCTGCCGGCCTTGGTGCAGGTGGCTGACGAGCTCGTTGCCCGTCAGGCGACACCAGGCCGGCAGGTCCTCGGGCACCGAGATCTCCGTCGAGCGGATCTCGAGCAGCTCGCCCGCCTCGAGCGGGTCGATGTGCTTGCGGATCAGGAGCAGGAGCCCGTTGCCGCAGTCGAGATCGCCGCCGTCGAAGCTCGCCTTCGCCGCGAAGGGATGGCCGCCCACGAGCTGTGCCTCAGAACGAGACGCAGGGCGAGCCGCCGGCGAGGAACTCGACCAGCTTGGCACCGCCGACGATCGTCGCGCCCGCGACGAGCTTGGTCTCGTCGAGCCCGCGCTTCTTGAAGCACGGCGAGCACACGTAGATCTTGCCGCCCGCCGCCGCGAACTTCGCCATCAGCTCCGCCAGCGGCGCAAAACCCTCTTCCTTGATGTCGTCGGCGTAACCGGGAGTCGCGAGCCGGACCGCTTCCGTCGACAGGAAGACCATCGTCTCCTGCTCGGATCCGGCGGCGGCGTTGGCGACGACGAACGCCACGGTGGCCTTGTCGCGGTTGTCCTTGGCGCACGTCAGCGAAACGCAGAAACGACCCATGTCAGCTCTCCTTGCGGCGGATGAAGTAGTTGGGAGGAGCGGCGCGGACGAGCGAGTGGCCCGTCATCCCGCACCATGCGGGAATGTCCTCGACCGCTCCGGGATCGCGCGCGACCAGATGCAGGACCGCACGCGGCGCGAGCTCGCGCATCTTCATGCGCAGCTCGATCACGAGCTCGCCACAGCCCATGTCGCCGGCATTCCACGCGGAATCGGCTTGGGGGAGATCGGCCTGCGAGCTCATGGCGCGCCAGACTAGCAAGTTGCGTCAGCTGACGACCGGCTCGAGCCCGCTCGCGCGCACGGCTTCGGCGACTTCGGCGAGCGAGCGCTCGTCGTGGATCGAGAACTGCGGCGTCGCGTCGTCGGAGTGGCCGTAGCCGCCCGGAGCGGTCGAGACACCGGCGCTGAGCTTGGTGACGCCGAAGGCGAGCGTGCGGTCGCGCAGGTCGGCCCGCTCGCGGGTCGTGACGGTGAGCTCGGCCCGCGGGAATTTCAGGCGCAGGAAGAGCAGCGCCTTGAGGAACGCCTCGTCGTCGACGCCGACCGGCGCCTGGAAGTCGCAGGCCTCGTCCACGCGCTGGATTCGGGGCAGCGAGAAGCCCAGCCGCACGCCCGGAGCCTGTTCCGCGAGCCATTCCGCGTGCGCGGCGAGCAGCGCGAGTTCGTCGGTGAGCGGCGCGAGCCCGAGCAGCACGCCCAACCCGATGCGCTCGAACCCGGCGGCGTGCGCACGCGCGATCGCTTCGAGCCGCGGCTCCATCGCGCTCTTGGGGCCGGCGCGGTGCACCTTCGCGTACGTCTCGCGGTCGTAGGTTTCCTGATAGAGGTGGTACCCGACCGCGCCCGCGTCGCGCAGGCGCCGGAATTGCGCGTCGGTGAGCACGCCGAGGTTCAGGTGGATGCGCTCGATCGCGGTGCGGCGCAGGATCGCGTCGACGACGCGCGCGACCGAGTCGATGAAGACGTCGCGCGGCACTTCGCCCGCGACGAGATCGAGCGAGCGGTGGCCACGTTCGGCGAGCAGCTCGGCCTCGCGCAGCACCGCACCCGGGCCGAGGCGCTGGCGGCGGACGCGGCTCGAGCGGCGGAAACCGCAGTAGGAGCAGTCGTTCATGCACGCATTGGCGACGTACAGCGGCGCAAACAGCAGCACGCGGCGGCCGAAGTGCTCGCGACGCGCGCGGAGGAGCTCGACGGAGTGCATCGCAAGCAGCGCGGACAGCGGGCGGGCGAGGAACAGCTCCGTCTCGCGCGGGCGCGCGAGTTGCGTCAGCCGGTCGAGCAGCGGAGCGGGCGGTTGGGCAGTCAGGGTCGTCATCGGCAGTTCGAAAGGGCGAAAAACGGCTTCATTTCCCGCAGCAGCGCTTGAACTTCGCGCCGCTTCCGCACGGGCAGGGGGAGTTGCGATCGACTGCGCGCGGGGCGTGTTCCTGCAACGCGCGCCACTCGCGCGCGGGCCGTCCGGCGCGCAGGCAGCGCTCCATCGCCTTCAGCACGGGCAACGCGCGCTCGAAGAAGATGCGGTAGCCGGTGCAGAGCTGGTTGAGGCCGGGCTCGCCGAAGGAATCGCGCGCGATGCGGTCCTTCGGGCAGCCGCCCCAGCACAGGCGCAGGTGCTCGCACTCGCGGCATTGGCGCGGCAAGCCAGCGGCTTTCTCGCGGCCAAAGCCGGACTGGAAGGCGCCGTCGACGAGCAGCGCGAGCTCGCTCGTGCCGACGCGGCCGAGCTGATGCTCGCCGTCGACGAAGTGGTCGCAGGAGTACACGTCGCCCGTGCGTTCGATCGCGAGGCAACGCCCGCATTCTTCCGACGACACGCACGTGCGGCCGGGCAGGCCCATCAGCGCCGCGAGCGTCGAGTCGAAGTCGCGCACGAACACCTCGCCGACGTGGCCACGCGCGAGCCAGCGCTCCAGCACGCCGACGAGGAACTTGCCGTAGGCCGCGGGCGGGACGCTGCGCTCGCTCACGCCGCCGCCGGGCAGCGGCTCGACCAGCGGAATGAACTGCAGGAAACGCACGCCCGTGCCGACGAGGAAGTCGTACACATCGACCGGATGCGGAGCGTTGAGCGCATGCACGACGGTGAGGACGTTGTGCTCGACCTTGTGCTCCGCGAGCAGCGCGAGCGCGCGCAGGACTCGCTCGTGCGTCGCATGGCCGTGCGTGTCGACGCGCAGCGGGTCGTGGAGCTCCGGCGGCCCGTCGAGGCTCACGCCGACGAGGAACTTGTGGCGCGCGAGGAAACGCGCCCATTCCGCGTCGAGCAAGGTGCCGTTGGTCTGCAGCGCGTTGCGGATCGCCATGCCCGGACGCGCGTGGCGCCGCTGCGCCTCGAGCGCGCGCTCGAAGAACTCGATTCCAGCGAGCGTCGGCTCACCACCTTGCCACGCGAACTCGACCTCGCTCGTGCCTGTGGGCTGCGCCTCGATGTAGGCACGGGTGAAATGCTCGAGCGTCTCGTCGCTCATCCGTGCCGGCGCGTCCGGCAGCAGCTCGCGCTTGGGCAAGTAGAAGCAGTACCGGCATTCCAGGTTGCAGCGCGCGCCGAAGGGCTTGGCGAGCAGGTGGAAAGGGGCCGAGGCTCTCATCACGGCTTTCGAGCCTAAGCGGCCAGCAACCGGCAGGGTCTGGGACGAGGTTCGTAGCGAACGAGGCCGGGTCTCGGAGTTGGGCCGTGACGGGATCGGGATTTCCAGCCTTGCGGGAATCACGGGGGGCGGGGATGCTCTCGCCGCTTGCTTAGAAGAGGCGACCATTTCAGCCCCACGTGAGGGCACTCCTTGCGGACCCATGGGAATTCCCTTGGGCACGCCGGAGGAGCGGTCGCTTCTTCCATCGAACTCGCGTCCTGAGGGACGGGCTCGATTCGGCGGCTCACGCGGGTTCTCTTCGCCCCCCTGCGGGCTGGGTCCGGAACAACTCCTACCCAGAGATTCCTGTCCCATGACCAACCCGCGTCGTGTCTCGATCGCGCTTGCCGCGCTCGCTCTCGCCGTGCCCGCGGCCGCCCAGTGCGGCTACCAGAGCGGCACGCCCCAGTGCTTCAGCTTCGCCCCGCCGCCGCCGGTTGCCGGCAACGTCGGCGAGGATCTCGTGCTCGTCTCCGACAAGCTCAAGATCTCCGGCGACATCCGCTTCCGCACGCGCAACGCGTGGAAGCCCAGCGGCGGCAACTACACGCCGACCTCGGCCAACCCCAACGCGGGCGTCGGCGACCAGATCTCGAGCCGCCTGCGCATCAACCTCGACTTCACGGTCAACGAGAACATCACGACCTTCGCGCAGTTCAACTTCTCCGAGGTCTGGCCGGGTGGTGACGCGTACTCCGACGCCGATCCCAACGGCAACACCAACGACTTCGACGGCATGGCGCAGGCCTACCTGCAGGCCAAGGACCTGCTCGGCCTCGACGAGACGCTGCGCATCGGCCGCAGCTACTTCGCGCTCGCCTCGGGCCTGATCTACGGCTCCTGCGACTTCCTGCAGTTCCCCGCGGCCGGCACGGGCGTGTGGCTGTCGCGCGAGTTCGGCGCGCACAAGCTCGAGGTCTTCGGCATCGACAACAACGGCACGATCACGACCAACGGCCTGGGCAACGACGTCGCCGACGGCCAGCGCTTCGTCGGTGCGCACGCGCGCATCGATCTGGGCAACGAGCTGATCTCGGCGCTCGAGCCCTACGTGCTGTTCGGCACCGCCGACGGCGACCGCTTCAACGCGGCGCAAGGCAACCCGGACTTCACCAAGGACTCGTGGTACGGCCTCGCCGCCATGGGCAAGATCGACCGCTTCACCTGGAACGGCGAGATCGCGCAGCGCAACGACGACGTGCCGACCGGCTCGGACAACACGTTCGTCGGCTACCGCGTCAACGTGCTCACCGACACCGCCGACCTGACGGGAAACGTCCTCAACCGCGTGCGCCTCACGCGCACCGACTCGGAAGGCCGCCTGCACATCAACCCCGGCGACTTCAACAGCGCGGGCCTGCTGCACCAGTACGGCGGCGCGTGGCGCTCGGACCTGTCGACCGACCAGCTCGGGCTGACGTTCAAGCCGACCGAGACGCTGAGCGTCGACCTCGCGTACCTGTACATGGACTCGACGATCCAGTCGGGCGGCTCGCATGAAGTCGACCTGATGATCGCCAAGAAGCTGCGCGAAGGCGCGCACGCGTGGGTCGGCTACGGCCGCGACGAGGACGACCGTCAGGTCCTCTTCGTTCAGCTCACGGTCTTCTTCTGAGATTTGCCGGGAGCCGAGCGTGAGCGCGTCCGCATCGTGACGGACGCGCGCGCGACCGGTTCCCACCCAGGGACCCAGACGGCCAGCGCGCACACCGCCGGCCCGAGGTAAGGGAGCGAGCGCTCGTGGGCTGAAGGGGCCCACGAGCGCTCGACTATTTTTTGAGGCGCCTCGCTCAGAACGTGAAGATCATCCCGACGTACAGGAAGTCGATGTCGTCGGACTGACCGGTCTCTGCCACGGCGTTGCCGGTGAAGACGTGGCTGTAGCCTCCATAGAGGTCGAGGTGGCGATAGAGGCGGTGCTGCACGAGCAGGTCGAGCTCCTCGCCGATGTGCGTCGAGTCGAAGCCGCCGGCGGGCGCGTTGCGCGCGACCGTGCCGTTGACCTGGTAGATCGCGTCCTGGTCGCTCATCAGGTTGAGCGTGTGCAGCGTGAGCGACACCGTCGTCGACGCGCCGGGCTTGACGCTGGCGCCGATGTGCGCGGCCGCGATGTTCTGGCGCGAGACGGTGTCCGCGTAGCCGAGGTACAGGTGGCCGAGCGGGTAGAGCTGGTGGAACGTCTCGACGTCGCCGCCCGGCTTCCGGTCGCCGCTGGCGAGGTCGAAGCCGAAGAAGATGCGCGGCGAGAGCGGCTCGGTCGTCACCTTCCAGCCCGCGAGGCCGGAGAGGAACCACGCGCTGACATCGGCGTCGCCGATCTCGCCGACCTGCCAGGCGCCCTCGACCTCCCAGTCGCCGCGCCCTCCGAAGGAGCCCCAGGAACGCAGCCCAAGAGTGTGGCGGCGCTCGTCACCGATGGGCGTGCCGTTGATCGCGACGTCCGGTCGCGTGTTCCCGATCACGTACAGGTCGAGCCCCGTCCCGCCCGGTTGCGGCGCCCGCGTCGCATACAGCCCGTAGAGCGCTCGCTCGTCGTCGGGAGTGTTGGTCTCGGTCTTGTTGACGGGCACGTACCACGTCAGCAGGCCGTTGATCGCCCAGCCGCTGTGGTTCCACAGTGCCGTGAAGCCATCCCAGCGGTTGAGCGTGTTGGCCCACGGCAGCGAGCTCAGCAGCCGCTGGTTGCCGAAGCCGAAGCTTTGCCGGCCCGAGCGCAGCCGGAGCGCATCGTCCCCGAGCTTCGTCTTGAGGTCGAACCAGGCCTGCTGCGCCTCGAAGGTGTCGATGTCGGCGGTGCGCTCGCCACCTTGCAGGTCGCGCTCGGTGCACTGCGCCGTCATGAACTCGAGATAGGCGCGCAGGTGCTCGCCGACAGTCAGGTCGGCGTGCGCGAGCATGCGCGACACGGCGAAGTTGTCGCTGTCAGGGCGGCTCGCTCCCGTAGGTGCGGTCCCGCCGAATCCGAAGCCGTCCCAGACTTCCTCGCGGGCCTCGATGCGCGCGCCGAGCGACAGCCAGCTCGAGTCGCCGAGCTTCATGTGCTTGACCGGATCGAACGTGTCGCCGCCCTCGGTCGCGACGAACTTCGACCAGTCCTCGTCCTGCCGCAGCAGCTTGTAACCCGGCAGCTCGGGCGTGGACGGCATCGGCTGCGCCTGCCCGAAGGCGGCGGGAGCGAGCGCGAGCACGGGAAGGACGGCGAGGCGGGAGAAGGCCGGTGAGGGGGAGCTGCTGGCGGACCGATTCATGCAGGGACGTCCGGGGCTGGGCGGCGGGGGCCGCGAAACGGGGGCTGGCCGAGGCGTGGGGCTCGGCCGCCACGGCAATGGCCGTGCCGCGGCAGAAATCGGGCCCACGGCGCCCGCAGTCGCGCCCCGCACCGGGTCCGGCGCCCGCAGGTCCTACGCGTCGCCCCTAGGGAATCCGCGTCAGGGCGCCTTCGCCGTGCCGTCGAAATAGGCCTGATACCGCGGCCAGCACCACGTCGCGAGCTGGCGGCCGACCGCGAGGCCGACGTCGTTGTCGATCGGGATGTGGTAGCCGCCCATCGCACGCGAGAGCGCCGCCATCTCCGCGGTGCCGGAGAACGTGGGCAGGTCGAGCGTGACTTCCGCGCCCGCGTCGCGCTCGGTCAGCTCGCAGCAGTTGCGCCGCTCGATCGCACCGTAGTGGTCGCTGCCGGTGAAGAGCTCGAGCATCTTCGAGCACGCGCCGCTGACGGTCGCGTGGCCGCTCGTGTATCCGGGGAACGGCGGCGTGATGAACACGGCCGGTGAGTAGGGATGCCACTCTTCCGCGGGAACCTCGACCACGCCCCCCTGCGGACCGGCCCAGCTCTTCACGCGCTGGCCCTTGTAGTAGTGGCGCACCAGCGTCCACGGCCGCGACGTGTCGTACGTGCGCTTGGTCTCCCAGCACGAGATGAACGCATCGAAGGCCGTGTTCGCGACGACGAAGTAGAGCTTCACGTCCTCGTCGAGCGTGTGCTCGTCGCGCCGCGATACGTCCTGCGCGAAACGCAGCCAGTGGCCGCTCTGCCCGGTCGAGCGCGGGCCGTCGCGCATGAACTCGACGATCGCCTTCTGGCGCGGCGACAGCGAACGGTTGTAGGCGAGCACCTGATCGACCTGCCCGCGCAGCTCCGCGTCCGCGGTGCGTGTCGTCGGCGGCGGCGCGGGGCGGAATTGCTCGGCGCTCTCGAGCACGAACGGCTTCACCTTGCCCCAGTGCGGCGTCAGGAAACCGGGCGTGAACTTCGTCCCGTCGGGGCGCGTGAACGTGATCGGCTGCCAGCGGTCGGGATCGACGATCTCGTCGGCCGTGTTGACGGGCTTGTAGCCGGTCCAGTCCGAATAGGGCTTGCCGTTGGAGCCCGGCAGGTCGCCGTGCTGGTTCGAGCCGTCGTTCCTGCGGTAGTCGAGCACCGCCTGCGCGGCGAGGTTGCCGACGCCACGCGCCGTCGCGGGATCGCGCGAGGTGTCGAGCGGGTCGAAGCCGAGCGCGCGCATGCGTTCCGAGAGCCACGCCTCGTCGTTGGGATACATCGCGACGAGCGCGCGGTAGCTCGCGTAACTGATCGCCTCGTTCTTGTTCGCCTCCGTGCGCTCCCGTTCGGGCCTGCGCAACGAACCGCCCAGCCGCGACCCGACCGCACGCTCGTCGTAGGCCGCCCACGCATCGAACATCGCCGTCGCCCACACCGCCATCTGGCGCGAGAGCACCGTCGGCCGCGCCCCTTCGCGCTCGACCTCGCGCGCCGCGACTTCCTCGGTGATGTCGAGCCAGCGGTAGGCGAAGTTCTGCCGCTCGAGCGGCAGCTCGTCCTGATGCAGGAGCGGCTGCTCCGCAGGCGGGTTCGTGGAGCAGCCGGCGACGAAGGCGAGGCCCGCGAGAGCGCAGGCGCCGAGGAGGAGTCGATTCATGCAGCGTGGGACCCTCGGCGCGGCCGATCCGCGTCCGTGGGGTCCCACTTCTAGCAAGCGCAGTGCCGTGCCGCTGTCCGCAGGGCTGCGGAGCGAACTCTCAATAGTTCCACTGCAGCTGGAAGCCCAGCCGGTCCTCGCCCTCGGCCTTGTCGTAGGGCGCGGAGGCCGTGTTCGTGCGCTGGAACGTGTGCGTGTACATCATCGAGAGCTCGAGCTCCGGCCACGGCGACCACTCGAAGCCCAGGTCGAGCTCGTTGACCTCGTCCCAGGGCGCGTTGCGGCCGAACTTGCGGCCACCGTCGTAGTAGTTCCAGCGCAGGAACGGGTAGACGTTGCCGTTGGCGGTGTTGGTCGAGTAATTGAACTGGATGTAGCCGCCCTGCAGCGACTCGGCGCCGATCGACGAGTAGTTGCTCGCGAGCTGCGGACCGCGGCCCCAGTTCCACTCGGCCTCGATGCCGAAGGGCTGCGGGTACATCACGGCGGTGAGCGCGACGCGCTCGTCGTCGACGCCGTCGGCCTTGACCGTCGGAGCCGCGCCGCCGTTCTGCGCCAGCGCGGAGGTCGAGACCACGTAGTCCCCGGCGTAACCGGCGACGCCGAACTCGAGGTATTGGCCGTTGGAGAGCTTGACCGGGTACGCGAAGCGCGCGGCCCAGTGGGCCTCGCCGTTGAGGTCCGAGCGGTTGGGGCCCTGGCCGCTGTAGGCGCCGACGCCGACCACGCCGTAGTCGCCCGAGCCCTTGAGGCCCGACTTCACGAGCTCCTTGTAGATCTCGCGCACTTCCTTGGGCGCCCAGTAGAAGAACACGCCGAAGTCGCGCTCGCCTTCGACGGCCGAGTTGATGGCGTCCGCGCGCTCGAAGGCCGCGCGGTTCTGGCTCGACTGCATGTTGACGAAGCCGAACGGGACCTTGGAGAGGCCGACGCGGAAGCGGTACTCCTTGTCCGAGTCGAGGAAGATGTCGGCGTACAGGTCGCGCGACTGCACGCCCTTGTCGCCGGCGCCGCCGACCGAGCCGTAGTAGTCCATCTGGCCGTACATCGACACGCGGTCCGACAGGTCGCCGGAGAACGTGAAGCGACCGCGGCGGATGTTGATCGTTTCCGTCTCGCTCACGAACGGGTCGGCGGGCACCGCCAGATCCGGCGTCACGTTCTTGTTGAAGAGCGTCGTGAAGCGGACCTGCGTGTAGCCCTTGAGCGACAGCTTGTCGTACCACTTCTTCTCCGCCTTCTCGGCCGGCTTCGCGGCGGGGGCGGCGGCGACCTTTTTCTCGAGCTCGGCGATGCGGCGCTCGAAGTCGGCCTGCAGCTTCGTCAGCGCCTCGTCGTAGTCCGCCTTGGCGGGATCCTGGGCGAGGCCGACGGCGGGGGCGGCGAGCAGGGCGAGGGCGGCGAGGGCGCGGCGGGCGACGGTCGTCATGGGGCGAGGGGCTCCGGTGGGGGATTCGCCCGCCCGGGGAACCCCCGAGCGAGCGCGGAAGAGCCTCGCCACGCTCTGTAAAGGCCTTAACAAGGCCAGATAAGAATGTGAGGAGCCGGACAAGACCCGATGCAGGCCGGGATGGATCCGGCGCCTTGTGGGCCCGTTCATGAAGAAACGATGTGCCCGTTCACGCCGCCTTGTCCGCTCCTTGAAGTCCGGCTGCGGCCCGCGCGAATCGTCTGTGTCGCCACTAGGTCGTCGACCGGTCTCGAGCTGGCGCTCGACCACGTCGTTCTCATCCGCACCTTGCCGCGCGCGCGCCCGCGCCGAGACTTCGCTCAGGAAACGCAGGTGCAGGCCGGGAAATCGAGCACGAACTCGGTGCCGAGCCCCGGGGCGCTGTGCACCTCGATCCCGCCGCCCGCGCGGCGCACGATCGCCGCGACCGTCGAGAGCCCCAGCCCCGAGCCGCGTCCGCTCGGCTTGGTCGTGAAGAGCGGCTCGAAGATGCGCTCGCGCACGTGCGACGCGATGCCGGTGCCGGTGTCACGCACGCGCAGCACGACGCGTCGCGTGGGCGGCGTCGTCGCGCTCTCGCGCGAAGTCACCGACAGCGCGAGCGTGCCGCCTTCGGGCATCGCGTCGCGCGCGTTGACGATCAAGTTGAGCAGCACCTGATCGAACAGCGTCGGGTCGAGCCGGATGCGCGAGTCGCTCGAGTCGCTCTCGATCGAGAGGCGCACGCGCGGTCCGACGGCCTGGCTCCACAGCGAGGCGGATTCGCGCAGGTGCGCGGCGATGTCGAGGTCGCGCGGCCGGCCTTCCGGCGCCGTGCTCAATTCCAGCAGGCGGCGCGCGAGCGACGTGCCCTGTTGCAGCGATTGCTCGAGCGCGGAGACGAGGTGCGCCCGCGAGCCCTGCTGCTGGCGCGTCGTCTCGTCGAAACCCAGCGCGAGCAGCTCGAAGGTGCCACCGGCGACCTGCAGCATGTTGCACAGGTCGTGGGCGACGCCGCGCGCCATGCTCGACTGCGTCTCCTGCTCGCGTTCCTCGCGCAGGAGCGAGATCGCGAGCGCGTCGCCGACGATCGACACGGCGCTCGCGGATTCGGGCTCGAGCGCCGACAGGCTCTCGAAGGCCTCGACCAGCAGCGCTCCCCACAGGCGCGTGCCGGCGAGCACGGGCGCGAGCACGAACGTGTGCGTGCGATCGGCGATCAGGCCCGCATGGCGCGCCGTCGCGAGTCGCGCCGTGTCGGAGAGCACGTTGCGGCCCTCGCTGAGGCTCGTGTGCCAGGCCTGCAGGCCGAGCTCCTCGAGGTCGAAGCTCGCGGGCGCGCCGAGGTTGGGGCGGCTGCGGCTGTCGCTCGCCCGCCATTCGAAGCGCAGGCGCGCGACCATGCGCCGCGAGCGCTCGAACTCGAGCAACGCCACGCGCTGGGCGCCGAGGGTTTCGCCCAGTCCGGCGAGCAGCACTCCGCCGAATTCCGGCCACGGGGCGCGGTGCGTAGCCACGAGCCGCGTCGTTTGCGCCAACTGGGCAATCCACGAGCTGCGTGAGGCGGCGCGGATGGACGGATCGGGATCCGTCGCGGGCACCGGCTGCACGTCCGGACGTTGCGAGCGCCGATTCGTTGCCATGCGAAGAGCGTAGGCGAGATCGCGTCCTTTGGTTGTGGTGGGAGGGCGGATCCTCGTGGAATTCAGGTCCGCGTCCGGTTCGGAGGTTCTTCGGAGGCGCGGCGGCGTCCTGCTCTTGGGACAGCGGGAGCGGCGGTTGCGGCGGCGGGCCGGCCGTCGCATCGTGACCGCGCGGGTCCGAGGGGCTCGCCGCTCGATAGGGCACCGACCTGTGCAGAATCCCACCCGCATCCTGGCGCTGACGGCCGCTGGCCTTGTCGCCATCCTCGGCACCGTCTTCTTTCTCTACCTCCGGCCCTCGGGCGAGGGGGACTCGTCCCAGCCCGGCGACCCGGCGGCCGCGCCCGAAGTGGCCGCCCCCGACGCCCCGCGGGCCCCGCGCGACCTCGACACGCGCGAGAACGCGGATGACCGCGAGCAGGACGCGGAGGCGCCCGACCGCCCGCCGCCGACCGGCAGCCGCACGTTCACGGGCACCTTCGTCGTCGAGCGCGCGAACGGCGCCATCGACACGCACGCCTCCGGCGAGTTCACGCTCGTGCTGATGCGCGAGCGCGGGATTTCCGCGCGGGTGCTGGTGGCGGCGAGCGAAGGGCGCTGGAGCGCCGCACCGAAGGACGAGGCGCTCGCCTCGCTCAAGGGCATCACGATCCGCTCCGCCAAGGCAGACGGCCGGGCCGTGAGCGTGCTCGCGCCGCGCGACCTCGTCGGCCTGCGCGACGGCCTCGAAGTGCGCGTGCGCGAGTCGCTCTCGACGCTGCTGCGCGTGGTCGACGAACGCGCGGGCATCGATCTCGCTCCCGTGGCGCTCGTGCGCAGCGCCAGCGCCGACCTGCACCCGGGTTTCGTCGAGGAACGCCAGAAACGCCAGCTTTCAGGCCCCGCTGGCGAGCTGCGTTCGCCGCTCGACCTGATCGAGCTCAAGGACGTCGCCCAAGGTGCCCAGCGGCTGTTCGTCGGCGCGCCGGGGTACGCGTGGCAGGCGGTGACGCTCGACGTCGGCAGCGGGACGGAGCGCAAGGTCGTGCTCGCCGGCGGCGGCTCGCTGCGCCTGCGCCTGTCGATGGTCCCCGATCCCGGCACGCGGCTGCGCGTGCGCGGCGAGAAGCTCGGGCCGGTGCTGGACGCCGAGCTGCCCGCGCTCGATGCGCTCGAGCTCGATGGCCTCGCGCCCGACACCTACACCGTCGAGGTCGACGCGTCGCCGGAGCAGGGCGGCGGGCGGCTCGCGGAAGGGCAGGCGGCAGTGGTGCCGGGTGCGGCCGCGAGCCTGACCCTGTTCCTCGGCAGCGCCCGCGGCGCCGAGCGGGTCGATCTCGAACTCGTCGTGCGCGTGCCGGAGGCCTGGGAGCTGGGGCGCCTCGCGGGCGACCTGCTCGCCGACGGGCTGCTGCCGGCCCCGCTGGCCCTGCGCTTCGAGCGCGCGGAGGACCAGTCCGGCTTCCGCGTCTTCGTCGCCAAGGCCAAGGCCCTCGCGGTCGGCAGTTACGTGCTCCAGCTCGGCGCCGTCAGCCAGCGCGAGCCGGTCGAGCTCTCCACGCGCCTCGCCGGCCCGGGCGGAACGGTCGTCCAGCAAATCGACGTCGGCCCGCCGGCCGAGGTCGTGCTCCAGCTCTTCGACGAACGCGGCGGCGACGCCGTGCGCCCCGAGTGGGTCGGTTTCGCGCGCTCGAACGCGGCGGGCGAGGTCAGGAACGCGGTTTCGAGCGCCTACTTCGTCGCGGAGCTCGACGGCTACCGCCTGCTCGCCCCGGCCGGCGACTACGCCGTCTCCCTGCCCGCCGACTGCGGCTGGGGCCTCGTCGAACGCACCCTCCGGCTCACCCCCGGCACCCGCACCGAACGCCGCGCCGTGCAGCGCTTCACCGAGCTGCAGATCGTGCTGCTCGACCAGGGCGTCGCCCAGCCCTTCCCGCCGGGTTGGAGCGTCTACTTCTCCGACGGCCGCGACATGGTCCACGAGCCCCTGCCGCGCCTCCAGGACGCCCGCCAGTACATCGCCCGCCTGCCGTCCGGCGGCAGCTACACCCTCGAGTTCGACCCGCTCCCCGGCTACGAACCGCTCCAGCCCCTCGACTGCCTCGTCCCCGACCGCACCCGCGGCAAGGCCGAGATCCCGCTCCTGCGCCAGCGCTGACCCAGTATTCTGGCCAGCGTGCGGTTCTATCTGTCGTCGCTGGACAGCTATCTGCTCGAACCGGTGCGGGAGTGCGAGGTAGTCGCATTCAAGCGGTTCGATACTGGCAAAGAATGCGCAGTGGTCAGGCTCGATCCTCCGATCCCCGGAAACGCCCTGGGCGTCAATTCGGATGTCGTCGAAGTGGTCCTGGCCGCGCGGCACGAGGGCGACACGCTGAGCAAGCTCGCAAAGTTCCCGTGCTTCGTGCATGTCGCGCGTCCTCTGACCCCGGACGTTCTGGACCGAACCCCGCTGCGCGCCAAGGACCTCGAGAACTTCGGCTGGGGCGAGGTGTACCGAACGCACGCCGATGCCTTGAACCACGTCTTCGACGAGCGGCGGTAGCTTTGGCGTCCAACCCTTCATCGCACCACGCTGAGTTGCTTTCGGCACCTGCTTGCCCGGTGCCCGTCGGTGCATCTTCTCGCTCGCCCGGCGTAGTATGCAGAGAACATTGCTTTGAATTGGTATTGGCGCTCTTGATTGCCTTGGTTCTTGTAGCGGGACAGCAATTGCGATGAACCGCTGGCACGGCCACGCCAAAGGACTGATCATCGGACTCGTGGTCTTGGTAGTACTTGGCGTGATCTATGCGATCTTCGCGCTTGGCCGAGCCGTGTTGACGTCCATGGAGCAGCGTCGCCTGCGAGGAGAGCTCGGCCTCATCGCGTTGATACTGAACGACCTCGCGGCACGCTCCGGAGGAGAGTATCCGAAAGAGCTCTCGATGCTCCTTACTCCGATGGTCCCGGACGGCCCGCTGCTCAAGGAGATCACGGATCCATGGGGGCGAGAGTACCTGTATCACCCACCCGTGGGCGGGCAGCCGGGAAAGGTCTGGACCTTGGGGGCTGACGGAATGCCTGGCGGCGTGGGGGAGAATGCGGACGTCGACAGTGACCAAGCAGGCATCACCATTCCTGGTCCGCACACGATTTCGACTGGGCCCGTGATCATCATCAGGCCTCCTTCCCCGACTTCGGAGGTCAAGCTTCCGAAGGCACCGGCGAGGACCGGGAACTAAAAGAACCGAGCGAGCGCCGGGAATCTCGAGCCAAGGCAATTGTCCGGCCCTCATGGCAGCGTTGGAGCCGCAGGAACGACCGTAGGCAGCGCGCGAATGAGTCCACCGCCCACACCCTTGGTCTCGCAGCCGTCGGACTTGCAGCCTTGACACCCCAGCCCAGGCCCACGAAGCTCGACTGCGTGGCGCCCACCCCTGACTTGCCCCACGCTGAGTTGCTTTCGGCACCTGCTTCCCCGGCGGCCGTCGGTACATCTTCTCGCTCGCCTAGACCGGCCTGCGGGATAGCTCCTGCTTGGACTACCTGGCGATAGAAGAGCGAGCCGATGCGCCCCCATTCCACGATAGGCTCTCGCGGCGCGTGGGCGCTTGTTCTGACGTTCGTTGTGTTTGCAATCGCACATTTTGTCGCTGTGTTCGCGTGTCTTGGCATTTCTATCCGACAGCTAAGTTCGGCTCCATCACAAGATTCATCGCATTGAGCGGAGCGTGTAGGTTCGGTGCTGATGCGGCCGATGAGTTGGATCGCGCCAAAAAAGACGACCTGTATCGAGGATTTGGCATTGATGCTCGCGAACAGCGCTGTTTGGGCGTTGACTGCAGTGGCGGTCGTATGGCTGCTCATGCGTCTACTGCGCCCGAAGTCCGCTGCGTGATGTGGAACCGAGCGATGCTGAGCCAGAGCAAGTTGTTCTGCAAACTGCGGCGGTTGGTACGGGAGAGAGCACAGGGATCTGGGGCTCATGGCTGATGCAAATGTCCATCCGGTTCGCAGTCGCTGGCTGAGGCGATGTGGCTGTTGCTGCGCGCCAGCTCTCTTGGTGGGCGTGACCGTGGGACTTGTCGTGGCGCTTCAGTGCGCGCGCGCGGCAAATGCAGGTGTTTTCGTCAGCATCCGCAACGCGGGAAGCAGCCCGCTGCAGGACGTCCGAGTTGTTGCCGGTGACGCAACGGTGGATCTCGGGGACATCCGCGAGCACGGTCGCAGGCTGGCGCGGATCGTCGTCGACGAAGAGGGCGAGGTGTACGTCTTCGTGAACGCGACCGACGGCACCGAACGAGTTCGGGAGGCTGGGGTCTATCTGGAGCCACGCACTCTTGGCTGGATCAGAATTCAAATGAACGCGGATGGCGTCGTGTCGGTTCAGGACTGGTCGTTCTGACCTCTGCCGTCCGCGCCCATCGCACCCCAAGCGCGGGTATCCGATCGGGGGGAGTTGTTGCACGTTCCGCAACAACTGCCTCGAGCTCAAGCTGGCCTGAGGCGAACGGCGTTGCGGCGCCGCGCGAGACGTCCCGACTCGGGGCGGCTTGGGAGCCGCGCACGCTGGATCAGCGACAGCCAGACCGACTCCGCGCCGAGCGCGGCGGCGAGGCGGGGGCTAGAACAGGCCGACTTGGACGAGGCCGTTGGCGATCAGGTACTCGTCGGGGACGTGCTCGGGGTCGGCGGGGACCATGGAGATCGAGGCGGTCTGGATGCCGGAGTCGAGCACCATCTGGTAGACGCGGACGAGGTCGAGGACGCGGTCTTCGAGGCGCCGGCCGGCCGGGACCTGGAAGACGACATCGACCAGGCCGTAGGCGACCCGGTCGATGCCTGTGCTGGGCAGTTGGGAGGAACAAACCTCCCGGATGGTGGCGCCGCGCGGCGGATTGTGGAACGGCGAGGTGGCGCGCAGGCCCCACAGGCGCTGGCCGTCGTGGGCCTTGAGGCGCCACTCGACGACCTCGCAGAACGGGCTCGAGAGGTCGGGCCGGGGCGTGAGGACGAGGCCGCGCTGGACCTGAGTGAGGCGCGCGATCCGGTCGCGCCAGAAGTTCGGGTCGCAGAGGAACCGAGTGGCCGGACGTCGGGGACCTTGGGACATGCAGGCGGGCCCAGCCACGGCGCACGCGGGACCGAACGGGCCGGGTGCGGAAGTTGGGCGGGCCATGAGCCGAGGGACGCTCCCGGGGGAACGGATTTCCTGTTCCGGGGCGCCGTGGGGCGGATCTGGCGTGCGGTCAGTGGAGCTGCGGGGGAGCGGAAGGTGGGCGCGCGGGGGTCCGGAGGGCGCGGGAGTGCGGGGCCGGAGCGTGCCACCGGGGGTAGCTCTGGCCAGCCGGTAAGTCACCCGCAAATCGAAGGAACGCGGGGTGGGGGAGCGGCGCTTTCCTTGCCCCGGCGCGGCACGGCCTCCTTATCATCCGCCCCGCGCTGCGGGCTCCTTGCGGAGTCGTGCTGCGCCGACGCGCTCTCTCTTTCACCTGTCCCGACCCCGTTACCTAGTTTCCGCTCGACGCGCCCCCACGTCCCATCGGAGGGGCCCGCGTCCTGCGGCCGTGCCCCGGAGAGCACCCGCTCCCCGGGGCGCGAGTTCAGGAGTGCCGCCTTGCAAGCGATCTTCAGTCTCCTCCAGCCCTGTCTCCTCGCGTGTGGCCTGGCCGCCGCGCCGGCGCCCTTCGTCGGCGACGAGCCGGTCCCCGCGCCCACGGACCTGTTCGTGCGTGCCGCCAAGCTCCACGTCCGTCCCGGACGCGTGATCGACAACGGGATGCTGTGGATCCACGACGGGCGCATCCTCGCCGTCGGCACCGACATCAAGGTGCCCAAGGACGCGAAGGTGATCGAGGGCAAGGTCGTTTGTCCGGGCTTCATCGACAGCTGGTCGAGCTTCGCGCTCGAGCCCAACGCGCTGCGCGACGACCGCGTCGGCCCGTCGACGCTCGCCGTCGATGCCGTCGACAGCTTCGTCGACGCGCGCCACGAGCAGGCGCTGCTCAACTCGGGCGTCACCGCCTTCCGCGTGCAGCCGGCGATCGGCGCCCGCGCGACCGGTGTCGGCGCGATGTTGCGCACTCACCCCACGCGACCGTTCGGGGAGACGACCGTGCTCGCCGACGCCTGCGTCGCGACCTCGATCGGCCTGTCGCGCGACGGCCGCGCGATCGACGTGTTCGACCGCGTCACGTCGGTCGACCGCGTGGTCGGAGCGCTCGCGGACGGGCTCGCCTACCACATCGACCAGAACGAGTACCGCCACGAGCTCGCCGAGTGGGAGAAGAAGATCGCGGACAAGCAGAAGGAGCTCGAGGAGGGCTTCAAGAAGGCCAAGAAGGACCGCGAGAAGGCGCAGACCGAGGCCAAGGACAAGGGCAACGAGTTCAAGGACAAGGAATACAAGGAAGACAAGAAGCCCAAGGCGCCGCGTTACGACGCGGACAAGGAGATCCTGGGCCGCGTGGCGGCGGGTGAGCTGCCGCTGGTCGTCGAGGTGCACCGCGCGCTCGAGATCCGCGCGCTGCTCGAGGGCACCGAGCGCTTCGAGCGCCTGCGCCTCGTGCTGGCGGGCGCGAGCGAGGCGGCGCAGTGCGCCGAGGCGCTCAAGGAACGCCGCGTGCCGGTGATCGTGTGGCCGCAGCCCCTGCCGGCCGACCGCCCGTCGGAATACCGCGGCGCGAACCTCGCGCTGGCGGCGGAGCTCGCGCACGAGGGCGTCGAGGTCCTGATCGGCAGCGGCGCGAACGACGCGCTCGCCACGCGCGACCTGCCGCTGCTCGCGGCGCTCGCGGTCGGCCACGGGCTCTCGCCCGAGGAGGCGCTCGCGGCGCTGACGACGCGCCCCGCGCGCGTGTTCGACTGCGGCGACCAGCTCGGCACGCTCGAGCTCGGCCGTCAGGCCGACGTGCTCGTGCTCGACGGCGAGCCGTTCTCGGCGACGACCAAGGTTCGACTGGTGATCTCGGGCGGCGAGGTCGTGGTCGGGGAGGTGAGCAAGTGATGCTGTCGATGATCCTCGTCGCGGGCGGGCTGCTGGCCGCCGGCACTTCTTCGGACCACATCCAAGGCGGCAGCGCGACCTTCACGCTGCGCGCCGAGCACCTGCGCCTGTACGGCAACCAGGTGATCGAGAACGGCATCGTCAAGGTCGAGAACGGCAAGGTCACCTACGCCGGCGACGCCAAGGGCGCGGGCGAGCTCGGCCACGACGTGATCGAGCACAAGGGCTGGGCCAGCCCGGGCCTCGTCGCCGCGCGCACGCGCAGCGGCCTCTCGGGCGACACGCTCGAGCCCAAGCGGCCGATGACGGCGCAGGCGCGTGCGGCCGACGTGCTCTCGCTCGAGCATGCCGACTTCCGCCGCGCGCGCAGCGAGGGCATCACGACGATGGTCGTCACGCTCTCGCCCGCGAACGTCGCCAGCGGCCTGTCGGCGGTCGTCAAGACCGACGGCGCGACGATGGTCGAGCGCGAGGCGCACCTGCAGCTCGGCCTGAGCGCCGACGCGCTGCGCAACAACCGCTACCCGACGAGTTACGGCGCCGCGCTCGAGCTGATCGAGGGCGAGCTGTCGAAGCCCACGGGCGTGTGGGAGCGCGCGGCGACCGGCAAGCTGCCGGTGATGCTCGACGCGGTCAGCCGCGACGAGATCCAGCGCGCGCTGGCGCTGGCGGGTGAGTACAAGCTGAAGGGCGTGCTCACGCGCGCCCCGCTCGCCGGCGAACTCGCCGCGGACGTGCGCAAGTCGGGGCTGGGCGTGATCGTCGGCCCGTTCGGCTTCGGCACCGAGCAGCGCCTGCTCGACTCGGTGACGGCGCTCGGTCGCGAGCGCGTGCCGCTGGCCTTCGGCCTCGAGTCGCCGGACTGGCCCGAAGCCTCGCTGCGCATCAGCGCCGCGCTGTGCGTGCGCGCCGGGCTTGACGCGACGATGGCCTGGGAAGGCCTGACGACCACCGCCGCCGCGCTCGCCGGAGTCGGCGCGCGCGTCGGCAAGCTCGCGCCGGGTTACGACGCGGACATCGTCCTGTGGAACGGCGATCCGCTCGAGCTCTCCAGCCGCGCCGTGACTGTCTTCATCGGTGGCGTTCGCCACGACGGAGGTGCCCATTGAGCCTGTTCGTTGTGTACGTCGCGGCGGCGCTCCTCGGCGCCGGTGACAAGGAAGACCGCAACTCGTGGACGATCTCGGCCGAGCACGTCTACACCGCGGCCGGCAAGCCGATCGAAGGTGGGCTCGTCACCGTTGAAGGCGGCAAGATCCGCTCGGTCTCCAAGGGCGACGGCGGCGACCTCGAGTGCTACGCCGTCACCCCGGGCCTGATCGACCTCTCGGTGCGCATCGAGCGCAACTGGGCCTCGATCGAGCAGTCGCGTGAAGTGACGCCCGAGAAGCGCATCGTCGAGGCCATCGACTGGTTCGACGAGGCGTGGAAGCGCGAGGCGCGCAGCGGCGTCACGACCGTGATGATCAACCCGCTCGACCGGCAGGTCGTCGGCGGGCTGTCGGTGGTCGTCAAGACCGCCGGCGAGTCGGTCGCGAAGCGCACGGTCAAGGGCGACAGCGTGCTGTACGGCGCGATCGGGTCGGCCCCGAGCGCCTCGAACCACCCGGCCTTCGGTCGCCCCGACGACATCTACTCGCGCCGTCCGACGACGCGCATGGGCGTCGAGTGGGAATGGCGCAAGGCCTTCTTCGACGCCGCCGTGGCGCGCGAGGACGAGAAGCTGCGCGGGCCCGGCACGGCCGAGCTGCAGAAGGCGCTCTCGGGCGACCTGCCGCTGATGGTGCAGGCCTGGACCACGCAGGACATCCGCACCGCGGTGTTCCTGAAGGAAGAGCTCGAGCGCGAGAAGCTCGGAAGCCTGCGCCTGATCGTCGACGCGGCCGCCGAGGCGTGGCGTGAGCCCGACCTGCTCGTGCGCTGCGGCGCGGCCGTCGTGCTGCCGCCGTGGGCGCCGCAGGGTCGCAGCGGCGACGGCGCGTTCTATGCGCTCGACACCGGTGCGGTGCTCGTGCAGCGTGGCCTCACGGTCGCGCTCTCCGGCCACGGCGCGCGCGAAGTCAGCGACCGCCTCGCCTACCAGCCCGGCCACGCGATGCGTGGCGGCATGAGCCTCGACGCCGCGCTCGCGGCGGTCACCATCAACCCTGCGCGGATCGCCGGAATCGACAAGCGCGTGGGCAGCCTCGAATCCGGCAAGGACGCCGACCTGGTGCTCTGGAGCGGTCCGCCGTTCGAAGCCAGCTCGGCCGTCATCGGCGTCCTCGTCGACGGACGCCTCATCCTCGATCCGCGCAACCAGTCCAAGTAGGCCCCAGCCCTCTCTCCACCCATGAACCTCTTCCACCAGACCTCTCGCACCGCGGCCGTTGCCCTCGGTGCCCTCGTGCTCGCCGCCAGCGCCTCCGCCGCCGACGGCAAGATCGCCATCAAGGCCGGCAGGATCGTCCAGGGCCCGGGCCTGCCCGAGATCGAGAAGGGCGTGATCGTGATCGAGAACGGTCGCATCGCCGCGATCGGGGCGGACGTCAAGGTGCCGTGGGATGCCACGGTGATCGACGCGCCGAAGCTGGTCGCGATGCCGGGTTATGTCGAGGCGCACAGCGCGCGCGGCATGGACCGTCCCAACGAGAACCTCGACGTGGCGCCGTTCCTGTCGGTGCGCGACTCGATCGACCCGGTGTCGTTCTACTTCGAGGACTCGCTGCGCTGGGGCGTGACGACGATCAACATCCAGCAGGGCAACTCGTGCGTGATCGCGGGCCAGGGCGTGATCGTGCGCCCGACGGGCCTGACGGTCGACGAGATGGTCCTGCGCGCGCCGTCGGGAGTGAAGCTCTCGGCGAGCCCCAAGCCGGGCTTCTCGGCCGCCACGCAGGCTCAGGCGCTGCGCCGCTCGTTCGACGACCTGCGCCGCTACCTCGAGCAGCTCGTCGCCGAGAAGAAGGAAGGCAACGACCGCGCGCGCCGCGAGGCGCTCTACCAGGGCCGCGACCTCGAGGGCGAGAACGGCAAGGGCAAGGCGATGGAAGGCGCTGCGTGGAAGGTCGCGGGCCTCGAGCTGATCCCGCGCGGCGAGATCGACGAGAAGCAGGCCCCGCTGCTCGCGCTCGTCGAAGGCAAGCTGCCGGCCTTCATCTACTGCGGCCGTCCGATGGACGTCGCGACGGCGATCTCGGTCGCGCGCGACAACGGCTTCCTCGCGAAGACCACGCTCGTGATCTCGCCGGCCTGCTACAAGGCCGCCGCGACGATCGCGGCCGCCAAGCTGCCGGTGATCCTCGAGGGCGCGGCGGTGTACGTCGAGTCCGACCCGCTGACGGGCGAGGAGAAGGAAGTGTTCGTCCCCGGCGAGCTCAAGAAGGCGGGCGTCAAGTTCGCGCTCTCGAGCGCCAACCCGACGAGCGAGTCGCTGTGGTTCCAGGCGGCGCAGTGCATCGGTCGCGGCATGACGCGCGCCGAGGCGGTCGCGGCGATCACGACCGTGCCGGCGGAAATGCTCGGTTTGGCCAAGCAGCTCGGCACGCTCGAGGTCGGCAAGCTCGGCACCGTGGTGCTCTACAACGGCGACCCGCTGTCGATCGTGTCGTCGGTCGAGCGCGTCGTCGTCGAGGGC
>JAPLOE010000093.1 GCA_026692705.1 Planctomycetota bacterium
GATCTCGCGCTCGCCTTCGAGTTCCTTGACCGTCGCCGCGAGCTTCTCCTTGAGGAAGTCGTTCGTCTCGAGGCCCTGAACGATGCTCCAGCCGCCCTTGCCGTCGGAACGGACCGGGTAGCTGAAGATCAGGCCTTCGGGGACGCCGTAGGAGCCGTCGGAGCACACGCAGACCGAGCGGTACTCGCCGGCCGGCGTCGCCGTGTGCAGGTCGCGCACGTGGTCGATCAGGGCGTTGGCGGCCGAGGCCGCGCTCGACACGCCGCGGGCCGCGATGATCGCCGCACCACGCTGCTGCACGGTCTTGATGAAGTCGCCCTTGAGCCAGGCTTCGTCGGTGATGACCTTCGCGGCCGACTTGCCGTTGATCTTGGCGTTGTAGAAGTCGGGCACCTGCGTCGCGCTGTGGTTGCCCCAGATGAGCGCGCCGCTGACGGCCGTGATCGGCACGCCGGCCTTCTGCGCGAGCTGCGCCTGCGCGCGGTTCTGGTCGAGGCGCGTCATCTCGGTGAAGCGCTCCTTCGGCACGCCCTTGGCGGCCTGCATGGCGATCCACGCGTTGGTGTTGCACGGGTTGCCGACGACGGCGACGCGCACGTTCGGCGCGGCGTTCTCGGCGATCGCGCGGCCCTGGCCGACGAAGATCGCGCCGTTGTCCTTGAGCAGGTCGTTGCGCTCCATGCCCGGGCCGCGCGGCTTCGCGCCGACGAGGCAGGCCCAGTTGACGTCCTTGAAGCCTTCCTTGGGATCGCTCGTGAGCACCATCCCGGCGAGCAGCGGGAAGGCGCAGTCGTCGAGCTCCATCGCGACCCCCTTGAGGGCCGCCATGGCCTTCTCGTTGGGGATCTCGATCATGTGCAGGATCACGGGCTGGTCGGGTCCGAACATCTGGCCCGAGGCGATGCGGGGGAGCAGCGCGTAGCCGATCTGGCCGGCCGCGCCGGTGACGGCGACTCGAATGGGAGCCTTGGTCATGGGGTGTCTCTGTAGGGTTGGCTGGGGCAATGGAGAACGCGTAGTTTGCCGCGCGACCCCGCTCGATTGCAGGGGGAGCCCCACAAAACGCCCCCGTCCACGGGCCCTAGGCCGTAGTGGGGTGGTGTCCGTTGCGGTCCGAAGGACTCGAATCTGCGGGGTTCGGCGCTAAGGTTGAACCCCGGCCGCGCCGCGGACCGATCCAGTCGCTTGGATCGTGCCTCACCGCGGCCCAAAGTGACCTCGGCCCCAACCCCGGGTACGACGATGACCGACATGGCGACCCTATCCCTGAGCGAGCAGAGCCTGCGCGAGATCCTCGTGGACCTCGCGAAGGAAGCGCAGCTGCGTCGTTTCGAGGTGGCGCCCAACCCGTCGGTCGGCGCGGCGGTGATCTCCGGGGGGCAGGTGATCGCGCGCGGCTTTCACGAGTATTGGGGCGGCCCGCACGCGGAGGTCGAGGCGCTGCGCAATGCGGCGGCCACGGGCATTCCGGCCTCGGCCTGGGAGGCACTGGTGGTGACGCTCGAGCCCTGCTCGACGACCGGCAAGACTCCGCCCTGCACCGATGCGATCCTCGGCTGCGGCATCCGCCGCGTGATCGTCGGTTCGCTCGATCCCGACCCGCGCCACCGCGGCGCCGGACTGCGCCAGCTGCAAGAGGCCGGACTCGAGGTCGAGTTCGTGCCGCGCGCCAGCGAGATCGACCGCGTCGCTCCGCACTTCCTGCGCTGGGTCGACATCGACCGCATCCGTCGCCCGCGCCCGTGGACGATCGCGAAGTGGGCGCAGACGCGCACGGGCCAGCTCTCGCCGCCGCCGAACGTGGGGGACGGGCGCTGGATCAGCGGACCCGAGTCGCTCAAGGAAGTGCACGTGCTGCGCGGTCGCGTCGACGCGATCGTCACGGGCGTCACGACGGTGCTCTACGACAACCCGCGCTTCACCGTGCGGCCTCCGGGCAACCCGTCGAAGCCGCCGCTGCGCGTGATCCTCGACAGTTACCTGCGCACGCCGACTGACGGCCGCCTGCTCGAGCCTCCGGGCGAGGGCGAAGGCGCCGGGGCGCTGCATGTGCTCTGCCAGGCCGGCGCAAACGCCGCGCGCCACGTCGCGCTGGAACGCGCGGGCGTGAAGGTCACGGGCCTGCGTTCGAGCGAAGAGGACCACGTCGCGCTGCGCGACGTGCAGGAGTGGCTGTGGACGCAGGGCGTGCGGCGCGTGCTGCTCGAGGCCGGCCCGCAGCTGCTCACGCGCTACCTCGAGGCGGGTTTCGTCGACCAGGTCCGCGTGTACACCGGCGGCGTGTCCGGCGGCGAAGGGCCGTCGATGGCGCCGTGGTTCGGGAAGTTGCGCATGGCGGAGCGGCTCGACCGCGAGGTCGGTGGCGACGCGGTGCTCGAGAGCTTCGTGCTCGGCGCGAGCTGACGGCGCGCGGCGTTCGACCGGACATTTTTTCGTGTCGCGGCCGCGCGGCGTCGCGCGCCAAGTGCGCTCGGCGGACGGTGCGCCATGGAACCCGCGCCAAATGCAGCTTCGCCGGAAATCCCTTCCATTTCTGGCGAGTTCGAATCGTGGACACTGGGTTACGAAGTTGCAATCGCCCTTCTAGGAGATTGCAATCGGGGTAGGGTCTGGCGTGACGCGAGCGCCGTGCGGATTGTCCGCGGCCGGACAGCTCGCAACTTCGACAACGACCGACCTCCAGCATCTCCACGGAGTCCTCCCGATGATCTCCCGGTTCCTTCCCGCCGTCCTGACGGCCTTCGCCCTCTCGACGGCCGCCGTCGCCCAGAACCAGGCCCCCTTCTGTGACGAAGGTGGCGTCTGGACCACGGCCTGCCAGGGCGCCACGTCCTCGATCACCGTCACGCTCAACGCCTACGACCCCGATGGCGATCCGCTGACCTACCAGTGGGCCGCGTGCCCGGGCTCGTTCCTCACCGACCCGACCTCGTCCGTGACGGACGTCGTGCTCGACACGTCGGACACCTGCGACGTGTTCTGCGGCGTGCGCCTGCGCGTCGCTGATCCCTCGGGCTTGCACTACACCTGCCGCCTGTTCGTGCAGGTCGTCCCCGGAGACGAAGGCTGCTCGCAGGGCTACTGGAAGAACAAGCTCTTCGCCTGGGCGGACACGGGCTACAGCCCCAACGACGACTTCGACGCGACGTTCGGCGTCAACGCGTTCTCGCCGAACATCAAGCTCAAGACCGCGATCAGCCTGAGCGGCGGCGGCCTCAAGAAGCTGGCGCGCCACGGCGTCGCGGCGCTCCTCAACGCCGGTGACCCCGACGTCGCCTATGCGCTCGCGCCGAACGAGGTCATCGCGCTGGTCGCCAACGCGATCAACACGTGCCAGTACGAACCGCTCGCCTCGCAGCTCGAGCAGTACAACGACGGCGACGGTGGCTGCCCGAACAGCGGCGGCGGTTGCGGCGGCAACGGCGGCGGCTGGGGTGGCTGGGGCGGTTGGGGTGGCTGGGGTGGCTGGGGTGGCAACAACCACGGCAACGGCTTCTGCGGGAGCTTCGGCTCGCTGTGGAACTGGCTGAACTGCAACTACCACTGGTGGAACTGAGAACCGACCAGAGCCCGTGAGGCGCGCACGCGCCGGCACGAGCCACGGAACGGGCGGCGGCAACTTCGGTGGCCGTCGCCCGTCGGGCTTTGGGCCGGGGTGTGCAGCGGACCTCAGGTGGGGGTGGCGCAGCCCTTCGTCCGGGAGTTAGACGGGAACTTGCATTTGGGGTACGATGCACGAGTCCTGAACTCCGTTTCCGGCCCCGGGCACTGCTCCGGGCCTGTACCTTCCTTCCGAGGAATCCCGATCCATGTTTGCCAACACCCTTCGCCTCGCCGTCGCAGCCACCGTGCTCGCCGGTGCCGCTGCCGCCCAGAACCAGCCTCCCTTCTGCGACGAAGGCGGCGTTTGGAACGCTCCGTGCCAGGGCGCGACGACCTCGATCACCGTCACGCTGACCGCCTTCGATCCGGATGGCGATCCGCTGACCTACCAGTGGGCCGCCTGCCCGGGCTCGTTCATCACCGACCCGACCTCGGCCGTGACGGACGTCGTGCTCGACACCTCGAACACCTGCGACGTGTTCTGCGGCGTCCGCCTGCGCGTCACCGACCCCGAAGGCCTGCACTACACCTGCCGCCTCTACGTGCAGGTCACGCCGGGCACGCAGGGCTGCACGCCCGGTTACTGGAAGAACCACCCGCAGGCCTGGCATGACTCGGGCTTCAACCCGACGGACGACTTCGACACCGTGTTCGGCGTCAACGCCTTCACGCCCAACATCACGCTGATGCAGGCGCTCAACCTCGGCGGCGGCAAGCTGAACAAGCTCGCGCGCCACGGCGTCGCGGCGCTGCTCAACGGCGGCGACATGGACGTCAGCTTCGCACTCGCCAGCGGCGAGGTCATCGACCTCGTCCAAGACGCGATCGTCAACCGCGCCTACGAGCCGCTGGCGACGCAGTTCGACACGCTGAACAACGGCGCGGGCGGCTGCCCCCAGAACGCGAACAACTACTAACGCTCGGCCGGCGACGGCAACCTGCGGGCGGTGGGGACGTCAGTTCCCGCTGCCCGCTTTCTTGGCGTCTTCCTCTTCCGCGACCTTCGGGTAGGTCTCGCGGGCGCGCTTGCCGGCGGGAGTGTCGCCGAACTTGCGCAGCAGGTTGCGGACCTTCGCTTCGGCCTTCTTCGGTTCCTTCTTCTCGAGCTCGACCAGCTCCAGCCAGAGCTTCTCGGCCTCCAGCTCGCGCTTGTACGCCGCGACCGCGTCCTTCGTGGCCTTGTCCTTCTCGAGCGCGAGGATCTCCTTGGCGAGTTCCTTCTCGAGCGGCGTGCCGACGAGCGAAGCCTGCAGGTCGACGAGAATCTTGTAGCCGAGCGCCACGTTGCCCTCGCCGATGCGCTTGCGCGCGGCGGCACGCAGCTTCTCGATTTCGCCGGCCGCAAACTCCTGCTGGTCGAGAGCGTGCACCGAGTGCTTGGTCTTCGACGTGATCGCGAGCAGCTTCGACCACGTCGTGTAGGCCGCGGCCCACTGCGACTTCTCGATCTCCTGGTCGCCGCGCTTCTTGAGCGCGAGCACCTCGACGAGCTGCTCCTCGGTCAGGCCCTCGCCGGCCTTCACCTGCGCCTCGCGCAGCGTGCGCAGCACCTCGTCCATGTTCGGCGCCTGCCCCGTCTGCCAGACCTGCACGACGCTGCGGTCGGGGCGCATCAGGATCACCGCCGGCGTCTTCAGCTCGCCCTCGACGTTGTGCTCCTTGTAGGCCTGATCGAACAGCTTCTGGTGCGCCATGCAGGTCTCGCTGCGGTACCACGAGCACACCTGCACCTTGGTCTTCTCGCCGCCGCGCTCGACCTCGATCGGCGAAGTCGCGTGCGAGCCCGTCGCGCCGATCCCGAGCACGATCGTCGGCGCGAGCGCGGACAGCTCGGCGCTCGAGAAGATCCCGTCGCGGAAGGCGCGGATGTCGTCGTGCGGCGCGGCCGGATCCTCGTGGAAGGCGAAGAACAGCGCGGGGACGTTGCGGTCGCTCGCGCGCTGCAGCGCCTGATCGTAGTCGCCGAAGAACGGAACGAGCGGCTTGGGCTGCGCCTGCGGAGGTTTCTTGCCTTGCACGAGCGCGGGTCGCGCGACGGCGGGCTGGAACGGCGCCGGGCCGAGCGCCAAGATGCCTGCGGAGAGCGCCACCATCGACGTCTTGAAAAGCAGCATGGGCCCAGTGTCTCCCCGCGGCGGCGCGGGGCGCAAGCGTCGGACGTCGGCCCGGGCGCGGATCCTCGCGGGAAGTGGGGAGCGGCTGCGCTCCAGCCCGGAGGCCTCGGCAGCCGTTGAGGCCGCTGGAATGGCTCGCCTCTCTCGAAAAATCACGGCCCACGGCCTTGCCGGGCTCCTCATGGCGCTCGTGTTCACGTTGTGCGCGGCCTGCTCGGGCCTCGGCACCGCGGCGCGGCCGAAGCCGATCGATGCCGAGGCGTCGGCGGCCTTCGAGGAGGCGCGCGCCTGGGACCGCAAGGACGACCCGCTCGCGCGCGAGCGCGTGCGCGAGGCGCTACGGCGGGCGCTCGAGCGGGAACCGGAGTGGGTGGCGCCGCGGCGGCTTTCCGACGTGCTCGACAGCGAGGACCTGCTAGGCCTCGAGGCGCTGGCGGCGCGACGGGCCGAGCTCGCGGCGCGACCGGACGATGGGGCGCTGCTGTACTTGGCCGGCCGGCTCGAGGGCGACCTCGGTGTGGCGCGTTTCGAGCGGGCCGCGCGCGTCGCGCCGACGCTCTCGTGGGCGCAGCACGGGCTGGGTTGGGCGGCGGCGATGCGCGGCGACCTCGCGGGCGCCGTGCGGCACAGCGAGAAGGCGCTCGCGCTCGCGCGCGACCCGTGGGAGCGTTCCTACTTCGTCGCGGCGCTCGCGCGCTACCACGTGCTCTCGGACCGTCCGCGGGAGGCGCTCAAGGTGCTCGAGCAGCGCCTCGCGGAGCCCGAGCTCGCGCCGGTCGACCGCGTCGAGCTTGCGGCGCAGATGGCGGGCATCGAGCTGACGCTCTACTTCCAGCCCGAGTACCAGCGCGGCTGGGAGCGGGCGCTCACGCTCCTGCGCGAGGACGACCTGACCGAGACGGAGGTCGAGGACCTCGTTCGCCGCATGCGCGTGTTCCGGGCGTCGGATTCGGCCTTGCTCGAGCTGCAGCTCGCGCTCGGAGCGCGGCCGGGCGTGATGCGCGACCGCTGGCGCGCGGAGATCCTGCTCGATCAACGGCCGTCGCCGCTCGCGCTCGGGCTTCTGCGCCGCGCGGGGCACGGCGGCGCGGTGAGCACGGGGCCGCTGCTGCGGGCCGCACGTTTTGCGGCGGGGCAGTTCGGGCTGGGCACGGAGGAGTGGCTCGCGGACTTGCCGCGGATCGTGCTCGCGAACGACGGGCTGCCCGGCGACGCCGGCCTGCGTGCGGTCGTGCTCGCGGCGCGCGCGCTCGAGCCGGTGCCGACGGCCGAGCAGTTGCACGCGCTCGGGGATGCGTTGCTCGGCGCCGGCTGGTTCCGCGAGGCGCGGGCCGTCGCGGCGAGCCTCGCGGCGCAGGATCTCGACACCGCGCTCGCGCTCGAGGACCGCGCGGCGGCGGGCCAGCAGTTGCTCGCCGACCTGCAGCGCCTCACGGTCGGATACCAGAGTCCGGCGCAGAAGCTCGCACCCGGCGCGCCTTCGACGCCGCCGCCGCACGACGGTCTCGACGCGCTGCTGGCGTCGTTCGTGCCCGCGGTCTCGCGCGCTCGCTCGCTCCTCGGTGGCGAGACCGATCGCGAGCGCCTGCAGGCGGCCCTGCTCGCGTCGCCGATCATCGACTACGCCGGCCTCGCGCGGATCGTGCACCCCGGGCCGACGTTCTCGGGCGCCGACGAGCGCGGTGGACTGGGGCGCGCGGGCGAGCGCGTCGGCGGACTGGCGGAATTGCTCGAGGAAGTCGGGCGTTTTGCGCTCTTCGGCCAGATGAGCGGCGAGGATCCCGACGGGACGATCCTGTCGCGCGTCCTGATCGCGCCGCGCCGTGGGGAGCACCTCGGCGTGCCGTGGGAAGGGACGATCGCGTGGTGCGAAGGTGCGGACCTGAAGAGCCGCGCGGGGCGCCTGGGCGCCGAGATTTCCGGTGCGGCGCTGCACGAGGGCTACTGGATCGACATCGACTCGATCCGGCGCGAGCGCGCGCCGTGGGTCGAGTTCGAGCGGCGTTTCTATTCGGAACGTGGCGCCGAGCGCATCGAGCGTGCGCTGGCGACGCGCGGCCTCGCTCTCGCGACGAAGCGCGAGCAAGCCGACCTGCGTCGCGCGGAACGATGCGACGCGTCGACGCTGCTGGGCGAAGGGGATCGCCTGCGCCTCGCAGTGATCGCCGACCGCCGCGCGCGCTGCGAGAAGGGGCCGGGCATCTCGCTCGACGAGCTGCTCGAGGCCACCGCGACCCACGAGGAGGCGCATTTGTGCGATCGCACGCGCTTCCTGCCGTTCTCGAAGCACCTGTGGCGCGCGCTCAAGCTGTTCGCGAAGTCCGGCATGACGCCAGAGGGCGTTTCGCGGCGGCTGGAATACCGGGCGCAGCTCGTGGCGCTGTGCGACGTGACCGACCCGCGGGTTCCGCTCGTCAGCGTGCTGCGCTCGGCGGAGGTCGGCACGGGCGGCGACGTGACGCCGCACGGGGCGGCCTATCGCGAACTCCTGCGTGACCTGCTTGTCACGCTCGACCGTGCGCTCGAGCGCGACCCCAAGGCCTGGCCGGAGCTCGACCCCGACCACGTGCTCGTGCACCAGCTGCACCTCCTGTCGCCCGAGGCTGTGCGGCGCGTGGCCCGCGAGCTCGCGCGCGAAGAGGGCCTGTTCGAGCGCTGAGCGCCCGGCTCGGATTCTTGTGCCGACCCGCAGGGACCCGCTCGCGTATCCTTGGACCCTACGGGGGTACCCCCGCCCCGACGAAACGATGCGAAAGTTCTTCCTGAGCCTGCTCCCGCTCGTCCTCATCGCCGCCTGCGGCGGTACGAGCGAGACAAAGCCCAACGTCATCCTGATCACGCTCGACACGACGCGCGCGGACTTCCTGTCCTGCTACGGCGTGCATCCGGGTGTCACCCCCAACCTCGACGCGCTCGCGGCCGAGGGCACGCGCTTCGACATGGCGATCAGCACCGCGGGTGTGACGCCGGTGTCGCACGCGTCGATCCTCACTGGGATGAACAACCAGACGCACAAGCTGCGTGTGCTGTCGGCGCCGAGCGGGTACACGCTGCCCGACGACGTGCCGACGCTCGCGACGGTGCTCTCGCGCAACGGGTACCACACCGCCGCGGTGCACTCGGCCTTCCCGGTGTCGCGCAACTTCGGTTTCCAGCGCGGTTTCGAGGTGTTCGAGGACCTGAACACCGAGATGAAGCACCTGACCAACGACAAGGGGCAGGTGAAGTCGATCTGGGACGTGCGCAACTTCCAGCGGCGCTCCGACGAGACGACGGACCTCGTCGAGAAGAGCCTCAAGGGCGAGGAGCCGTTCTTCCTGTGGATCCACTACTGGGATCCGCACGACTGGGACAAGATGCCGCCCGAGGAGCGGCTCGAGCCACGCGAGAAGTTCTTCGATGCCGAGGGCGAGCCGATCCGGCCGGGCATCGAGCTGTACAAGGCCGAGCTCAACTACCAGGACGAGCAGATCGGGCGGCTCTTCAAGGACCTGAAGGCGCGTGGGTTGCTCGAGAACACGATCGTCGTGATCACGGCCGACCACGGGCAGGGTCTGATGGAGCACGGCTGGCCCGCGCACCGCTTGCTCTACCAGGAGCAGGTGCACGTGCCGCTGATCGTGAAGATCCCGGGCGCGAAGCACGCGGCGAGCGTGGGCGAGCTCGTGCGCACGATCGACGTCGCACCGACGGTGCTCGATTACTGCGGGATTTCCGCGCCGAAGAACCTCGACGGACGTTCGCTGCGGACGCTGATCGAGGGCAAGCCGGACACCAAGCGCATCGCGTTCGGTGACCAGATCAACGGCTACGACACGAACGCCGGCATGGCGTACCGCGACGACCGCCAGTACGACCAGTTCCTCTACATGGTGATCGACTGGCCGCACAAGCTGATCTATCGCCCGATGCATCCCGAGCGCTCGGAGCTGTACGACCTCGCCGCGGATCCCGACGAGGCGAAGAACCTCTACGAAAGCGATCCGGCGCTGGCCGTGAAGCTGCGCAAGGAACTCGCGAAGTCGAGCCCGTGGGTGCCCGGGCCCTACGAGAAGGTCGAGGGGCAGGAGCAGGACGCGGCGGCGAAGGCGGCGCTCGAGGAACTCGGGTACGTCGAGGGCCAGACGGTCGATCCGTCGTGGAGCTGGACGTGCCCGGAGCACATGGACGAGAAGCTCGACGGCCCGACCAAGCGCTGCCCCAAGTGCCAGTCGCCGCCGCTGATGATCAAGCGCTGACGCCGCGATGCTGGCTTTAGCTCTCGCGCTCGCCCTCGCGCCGCAGAACGGCGACGTGAAGGGCGAGGAGCAACCGCCGCTGCGCGAGGAGTGGCGCGTGCCCGCGCCGAAACCGCTTACGCCCGAGGAGGAACTGCAGAGCTTTCGGCTCGCGCCGGGGCTGAAGGTCGAGCTCGTCGCGGCCGAACCGCTGGTCGTGGCGCCGGTGTGCGCGACGTTTGATGAGCTTGGGCAGCTGTGGGTGTGCGAGATGCGCACCTACATGCGCGATGCGGACGCGACGGGCGAGGCGGAGCCGGGCAACGCCGTGGTCGTGCTGCGCGACAACGACGGCGACGGGCGCATGGACGAGCGGCGCGTGTTCCTCGACGGGCTCGTGCTGCCGCTTGCGGTCGCGCCCACGCGCGGCGGAGCGCTCGTGCTCACGCCGCCGAACCTGCTTTTCGCGCGCGACACCGACGGCGACGGAGCTGCGGATGTCGTGAAGGTCGTCGATTCCGGCCTGCAGGGCATCGTCAGTCCGGAGCACGCGATCAACGGCCTGTGGTACGCGACCGACGGCTGGTTCTGGTGCGCGAACGCGCCGTGGCGCTACCGCTGGCGTGGCGAGCTGCTCGAGCGCGGCCGCACCGCGGGCGGCGGCCAGTGGGGGATCAGCGAGGACCGCTTCGGGCGCATCTACTTCAACGACAACTCGAACGCGCTGCGCACCGACGCGTACCCGTCGCACTTCGCGGTGCGCAATCCGGCGCTGGGCGTCGCGCACGGAATGGGCGTGTCGATCGCGCGTGGCACGAAGCCCAACCCGACGCACCTCACTCCGGGCGTGAACCGCGGCTACCGCGGCACGACGCTCATCGACGGCAAGCTCAACGAGTTCACGGGAGCGTGCGGGCCGCTCGTGTACGAAGGTGACGCGCTGCCGGAGCGTTTTCGCGGCGACGCGTTCGTGTGCGAGGTCACGTCGAACCTCGTGCACCACTTCGAGCTCGAGCAGCGCGGCGAGGAACTGCCGAAGGCCGAGACCTCGCCAGGCGGAGGATCGCTGATCGAGTCGCCCGATGAGCGCTTTCGGCCGGTGAATCTCGCCGAGGGGCCCGATGGGGCGCTGTACGTCGTCGACATGTACCGCGGAGTGATTCAGCACCGCCTGTTCGTCACTTCTTGGCTGCGCGCGCAGATGGAGGAGCGCCAGCTCGAGGAACCGATCGACCGCGGGCGCATCTGGCGCATCACGGCGGCAGACGCGAAGCCGCAGGCGCGCGTGAAGCTCGCCGAGTGCTCGTGGACGGAGCTTGGGAACGCGCTCGCCTCGCCGAACCGCTGGACACGCCAGACGGCGCAGCGGCTGTTCGCGGAGGAGGGCGACACGTCGCGCGATGCGGCGGAGGTGCTGCGAGAAGTCGCCAGCAAGAGCGACGAGCTCGCGCGGCCACATCTGGCTGCACTCGTCCCGCTGCCGGCGGATGCGGCCGTGACGGGGTGGGAGGGGATCGGCAACTCGCTCGAGCGAGTGCTCGCGCTGGGGCAGCTGCGCACGCCGGTAGCGCTCGATCTGCTGGTCGGGATTGCGTGGACGGGCAAGCTCGATGCGACGCGCCGCGGTGCAGTCGTGTCAGGTCTCGCGGGGCGTGAGTTCCAGTTCCTCCGTCGCACGCTGGAGGACTGCGCGCGCGACGGCTCGCCGCCGCCCAACGAGCCGGAGGATCTCGCGCTGGTGGAGTTGATGGGAGCGTGCGCCGTCAACGACGGCGGCGACGCCATGCTCGGAGAACTCGTCGACTGGATCGGCGGTTTTGCCAAGGGCCTCAACGTTCCCAACGAGTGGCGCAACGCGCTCGCGAAGGGGGCGCTGGGCGCGCGCGCGAAGGACGCGAAGGGCAACTATCGGCCGATTCGCGTGCCGAAGGAGCCCGTCGCGTTTGTCCATGGCCTGCCGGAAGCGACGGCGTTCGCGGAAGCGCTCGTTTGGCGCGGAAAACCGGGCAGCGAAGGCCTTTTCCCGCGGGATCTCGATGCGCAGGAACGGGAGCGTTTCGAGCGCGGCCGTTCGATCTACGAGCAGACCTGCGCGGCGTGCCATCAGGTGTCGGGACGCGGCGACATCGGCGTCGCGCCGCCGCTGCGCAACTCGCCGTGGGTGCTGGGCGACGCGGAACGCACGACGAAGATCGTGCTGCACGGCCTGCGCGGGCCGGTGACGCTCGACAACCTCACCTGGGACGCCGAGATGCCGTCGCACTCGTTCGGGGACTACGACACCGCCAGCGTGCTCACCTACATCCGGCGCGCGTGGAACCACGGCGCGGATCCCGTTGCGCCGGAGCTCGTTCGGAAGGTGCGCGAGGCCCACGCGGCTCGGCGCGGGCCCTGGCACGTCAGCGAACTGCCCTGAGCGTCAGTCGAGCTTCGTCAGGCGCACGTTGCGGAAGCGCATGCGCGTGTTGTTGCCGGAATGCACCTGCAGCGCGATGAAGCCCGAGGCGTCGGCCTCGTCGGTCGTGTCGACCGCGGGCACGCCGTTGACCCACGTGCGGATGCGGTTGCCGCGCAGCTCGATGCGGTAGTGGTTCCAATCGCCGTTGCGGAACGCCGCGCGCGCTTCCGGAACATCCTTGAGGTCGAAGAGCCAGCCGCGGCGGCCTTCGTCGTACAGGCCGCCCGACCAGGCGCGCTCGGACGGGTCGATCTCGATCTGGTAGCCGAAAACGCGGCCTTTTTCGTTCTGGTGCGAGCGCACCTGCACGCCGGAGTTGCCGGGCAGCTCGTTCTTGAGCTCCAGCTCGAGCGTGAAGTCGGAGAATTCGGCCTCGGTCGCGAGGAAACTCTGCGAGCCGCCGCCGATGGAGCCGACGAGCTCGCCGTTCTCGATCTCCCAGCGTGCGTCGCCGATCTGGCGCCAGCCGGAGAGATCGCGGCCGTTGAAGAGCTCGAGCGCACGCGGTGCGGCCGACGCGGTTTGCGCGGACTTTGGGGCCGAGCAGGAACCGAGCAGCGCGAGCGCAGCGACGAGCGCGATCTTCACTTCGCGGCTCCCGAGGCGATCACCTCGTCCGCGGCGGCGAGCAGGTTCGCGAGGTCGGCCTCCGAGTGGTCGCCCATGTGCCCGATGCGGAACGAGACGTCCTTCAGGTCGCCGTAGCCGTTGGAGATCGTGTGGCCGCGCTTCTTGAGCTCGGCGAGCAGCTTCGCGACATCGAGCGGGCCCTTCTTGATGCACGACACGGTCCACGAGCGGTGCTCGGGCGCCGGGATGTACTCGAGCCCGTGGCGCGTGGCCCAGGCCTCGGTCGTGCGGTACATGCGCTCGTGCTTGGCGTAGCGCGCGCTCCAGGCCGCGGCCCCGCGCGCTGTGCGGTCGCGCTCCGGCAGCGTGACGCCGTTCGAGATGTCCTCGAGCTGCTGCGCGAGCGCGAAATACAGCGGAATGCACGGCGTGGCCGGCGTCTTGCGCTCAACATGGCCGTCGATCACGCGCACGGGATCGAGGTAGAAGCTCGGGCGCTTCGCGGAACGCACGCGCTCGAGGTAACGCTTCGACGCCGCGAACACCGTGATGCCCGGAGGCAGCGCGAGCGCCTTCTGCGAGCCGGCGAACGCGAAGTCGATTCCATGCGCGTCGAAGTCCACCGGCATGCCGGCGAGGTAGCTGACGACGTCGACGAGCCACAGCGTGCCGGGGTGCTTGCGCAACACGGCCGCGACGCCAGCGAGCGGCGTGCGCACGCCCGTCGAGGTCTCGTTGGAGATCAGCGTGAGCGCGTCGAAGGGGCCCTTCTCGGTCAGCGCGCGGTCGATCTCCTCTGGAGAAGCGGCCTCGCCGAAGGCCTTCTTCAGCACGACCGTCTCGAGCCCGAGGATCTGCGCGATCTCAGCCCAGCGCTTGGAGAACGAGCCGTTGGTGACGCACAGCACGCGCTTGCCCACGCCGTGGAGCGAGCTCTCCATCAGGCCCGTGGCGCTGCACGTGTGGACCGCGACGGCCGAGCCCGACTCCGCGCTCGCGCCGAAGGCGAGGCGCAGGTGCGGGTCGATGCGGTCGTGCAGCTTCGCCATCGCGTCGGAGCGGTGCCCGATCATCGGGCGCGCGCACTCGGCGAGCAGCGCGGGACGGACTTCGGTCGGGCCGGGGATCCAGAGCTTCATCGGGACTTTCGCGGGGTGGAACTAGCGAGCGTGGCGCGACGCGGCGAGCACGTCGCGGTGGGCGGGGAGCAGCGCGAGCTGCTCGAGCTCGTCGGTGGCGACGAGCAGCGGCAGCAAGGCGGCGAGGTCGGGGCTCGTGCAGGAGATCGCGGCGCGCTCGAGCACGTCCTTGCGCCGCACGACGCCGCCGAAGGCCACGAAACGGCGCACGCCGGGAGCGGCCTCGAGGTCGGTCGCGCCATCGCCGACGAGCGCGACGCCGCCCTTGCGGTCGTCGCGCGCGATCTGGCGCACGAGCTCGAGCTTGCCGCCGCTGCGCGCGAGCGGCGACTCGTCGTCGAAGCCCGCGTAGGCGCCGGCGCGATCGTGGAAGACGTCGACGGCGTACACGTCGCCGTCGGGAATGCCGAGGTGCTCGCTCAGCGCGAACACGGCCTGGCGGATGCCGCCGGAAAGGATGCAGACGCGCTTGCCGAGTGCGTGCAGCGCGGCGACGAGCTCGCGGGCGTGCGGCAGCGCCGTCGCGACGTACTGGCGGCCGAGCGTCTCGAGTGCTGCCGCCGAGGGCCTGAGCAGCTCGAGCCGCTTGCCGTAGACCGCTTCCAGCGGGATCTCGCCCGCCATCGCGCGGTTGGTAAGCGCGACGATCTCCGCCTTGCGCGGGCCGGCCAGCTCGTCGATGCCCTCGATGCTCGAGAGCGTCGAGTCGCAGTCGAACACGAGCGTGCCGTAGGGCGGCGCGGAGTCGTCGACGCGGGTGGGCAGGGCCATGGTCAGAGCTGGATCAGGCGCACGTTGCGGATCGGCTCGAGTCGCGAGAGTTCCGCGAGCACTTCCGGCGAGGGCTGGTTGGAGAGCGCGAGGAAGCCGCGCGCGAGCCGATCGGTGGTGCGCGACGCCGGGCCGAGCTCGAACTTCGAGATGTTGACGTGCGCGAGGCCGAGCACGGTGCCGAGCATGCCGACGACGCCGGGCTGGTCGACGTGCGTGGTGACGAGCAGCGGGCCGTTGGGCGCGAGGTCGAGGTAGTGGTCGTCGATGCGCACGATGCGCGGCTCGCGACCGAACACGCTGCCGCCGATCACGTGCGTCTCGCCGTCGCGCGAGGTGGCGCGCGCCTTGATCAGGCTGTGCAGGAACAGCGCTTCCTCGTCGGGACGCTCGAGCAGCGCGAGGCCACGTTCCTGCGCGAGGCGCGGGGCGTTGACGAAGTTGAGCGGCGTGTCGCAGCCCTTGCGCAGCGCGCCAACGAGCACCGCGAGGCGCACGTGGCTCGCGTCCTTGCGCGCGATCTCGCCCGAGAGCGAGACCTCGATCGTGCGCAGCGGGCTGTCGCACAGCTGCGCGAGGCACGAGCCGAGCTTCTCGGCGAGCAGGAGCCAGGGCGCGAGCTCGCGAAGCGTCGCCGCGCTGGTCGCCGGCAGGTTGACGGCGTTGCGCGCGACGCCCTCGAGCAGGAAGTCGCAGATCTGCTGCGCGATCTCGATCGCGACGTTGCGCTGCGCCTCCTCGGAGCTCGCTCCCAGGTGCGGCGTCAGGATCACGTCGTCGCGCTGCAGCAGCGGATGGTCCTTGGGCGGCGGTTCGGTCTCGAACACGTCGAGCGCGGCACCTTTGAGCTGGCCGGAGGCGAGCGCTTCGGCGAGCGCGAGCTCGTCGACGAGGCCACCGCGGGCGCAGTTGATCAGGCGCGCGCCGACCTTCATCGAGTACAGGCGCTCGCGCGACAGCAGGTTGCGCGTCTCGTCGGACAGCGGCACGTGCAGCGTGACGAAATCGCTCGCGGCGAGCAGCTCGTCCAGCGTCAGCAACTCGACACCTTCCATCGGCGAGCGCTGGCCCTGCAGGTACGGGTCGTAGGCGACGACCTTCATCTGCAGGCCGAGGCCACGCTGCGCGACGGCGCGCCCGATGCGGCCGAGGCCGACGACTCCCAGCGTCTTGCCGGTCACCTCGCTGCCGAGCAACTTGCCGCGCTGCTTCCAGTCGCCCGAGCGCACCGCACGGTCGGCGCGTGCGACGTTGCGTGCGAGCGCGAGCATCAGCGACACCGCGAGCTCGGCCGTCGTCGTCGTGTTGCCCGCCGGAGCGTTCATCACGACGACGCCGCGTGCCGTCGCCGCATCGACGTCGACGTTGTCGACACCGACTCCCGCGCGACCGACGACCGCCAGCCGCGGCGCGGCCTCGATCACTTCCGCCGTGACCTTGGTGGCCGAACGCACGACCAGCGCGTGCGCGTCGGCGACCTTGGCGAGCAGCTCCGCTCCCTTCAGTCCCACCGCGATTTCCGCGGCGAAACCGTGCGAGTGGAACACCTCGAGCGCCTCGGGCGAGAGCTCGTCGCACACGAGGATCTTCTCGCTGCGGACGGCGTGCGCGTGCGAGCCAGCGGGAGCCGTGGACGTGGGAGAACGGTGAGAGTTCGTCATGTGCTTGGCCTCCGCGACGGCCCGCGGCCCGTGGGGGAGAGGTCTGCGGCGCGGCTCACGGCCCCTGCAGGGCTGCGCGCACGAGCCGCTCGAGGTCGGTGACCGGGACGCTCTTCGCGGCCCGTTCGATCTGCTTGCGCGCGTCCTTCTCGGAGTAACCGATCGAGATCAGCGCCGTGATCCCGTCATCGAGCGCGTCCGCGTTGGTCGTCGGCCGTGCAGGCGCCGAACCGCCCGGCGCAAGACGCGCGGCCTTGCCGCGCAGGTCGAGCAGGATCTGGTCGGCGGTCTTCTGGCCGATGCCCTTGACGCGCACAAGCGGCTTCGAATCGCCGGCGACGACGGCGGCTACGAGCTCGCTCGCGGGCAGGCCCGAAAGCACGGCCAGCGCGACCTTCGGCCCGACGCCGGTGACGCCGAGCAGCGCGCGGAACAGGTCGCGAGTCCCTTCATCCGGGAAGCCGAAGAGCGTGTGGCTGTCCTCGCGCACGACGAGGTGCGTCCAGACGCGCAGCCGCTCCTTGGCCGGGAAACTGGCTCCCGGCGGGACGAGCAGCTCGTAGCCGACGCCTCCGACGTCGAGCACGAGCCGCGTGGGGGAACGCCCCGCGACCTGCCCCTCGAGGAAGTCGTACACGGCGCCGCGCGGCTACTTCTTCTTCGTGACCAGCGTCAGGCCGAACTCGCCGAGCTTGCGCTTGAGCTCGAGCAGCGAGGTCTGGCCGAAGTTGGGCATCGAGAGCAGCTCGTCCTCGCTGTGGGCGAGGATGTCGGCCAGCGTCAGGCAGGCGAGGTTCTCGACGGCGCGGCGGACCCTTATAGACAAGTCCAGCTTGGCGATCGGGGTGTTGAGCACCTCCGAGGTCTCGCCGGTGACCGGGGCGGCACCCGGACGCGGGCGCGCGGCGGCCTCGATCGAGGCCACGGCCTCCTCGTGCTTCATGCCCAGGCGCAGGCCCTTCGAGCCGAGGATGTCCTTGATCTCGTTGAGCGACGTCTCGCCGAAGTTCTTGTAGGAGAGCAGTTCCTGCTCCGAGAGCCGGACGAGGTCGCCCAGCGACACGATGTTCATCTTGTTGAGGCAGTTGCGGGCGCGCACCGACAGTTCGAAGTCGGTGATCGGCGTGCGGAGGATCTGGTTGAGGCGATCCTCCTTCCGCTCCTGGTCCTCGTCGTAGTACATGTCGATGCCCGAGCGGGCATCCTCGAGGTACAGGCGCGCGCGCGTGTTGGTCGGGTCGTTGCGCGCGATGATGTCGTAGCAGGCGGCCGCTTCCTGGTCGCGGCCCATGTCCTCGTAGAGCATCCCGAGGTTGAACAGCACGTTGCGGTCGATCGGCAGCATCTGCGCGAGCGTCTGGTAGGCCTGCAGCGCGAGCTCGTCGAGGCCGCAGCGCTCGGCGAGCGCGGCGAGGCGCGCCAGGTTGCCGCGGTGGCTGGGGTCGATCTCGCGCGCGGCGGCGTACAGGTCGAGCGCGGCTTCGGGCTGGCGGCGCAGCTCGGCGATGCGCGCGCGCAGGTAGCTCGCTTCCGCGCTGGCGGAGAACGAGGCGGGCGCGCGGTCGAGCTCGCCCTGCGCACGCTGCGCGGCCGCGTCGGAATCCCCGGCGGCGAGGTCCTGCTCGAGCTGGGCCTCGATCTTCCAGCCGCGCGGGCGCGGTTCTTCGGGGTACTGGCTCGTCAGGCGCTCGAAGATCGCCTGCGCGTCGGCATAACGGCCGATCGACATCAGCGCGGTGCCGCGCGTGATGGCGGCGACGACGTCGGCCTTCTCGTACTGCGCGAGCTGCGTCGCGGCGACGTCGTAGCGACCGACCATCCACAGGCCGAGGCCGCGGCGACGGCCTTCTTCGCCGGCGGTGCCGAGCGATTCGACGACGCGCGTGAACGCATCGAGCGCGCCACGGTCCTCGAACACCTCGTGCCGGGCCTGCACGAGGGTCGTGAAGTTGGGGATCGCGGCAGAGCGCAGATCGAAGGAGCTCTCCGCCTGGGCCGACATCTCGACGGTGCTGGAGGTCATCGCTTGGGGTGCGTGGAGGGTGAAAGGGAGCGGGGGCGCCGCCGGGGCAGAACCGGACGCGCGACCGCCGCCCGCATCGTCCACGAGGACGAGCACGTGCTCGCCTTCGAGGACATCCACCCGCAGGCGCCGGTGCACGTGCTGGTCGTGCCGCGCCGCCATGTCGAGTCGCTGTGGGAGCTCGACGACCCCGAGCTCGCCGGGCGGCTCCTGTTCGCCGCCGCCGAGGTGGCGCGCAAGCTCGCGCTCGAGCGCGGCTTCCGCGTCATCGCCAACACGCGCCGCGACGGCGGACAGGAAGTGCCCCACCTGCACCTGCACGTGCTCGGCGGACGACGCCTGGGTCGCATGCTGCCGGGGTGAACGAGTGCGGAGAGCGCGCGGAATTCGCGACGCTCGCTTGAATCGAGCGCGCGCATTTCGGAAGAACGTCGCAGCGAGATCGTTGCGCGGGTGCGCCGCTCGCGGAGGGGAAAACTTGGACAAGTTCGTGATCGAGGGCGGACGCCGGCTCGAAGGCAGCGTGCGCGTCTCGGGTTCGAAGAATGCGGTGCTTCCGGTGCTCGCGGCGACGTTGCTCACCGACGAGCCGGTGGTGATCCCGAACGCGCCGGACGTGTCCGACGTGCGGCAGATGCTCAAGGTGCTCGAGGGCCTGGGCTCGAAGTGGGAGCGCTCGAGCGAGGGCGTGCTCACCGTGCGCTCGGCTCCCGTTCCGCACAACGAGGCCGGCTGGGACTGCGTGCGCAAGATGCGCGGCTCGGTCGCGGTGCTCGGGCCCGTGCTCGCGCGCACTCAACACGCGCGCGTCAGCCTCCCCGGCGGCTGCGTCATCGGCGTGCGGCCCGTCGACCTGCACATCAAGGGCATGCGCGCGCTCGGTGCGACGGTCGAGCTCGACAGCGGCGACATCATCGCCACAGCGACCGGCGGCCTGCGCGGCGAGGAGATGTACCTCGGCGGAGCGCAGGGCCCGACGGTGCTCGGCACCGCCAACGTGATGATGGCCGCGACGCTCGCGCGCGGGCGCACCGTGATCCACGGCGCCGCCTGCGAGCCGGAAGTGGTCGACCTCGGCGAGTGCCTGAACAAGATGGGCGCGCGCATCAGCGGGCTCGGCTCGCCGCGCATCGAGATCGAAGGCGTCGACCGGCTCCACGGCTGCACGCACTCGGTCATCCCCGACCGCATCGAGGCAGGCACGCTCGTGATCGCGGGTTCGATCACCGGCAGCCGCGTGCGCGTCGACGGCTGCCGCCCCGACCACCTGATGATCCTGCTCGAGCGCCTGCGCGAGGCCGGGCTGCCGCACCAGTTCGGCACCGACTGGATCGAGACCGGCGCCTTCGACATCCGCCGCAAGCGGCCGAAGCCGACCGACGTCACCACGCTGCCGCACCCGGCCTTCCCGACCGACCTGCAGGCGCAGTGGATGGCCCTGATGACGATGGCCGACGGCATGAGCCTCGTCACCGAGACGATCTTCACCGACCGCTACATGCACGTGTCCGAGCTGATGCGCATGGGCGCCAACATCCGCCGTCAGGGCGCGAGCTCGATCGTGATGGGGCCCGGGCACCTCAAGGGCACGCAGGTGATGGCGAGCGACCTCCGCGCGTCGGCGGCGCTCGTGCTCGCGGGCCTCGTCGCCGAGGGCACGACCGAAGTGCACCGCGTGTACCACATCGACCGCGGCTACGCGCGCATCGAGGCGCGGCTGGCGGAACTCGGCGCCTGCATCGCGCGCGTCGACGACCACCCCGACGCGATCGCGACCGACACGGCTCCGGCCCCGGACGTGATCGTTCCCGTGCGCGCGGCGAAGGTCGCGAAGCCGGCGAAGCCCGCTCCCGCGAAGGCGAGCGCGCCCAAGGCGCAGCCCAAGCCGGCGGCGAAGCCTGCGAAGGCGCCGGTGAAGGCGCGCGGCACACGGCGCTAGCGAGCGCGCGAGCGACGGAGCTCTTGCGACCGGGCCTGCGGCAAGCCGCGGGCCCGGTTTGCTTCTCCCAGGAGTGCGCGGAGAGGAAAAACCGCCCTCGGACGGAATCATCGGCCGGATTTTCGTTATGTCGCAGGACCTTGGAAACCATGCAGACCCCCGACGATCTCGATCCGTACCGCTCGCCGCGCTCCGAAACCACCCAGGCCGACACGGGCGCCGGCACTTCCGGCCAGCCGTTGCCGTGGGAGCCGCTCGACTCCTACCAGTTCGCCTTCAAGCAGCTGCGCGCCTACCCGATGGCGATCCTGTTCGCGTTCGTCGCGGTCATGGTCGCGTCGGTGATCGGGGGCATCGGCGGCTTGGCGCAGGCGGCGCTCGGCGCGAGCCCCGACGAAGGCCTGCGGGTCCTCGGCTGGGTCATCTACGGCCTGTGCGTGATCGTCAACGTCCCGATCGCGGCCTGGATGAACGTCGGGCAGGCGCGCTGTGCGCTCGCGATGATGCGCGGGCAGCGGCCGGAGTTCAGCGTGCTGTTCGCCCTGCGAGGGACGCTCTCGGCCATCGGAGCGCAGATTCTCTACTCGGTCGGACTGATGCTGGTGGGCGGCGTGCTGCTCGGGCCCGGCCTCGTGGTGCTCTTCAACAGCAACGGACAGTCGCCGGCGGGGCCGCTGCTCCTGATCGGGGGCGCACTGCCGTTCATGGCGCTCGCGATCTTCCTCGCGGTCAAGCTGACGCTGCTCAACGTCGTCGCGGCGGACCGCGCCTCGGGCGTGTTCGAGACGCTGGGGCGGAGCTGGCAGCTCACCACCGGCGCGTTCTGGCTGTTCGTGCTGTTCGTGCTGCTGATGATGGCGACGCAGATCGTGGCCTTCATCGGCGGCTTGCTCCTGTGCTGCGTGGGCGTGATGGTCACGGTCCCGGCGGGGGTGATGCTGATCCAGCTCGCGACGGCCGACGCCTACCTCAAGCGCACGGGCGAGCGGCCGGTCGGCCTCGCGTAAGCGCCACGCGGGGCGACAGGGCCGCGCTCCGGCGGCATAATCGCGGCCCGCCCGCGGGCGACCACCCATGTTCGAATCCCTGACGCAACGCCTGACCGGCGCCTTCTCCTTCCTCAAGGGGAACGCCGAACTGACCCCGGAGAACATCGAAGAGGGCCTGCGCGCGGTGCGCGCGGCGCTGCTCGAGGCCGACGTGCACTTCAAGGTGGCGCGCGACTTCACCGAGCGCGTGCGCGAGCGGGTGCTCGGCGAGAAGAAGCTCAAGGGCGTCGAGGCCTCGCAGCAGTTCATCCACGCCTGCCATGAGGAGCTCGTGGCGCTGCTCGGGCCGGAGAACTCCGGGCTCGAGTTCGCCAAGTCGGGTCCGACGGTGATCCTGATGGCGGGCCTGCAGGGCGCCGGCAAGACGACGACCTGCGCCAAGCTCGCCAAGCTCCAGAAGGAGAAGCACCAGCGCCGTCCGCTGCTCGTCGCCGCCGACGTCAAGCGTCCCGCGGCCGTCGACCAACTCAAGATCCTGGGCGAGAAGATCGGTGTGCCGGTCTTCCACGTCGCGGGCGTCAGCGCGCCGGAAGTCTGCGCGCAGGGCGTCGAGTTCGCGCGCAAGAACGGCCACGACCTCGTGATCCTCGACACGGCCGGCCGCCTGCACGTCGACGACGAGATGATGGCGGAGGTCGCCGACGTCGCGCGCCGCACCTCGCCGCACAACCAGCTGCTCGTGGTCGACGCGATGACCGGTCAGGACGCGGTCAAGTCCGCGCAGGCCTTCCACGAGCGCCTCGCGCTGACGGGCGTCGTGATGACCAAGCTCGACGGCGATGCGCGCGGTGGCGCGGCGCTCTCGATCCAGGGCGTGGTCGGACGGCCGATCCTGTTCGCGGGCGTCGGCGAGAAGCTCGACGACCTCGACACGTTCCACGCGCGCCGCATGGCGGGCCGCATCCTCGGGATGGGCGACGTCGTCGGTCTGGTCGAGACCGCGGCGACCAAGATCTCCGAGGAGGAGGCGCAGGCGAGCTTCGAGAAGATGGTCCTCGGCGACTTCACGCTCGAGGACATGCTCGCGCAGCTGCGCATGATCAAGCGCATGGGCCCCTTGAAGAAGGTGCTCGCGATGATGCCGGGCATGAGCCAGCTCGGCGACATCGACAAG
>JAPLOE010000094.1 GCA_026692705.1 Planctomycetota bacterium
CTTGCCGCGCACGACCTGCGCGAGGTCGAGCTGCTCCTCGGGCGCGTACACCGCGTCGAAACCGCCGCCGCGCTCGTTCGCGAACGGCCCGATCACGCGCCAGTCGCGGATCGTGCCCTGCGCGCGGATGAGCGCCGCCGCCGCCGCCACGTCGCCCGTGCGGATCAGCGCACGCGCCCGCACCAGCCCGAGCTGGCTCGCCAGTTCCGCCGGCGTCGCCGCACCGAGTTCGGCCGGCAGCGCCTCGAGCGCCTTCGCCCAGGCGTTGGTCTGCATCAGCAGCCCCTCGAGCATCAGCGCCGCGACGCACGAGTCGGCGACGAGCGTCTCGTCCTGCCACTGTGCGGCGTCGCAACGCTCGACCAGCTCGCGCAGCGTGAGCTCGACCGCCTCGAGCGAGTGCTCCCGATCCGCCAGCGCCCGCGCACGACGCGCGAGCTCCGGCACCGCGGCGACGACCGGCCGCCGCGCAGCCTTCGGAGCCTTCTGGGCCTCCGGCGCAGGTTGCCCCGCCGCCTTGGAGCCCGACGCGACCGGCGCATCGGCCTGGGGAGCGGCACCTTGGCAGGCACCGAGGGAAACGAGGAGCAACGCGGCCAGTCGGAATCTAACGTTCATGCGAATTCTCCGGGCCCAAGAGCGTAACGGCGCCGCTTCGCACCTGTACCGGGCCGTTTGGAGGGAAACACCACCGTGACGTACGCAGTCAGTCAGGACGACAAGAACCTCGGGATGCTGGCCCACTTGCTGGGCTTTCTCGGTTTCGTCGTGCCCTTCGGATCGATCCTCGGCCCGCTCGCCCTCTACCTCGTCAAGCGCGACCAGTCGCCGTTCGTCTCCGACCACGCGCGCGAGTCGCTCAACTTCCAGATCACGACCTTCGGCGCGATGCTCCTGTGCTTTCCGCTGTGCCTGATCCTGATCGGCATCCCGCTGCTGCTCGCGCTGATCGTGTTCGAGATCGTGCAGGTCATCAAGGCCACGATCGCCGCGAGCGAAGGCCGCTCCTACGACTATCCCTTCTGCCTGCGCCTGGTCTGAAGTCTCGCGGCGGCGAAGTATGCTGGCCGCCCCATGCGCCACCTCCTCCTCGCTCTCGCGCTCTCCTTCGCCGCCGCCTGCCAGACCACCGGTCGCACCGGGCCGGCGCGCTCGCTGTTCAACGGCCGTGATCTGACCGGCTGGCATGCAGACGTGCCCGCGGCGGACCAGGATCCGAAGATCGCGCCGTCCTTTGCCGTGCAGGACGGAATCCTCGTGAGCCTCGGCTCGCCCGAGGGGCACCTGATCACCGACGAGGTCTTCCGCGACTACCGTCTGGTGCTCGAATACCGCTGGCCCGGCGAACCCGGCAATTGTGGCGTCCTCGTGCACGCCTCGATCCCGCGCCGCCTGTACGGCATGTTCCCGCAATCGATCGAATGCCAATTGCACGTCGGCAACGCCGGCGATTTCTGGTGCATCGGCGAGAACATCCGCGTGCCCGACGAGGAAATGCGCCGTGGCCCGCGCCCGAATTGGGGCGTCGACGGCGACAAGGCGCGTCGCATCAAGAACCTGACCGACGATTCCGAGCACGCTCCCGGCGAGTGGAACGAGATGGTGATCGAGTGCCGCGGCATGCAGGTCGACGTGTGGGTCAACGGTGACCTCGTCAACCACGGCTTCGACTGCACGGCCACCGAGGGCCGGATCGCGCTGCAGGCCGAAGGCGCGCGCTGCGAGTTCCGCAAGCTCGAGCTGACGCCGCTGCTCCCGGCGGCCCGCTGAAGAAGTCCTCCGGCCGGATTCCGGGCCCAAAAAGGCCATTTCGGCGTCGGTCGCTCCTCGATCGATCCCGCTGGACTCGTTTTCGGGTCAGTCCTGATGCGCTGACGCTTTCAGGAACTGAAATTCGGCTCTCCGCACCTCTCCGACGGACGGCAGGCGGCGCGTGACGGGCCCCGTGCCGTCGCGCACGCCGGTAGACTCTGGCCGTCGTGTCGCTGCCCCCCCAGTCGATCGTCGCTGTCGTCGTGCTCGCGTGTCTCGCCGCGCGCGCGAACGCGTACGTCGCTCAAGGCGGCGACGAACCGATCGGTCGGCTCGCGGATTCGCCGCCTCCGCAGCTCGTGGACCTGCTCGAGCGACGGGACGCGCGCGCCGATGGCTGGCAGAGCGAAGTCGACAGCGAGCGCGCGCAAAAAGTGCTGTACGCGCTCGCGGGGCTTGTCACGCGCCAGCCCGGCGAGTGTGAGGCGTCCATCGCGGAGCTGTGCACGGCGGACGTGCGTGCGGGCGAGCTGCGGCCCGCGGCGCTCGAACTCGTTCACGAAGCCGGCGAGCTGCGAGTGCACCGGCCTCCCGAGGCGTGGAACGCGGAATTCCTGCACGAGGGAGCTGCGGGCCTGTGCGCCGCACTGAGCGGGCTGGGGAACGTCCACGCGGACGGCGTGGAGCCGAAGGCCTCGATCAAGATCTTCGCCATCGAGGAGCTGACCGGAGGCTTCGCCACGCGCTCCTACGTGTGGATCGCGTCGCGCTCGGCGAAGGGCGGCGTTCAACAGAACGGCACGTGGCGCTGCGAGTGGGTCCGCGGCGAGAACGACGCGCAGCCGCGGCTGCGCAGCGTGGTCCTCGAGCGCTACGACGAAGCCAGCGACTCCCGCCCGTCTCCGTGGTTCTCCGACTGCACGCAGGACGCGCTCGGCGGCACGCTCGCGCTGCAGCGCCAGCTCGTGCACGGGATCGACCACTGGGCCGGCCGAATCGACGCGCACCTCGGCATCACGCTCGGCGGCTACGAGGGCCTGTGCGTCGGCGACGCCGACGGCGACGGTCTCGAGGACCTCTACGTCGGACAGCCCGGCGGACTGCCCAACGCGCTCTTCCTGCAGCAGCCCGACGGCCGCTTCCGCGAGGTGGCGGCGGAGAGCGGCGTCGACTGGCTCGATCCGACCCCGAGCGCGCTGTTCTGCGACCTCGACCGCGACGGCGACCTCGACCTCGCGATCCAGACCGATCCCCACCTGCTGCTGATGGAGAACGACGGGCGCGCGCGCTTCACGCTGCGCGCGGCGCAGCGCACCTGGGGCACCGAGTCGATCGCGGCCGCCGACTACGACGAGGACGGCGACCTCGACCTGTACGTCTGCAACTACATGATTCCCGACTCGGCGGAGCGCGCCCCGCTGCCGTACCACGATGCCAACAACGGCCGCGCGAACGTGCTGCTGCGCAACGACGTCGGCGGGGGCGAGTGGAAGTTCGTCGAGGTCACCGAGGAAGTCGGCCTCGACCACCACAACCACCGCTACAGCTTCGCCGCCTGCTGGGAGGACTACGACGACGACGGCGACATCGACCTCTACGTCGCCAACGACTTCGGCCGCAACAACCTGTACCGCAACGACGGCGGGCGCTTCCGCGACGTCGCCGCGCACGCCGGCGTCGAGGACATGGCCGCGGGCATGGGCGTGAGCTTCGGTGACTACGACCAGGACGGCCGGGTCGACCTGCACGTCGGCAACATGTTCTCGTCGGCCGGCGGACGCATCGCGTTCCAGCGGCGCTTCATGGAGGGCGCGAGCGCGGAGCTGCGCGCGAGCTACCAGCGCCACGCGCGCGGCAACTCGCTCTTCCGCAACCTCGGCGACGGCACGTTCGCGGAGGTGAGCGAGCGGGCCGGCATCACCATGGGGCGCTGGGCCTGGGGCTCGACCTTCGTCGACTTCGACGGCGACGGGCGCCCCGACCTCTTCACGCCCAACGGTTTCCTCACCGGCGAGGATCCCGAGGACTTGTGAAGCTTCTACTGGCGGCACGTGGTGTCGCGCTCACCCACGGAAAGCTCGGGCGGGGATCGCGGGGGCTACCTCGCGAGCTGGGCGGCGCTCAACCGCCTGATGCGCGAGGGCCGTTCCTTCAGCGGCCGCGAGCAGAACACCTCGTACCTCAACACGGGCGACGGGCGGTTCAGCGACGTGTCCTCGCTGACCGGGCTCGGCTTCGAGGACGACGCGCGCTCGATCGCGACCTTCGACCTCGACCACGACGGCGATCTCGACGCGTGGCTCGCCAACCGCACCGGCCCACGCCTGCGCCTGATGCGCAACGGCCAGTCGAGCGGCCATCGTTTCGTCGCGCTGCGGCTGCAGGGCGTCCGGAGCAACACCGACGGCGTCGGAGCGCGTGTCGAGGTGCACCTGCGCGACGGGCGCAGGCTCGTGCGTTCGCTGCACGCGGGCGAGGGTTTCCTCGCGCAGTCCACGCTCTGGCTGCACTTCGGCCTCGGTCGCACGGGCGAGATCGAGCGCGTGCGCGTGCGCTGGCCACGTCCTGCGGAAGGCGGCGAGCACGAGGAATTCTCGCTTCCGGCCGAGGGTGGGCACTTTCGGCTGCGCGAGGGTACGGGCAAGGCCGAGCCGTGGACGCCGCCGGAGCGCAAGGTCGAGCTCGCGCCGTCGAAGCTCCAAGTTCCCGCGAGCACATCGATCGCGCGCATCGTGCTGGCCGAACCCGTGCCGATGCCCGCGCTGCCCTGCGTGCTCGCCGACGGAAGCGCGCGGCGCCTGCGACCGGCTGGAGCGACACCGCGACTGGTGACGCTCTGGGCGAGCTGGTGCGCGCCCTGCGTCCAGGAGTTGCGCGGCCTCTCGCGCGAGCGCGAGCGCTGGACGCGGCTCGGGCTCGAGCTCGTCGCGCTGAATGCCGACGATGAGGCGGCGCGCGAGCAGGCGGCGCGGCTCCTCGCCGATCTCGCATTCCCCGGCGCGAGCGCCTTCGCGACGCCGGAGACGGTCGATGTGCTCGACGTGCTGCAGCGCAGCCTGCTCGAGCTCAAGCGGCGCATCGCGCTGCCGACGAGCTTCCTCGTCGATGCCTCGGGCCGGGTGATCGTCATCTACCGCGGCCCGGTCGGGGCGGACGTGCTCGAGCGCGACCTCGCGCTGTGCGACGCGACGCCGGAAGCGCGGCTCGCGGCGGCCTCGGCCTTCCCCGGCCGCTGGCATGCCCCGCCGCCCAAGCCGGATCTCGGCGCGGTCGCGGCGCAGTTCGAGCAGCAGGGCCTGACCGAGCTCGCCGCCGACTACCGCCACCACGAGTTCCAGCTGCGCCACACCAGCCCCGCGGGCATGCTCAACGAGTTCGGTCTCGTGCGGGCGCGCCAGGGCCAGATCGCGCAGGCGATCGTGCACTTCCGCGACGCCGTCGAGCTCGACCCGGAGTTCTTCGATGCCCGCAGCCATCTCGCGGTCGCGCTGCACGAGATCGGGCAGGTCGAGGAGGCGATCCGTCACTACGAGGCCGCGCTGAGCGTGCGCTCGACGGCGCCCGAGGTGCTCTACAACCTCTACCTCGCCTGCAAGGCGCTCGGTCGCGAGGAGCGCGCGCAGGAGGTGCTCGCGGCCTTCGAAGTGCTCGACCCGGCCCGTGCCGCGGCGCTGCGCGGCCGATGAGCTTGGCTCAGCGCACGCGCACCACGTCGAGGATCGTGTCGCCGACTTCGAGGCTGTCGAGCACGTCGAAGCCGTCGCGCAGCTCGCCGAAGATCGTGTAGCGGCCGTCGAGGTGCGGCGTCGCGCGGTGCGTCAGGAAGATCTGGCTGCCGCCGGAGTCGGGGTCCTCGTTGCGCGGCATGCCGAGCGAGCCGCGCACGTACTTGCGCGGTCCGATCTCGTGGCGCAGCGCCTCGTCGCGGCCGCGCCACGTGCCGCCGCCGTTGCCGTCGCGCCGATAATCGCCGCCCTGCGCGACGAAATCGGGCACGACACGGTGCCACGGCGTCCCGTCGTAATGGTCGCGCGCGGCGAGCGTCAGGAAATTGTGGACGTGCAGCGGCGCTTCCGAAGGCAGCAATTCGAGGCGCAATTTGCCGCGTGACGTGACGACGTCGACGAGCGGATTTGCAGCGTAGTGGGGGAGCTCGAGCGCGACGACCGGCGCGCGCGGCGTCACGACGCCGTCGGGAATCTCGTGGCCGAGCTTCGCGAGCTCCTCGCGCGCGACACGGCGCACGAACGGGCTCGGATCGGTCAGCGCGGGGACGAGCAGCGGCCACGCGCTCTCGCCACATCCCTTCGCGGCCGCCCGCAGCGCGTTGAAGCGAATTTCGTTGGTTCCGTCGCCCTTGGACGACGCAAGACAGCGCTGCAGCGGCTCGAAATCGCTCTTGTCGGGCTTTTCGAGCAACGCGGTCACCGCCGCGAGCCGCAGGCCGTTGTCGCCGAACGTGAGCGCCGTGTGCAGCGCCGGCCGCACGCGCGGATCGTCGAACGTGCCCGCGAGCTCGATCGCGACGCCGCCGACGGCGAAATCGGGATCCTTGAAGCACTCGAACAGCACGGGCAGCGCCCGCTCGGCGTCGAGCGCCGCCACGCCGCGCAACACTCCGATGCGTTCCTCGCGCGACAACCGGCTGTACAGCGTTCCCACGAGCGTCAGCGTCTCGTCCGCCACTCCACCCTTGACCTTGTCGTGCACCAGCGACCGCAGCCCGGCCTCGTGCATCGCCCCGCGCACCCACGGCGACGTTTCCTGCGGACTCGCGCTTCCCAGCGCGCGCGCTTCCACTCCGAGCGCCTGCAACTTCGCATATTGGCTCTCGTCGCGCTGCAGCACGGCGCCGAGGGCCTCCCACGCGGTGCGGCGCACGCTCGCGTTCGCGTGCCGCGTCGCTGCGGCGAGCTGCGCGACGTTCTCGCTCGTCGTCGACTGGCCGAGCGCGATCAACGCCTCGCAAGCCACGCGCACATCGGCATCCGACGCGGCGTCGAGCAACTCGCGCTGCACGTCCTCTTTCGCCGCCAGTGCCCGCAGCCCGCGCACCGCGAAAATGCGTTGTTCCGCCTCGGGCGATTCCGCCTTCTGGCGGAAAAGCGCGAGCGCCTCAGGTGCCTTGCGCCGCTCGAGCGTGGCCAGCGCGAGCGTGACGACGTCACGGTTGGTCTCGAGCGCCAGATGCTCCACCAACCTGCGATTCACCTCCGCCGCGTCCGCTTCGGCCGCCGGCCAGCGCGACGCACCCTGCGCCGCCTCGACCCGCACGCGCGGGTCGGCGTCGCGCAGGCCTTCGAGCATCTGCTGTCTCAATTCCGGCCGCGCGAGCTTCGTCGCCGCCTCCAACGCCCGCGCGCGCACCTCGGCCTCCGAATCCGCGTCGTGATGGTCGAGCGCGACGAACAGCAGCGTGTCCGCCGCACTCGCGTCTCCGCGCATGCCCAGCCCGAAAGCCGCCGCCGCCCGCACCTGCGCGTCCTCGTCCTTCAACAGCGCGAGCAAGGCCCGCGTCACATCATGCCCGGCCTCGGGCCACGGCATACGCCCGAGCGCGACCGCCGCCCGCTGCCGGACCTGCGCCAGCGGGCTCTTCGCGAACGTCTCTACCAGCTCGCGCCCCTCTGGGCCGTCCCACGCCCGCGCGTCCTCGATCGACGCAATCCGCGCCAGCTCCGGCGGCGCTTCCCGACCGCCGGTGGCGGCGCAACCGGCCGACAGGAGCCCCAACCCCAAAATTCCAAACCGACCGACCCGACGCACGGTGCTTCGCAGCATGATGGCGCCAAGCTAACGCCAGCCCCCCGCCGGCCTTGTAACTCGTTCCCAACCCATTGGAAAAACTACCGAGCCCGCGCGCCCACGCCCCTACGCACCCGCTTCAGGGGCGTCGTACGGCGCACTACGCACGCTGGCACGGAGCTTGCCACTAGGGCTCACGCGAGAGACAACTCGACTCTGGGAGAGAGGCAGCGGGCCGTCACGGATTCATCCGGGACGGCCCGCTCACTTTCTGCCCTGCCGGAGCGCGAGGCTCCGGCGGCTTCGATCACGGCTGGATCGTGAAGCGCAGGCCGTCCGTGAAGCCGTAGTTGTTGGGTGCCGCGAAGCCGGAGTCGCGCGACCACCACTGCACCCACACCGTCGCCCCCTGCACCAGCATCGGGTTGGCCCCGCTGGCGATGTAGGAGTTGAAGTCGACGATGAAGCCGCCGCTGCAGTCGAGCGCGGGCTGCTGGTTGCCGCCGGAGTCCTGACGACCGATGCGCGCCGCCGGAGCGAGCACGCAGTTCGTCCCGCCCTTGAACGGCGTGCTCGCCGCACCGGTAAGGCTCGCGCGCAGCAGGCCCTGACGGTTGTTGATCACGTTCGACGCGGTGATGTAGAAGCCCGAGCCGGCGCTCGCGCTCGCGACGCCGCTGTACCCGATCTCGGGCACGCAGCCGAGGCTGTTGGTCTTCGCCGTGCAGTAGCGGACCGGGGCGTCGCTGCCCCAGCGCGCTTCGGCCATCACGACCGGCGCCGCCATGCCCGTCGCGCGCCAGGCCTCGAACAGGTCGTTGCCGCGGCCCGCGTGCAGCGCGACCGTGCCGTTGTTGGCGAGCACGAGGAACTGGATGTATTCCCAGCTCGTCGGCTGGTACATGAGCCGGACCTCGGCGCGCGTGGCGCCCGCGGGCGGGTTGAGCGCGACGTCGTCCCAGTGGTTGTAGAAACCGCCCGCGCCGGGGTTGCCGAACTGCGTGTCCGGGATCGGCTGCGCGTTGCGCGCGACCGCCTCGTCGTAGCTCATCTTGTACGGCGGGATGCGGTTGTCGTGGCTCGTCGCGTCGTTGAGCACGAAGTGGAACGACTTCGTCACGCTGCCCGGTGCCGCGTAGGCCGCCTGGCCGAGCGTCGCCGTCGGGGCGCCGTTCACGGCGTCATAGGCGATCGGCATCGCCGGCGAGTAGCCCAGCGTGAGCAGCTTCGCCGCCCAGGCCTGCGACAGGCCCATGATCGGCTCGTAGATGCGCGTGTTCGGATCGTTGGGGTCGAGGATCGTGTTGACCGTGTACGGCGTGCCGTTGACGGTCACGTTGAGCTGGCCGTACTCGCCGTCCTCGCGCACCAGCTGGTTCGAGCCGTTGAACCACTTGACGTTGAGCCACATGCGGCGGCCCTCGGCGTAACCCGAGATCAGCTTGTGGCCCGTGAGGTTCGTGACGCGCAGCGTGTTGGAGTTGACCGTGAGCGCGGCCGAGTTCTTGAGGTTCGAGATCGCGCGCAGCTTGCCGTCCTGCATCGACTGGATCTGGTACGGCGTCAGGTAGTTGCCGCCGAACAGCCGGCCCTGCGCCTCGAGGTAGAGGATCGCGTCGGGCGCCCAGTAGTTGCCGCCGGTCAGGTCGTGCTTGGGCAGGTCGTCGCGGTTGGGCGAGCTCCACAGGCTGCAGCCGTAGCCCTGCGTCGGCGACATGTGGCAGGTCTGGCAGGTGAAGTTGCGCTCGGTGCCGTCGACGTAGTCGCCGTTCGGGGTCGAGAGCTTCGCGAGCTGGTAGGCGCGCGCGATCGAGCCCTTGCGCAGGTCGACCGGCAGCGTGGCGAAGTCGGACACCTGCAGCGTCTCGAACGGGCTCGAGACATGCTCGCTGAACGTGCGCTCGACCACGCCGTACTTGTGCGGGTCGTTGAGCATGCCCGCCTTGGAGAGCAGCGGGCCGCCTAGCGTGCCGTCGTACTTGCCGGCGGGGAGCGGCGTGAAGGCGCCGTTGCCGGGCGCGAGGTCGCCGGTGACCGGGTTGGACACGTCGTGGCAGGTGCCGCACAGCTCCGACTTGCGGTGGTACTGCGACTGCGCCCACGGGTGGAAGGCCGCGGCGTCGTTGTAGGGGCCAAGGCGCTCGAAACCGCCCCACAGCGAGGCCTCGCCCGAGCCGTGGTACGCGACGGGCGGGTTGCCGCCGTCGTTGGCCTTGAAGGGCGCGTACTGCTCCCCGAGGAACTCGCTGTCGTCGGGGTTGGTCAGCTTGTGGCACATCTCGCAGGTGACGCCGTCGAAGTCGTCACCGACCAGCGCCGAGCCGTCCGTCGGCGTCGAGCGGCCGTCGTACCAGCCCAGCGGGGTGTGGCAGCGCAGGCACAGGTCGCCCGAACCGCCGAAGTCCTGCTCGGCGATCGCGACCGCCGCCCAGAACACCGGGTCGCGGCCCGCGTGGGCCATCATGCTGCCCGACCACGTCTCGTAGGGGCTGCGCTCGGTGTCGTACTGGCCATGGCACATCTCGCAGTTCGAGCTCGGGTCGAAGGTCGACACCTGCAGCTCCTGCGTGCCCGGCAGGCGCAGCTCGTTGGGGACGACCGTCACCGCGAGGGTGGCGCTGACCAGCGACAGGGTGCCGAGCGCGAGGACGGGGACGGCGATGCGCACGCTTCGAGAGCTGCGCCAGAGGCGGGAGAGGTTCATGTTCGGTGACAGGCTCCGGAGTGCGGCGAGCGCAACAATACTACCCGCCGCAGGGCGCCTGGAGACGGGGCCGAGGACGTAGCGCGGAAGCAATTTCCTTCGCCTTTCGGCGGAGAATGGCCGCTTGGACAGGTGCGGCGCCGCTTGGGACGGTTTTCGTACGTGCGCGGTTCCCTCGGGCGGGCCTCGCACTCGCGAATGACGCCCGTTCCGGCACTACAATCCGCGGCTTGGGAGAGCGCGCGCCCGACTCCCGCGGACAGGACACCCGAAACGACCATGACGATCAGCCCCATCCCCGAGATCCTCGACGAGCTCAAGCGCGGCCGGATGGTGATCCTGGTCGACGACCCCGGCCGCGAGAACGAGGGCGACCTCGCCTGCCTCGCCGAGCACGTCACGCCGGAGATGATCAACTTCATGGCGCGCGAGGCGCGTGGCCTGATCTGCATGCCGATGTCGGGCGACCTGTGCGAGCAGCTCGGGCTCGAGATGCAGGTGCAGAACAACAAGAGCCGCATGGGGACGGGTTTCACCGTCTCGATCGAGGCGGCGAGCGGCGTCACGACCGGCATCAGCGCCGCCGACCGCGCGCACACGATCCGCACGGCCGCGGCTCCCGGCGCCAACGCCACCGACCTCGTCAGCCCCGGTCACATCTTCCCGCTGCGCGCGCGCGAGGGCGGCGTGCTCGTGCGCGGCGGCCAGACCGAAGGCATGGTCGATCTCGCGCGGCTGTGCGGGGCGCGGCCGGCGGGCGTGATCTGCGAGATCATGAACGACGACGGCACGATGGCGCGCATGCCGGAGCTCGAGAGCTTCGCCGGCAAGCACGGCCTCAAGATCTGCACCATCGCCGACCTGATCGCCTACCGCCGCCAGCACGAGCGCCTGATCGAGCCGCTGCAGATGGACCTGCCGATGCCGACGCGCTACGGCACGTTCGTGGCGCACATGTTCCGCTCGAAGATCGACGGCAAGGAACACGTGGCGCTCACCATCGGCATGCCCGGCCCCGGCCTCGACGGCCCGCGTGGCGAGGTGGCCGAGCCCGTCACCGTGCGCGTGCACTCCGAGTGCCTGACCGGCGACGTCTTCCATTCGCTGCGCTGCGACTGCGGGCCGCAGCTCGACAAGGCGCTCGAGATCCTCGGGCGCGAGCCGCGCGGGGTGCTCGTCTACATGCGCCAGGAAGGCCGCGGCATCGGTCTCGAGAACAAGCTCAAGGCCTACCGGCTGCAGGACCAGGGCCTCGACACCGTCGAGGCCAACGCGGCGCTCGGCTTCCCCGCCGACCTGCGCGAGTACGGCCTCGGCGCGCAGATCCTGCGCTACCTCGGCGTGCGCAAGATGCGCCTGTTGACCAACAACCCCAAGAAGATCGCGGGCCTCGCCGGCTACGGCCTCGAGGTCGTCGACCAGCTCCCGCTCTCGACGCCGCCCAACCCCTCGAATCAGCGCTACTTGCGCACCAAGCGCGAGAAGCTCGGCCACCTGCTGCCGCCCGAGAACGGCTAGCGCGCGAGCACGAGCCTGATCAGGTGGTCACCGAAGGCCTGATTCAGCGCCTTGACGTCGATCCCCTCCAGCGCACGCTCGACAGCGCTCGCCGGGTCCGTGCGTTCCTTCAGTTCGGACCACAGGCGTCGTTCGAAGCGGAGCGCGACCTCGTTCCGTCCGTAGCGCAGGAAATGCACGAACGCCCAGGCCTGCGCGTAACTCGACTCGGCATTCTTCATGAATTGCTCGTCGTCGAGGCGCACGAACACTCCCGTCTCGACCAGGGCAGGCTTGTTGAGCAGGGTGGCGTGTCGTTCGGGATGGAGCGCGCCGTCGGTCCAGGTTCCATCGGCTGACCTGCAGGCCGCGAAGTATTCGGCGAGCCCTTCGTCGTACCAGCGCGGAACTGCGCCGAGCGCGAGATCGAGGTAGTGGTGCACGCACTCGTGCCGCAGCACGAGCAGCATGTCCTCTCCGCGCAGCTGGTTGTAGGCCACGAGCTGCCGCAGGCTGCGGCTGTAGATGCCGGCGCTGTTCGCGAGCTCGTTGTCGCTGATGCCCTCGATGTAGTCGAGGTAGCTGGCGCGACCCGAGAATACGAACACGCGCGTCGGCTTCGCCTGCGGTTCCACTCGCCCCAGCAGGCGCTGGCAGTCCATCCACGCCTCCTCGAGGGTCTTGCTCGCGACCTTCGCGGTGGGCGTGTCGACGTCGGAGTCGACGGCGAAATGGGGCGAGACGTGCGAGTGCGTCCGGCGCCACGGCGGGCCGACGGTGGCCTTCGCCAGTTTCGTGCGCAGCTCGTCGAGGCCGGTCGTGGGCCCGACCTTCCCGTCGGCACGCTCGAGCGCCGCCCGCGCCTCGTCGGGACGACCGAGCAGCAACAGGAGTTCGGCCATTTCCTCGAGAATCAGGGGCAGTTCGAAGCTCTCGGACTCGAGCCCGGCAAGGAGCGTGAGCGCCTCGTCGTGCCGCTCGACCTCCATCGAGAGCAGGGCCTGCAGGTAACGGAACTTCGGATCCGGCGGCACGAGCTTCGCGCGCGCTTCGAGGCTCGCAAGCGCCGGACCGGGCCGATGCAGGTCGATGAGGCAGAGCGTCAGCATCAGCTCGCGCACGGCCTGCGGCAGCTGCTCGTCCGTCACCTCGCGCAGGACCTCGAGCGCCTGCGCCGACGCGCCTTCCTTGCGCAGCTGCACCACGCGCTCGACGAGCTCCGCCTGCTTCTGCGGCGCGTTCTCGAGCACCGTCAGGTTGCCGAACAGCCTGTCGAAGGTCTGCTTGCGTGTCTCCGACGGCTTGGCCTCGGGCCACGCGGAGAACTCCGCCGGAAGCTTCCAGCTGGCGTCAAAGGCCTTGCGCTCCGCCTGCACCCGGTCGTCGATCAGGCCATCGATCCAGCCGGGATCGACGTTGCCCGTCACGATCAGCTCCGCGAACCGCATGTCGTCCGAGAGCGCGATGCGGCCGAATCCACCGACGTCGCGGTCGGCATCGAGCACCTGCTTGCCGTCGTACTTCACCTTCAGGTCGCGCGGCCCCACCGAGATCACGACCTTCGTGGGCCTCGTGCTCTCGCGCTCCGTCGGTTCGCTCTGGGCGAGCTTCTCCAGCATTCCCTTGTGGATCCTCACGACCTCATGGAGCGTGAAGAGCGTGTCCCCCGGCTTGCGCCGGCCGAAGTGCACGGCGTACGCGAGCTCTTCCTCGAGCCCCACGAACAGGTTGCCCTCGGCGAGCTCCTCCGCCGTCCCCTCCAGCTCGAGCGTGTAGGGCCCGACGAAATTCATCGGGTGCACGAGCACCCGGTCTTCCTTGAGGAAATCGCCGAGCTGCGCGAGCGTGTACTCGATGCGGATGCGGCCCGTGGTCGTGTCGTAGGCGAGCAACTTGCCCGAAATGCAGCTCTTGGCGTCGGGCTCGCGCGTCGCTTGCCAGAAAGCGCATTTGCGCACGAGCTCACGGATCTCCGGCAGGCGCGGACGGACGTAAATCGCGCCTGCGTGCTTTCGCAGCAATTCGAGCCACGCTGCGTGCGCGCTCTTCCACATTCGCCGTCGCGTGAAGGACTGCGCCTGATCGAACTCGGCCGCGAAGGAAGTTGCATCGGCGGGAGCGAGCTGCGTCGGAGGCGGTTCCTGGGCTCGCAACGCGCTCGGGGAGCCGGCCAGCGCGAGGGCGAGCATCCATCCCGCGCGGGAGGCGGAGAACGGGGTCATGGCCGGATCGTAACGGTCGGGAAAGGCCGATGCCCATGGGCGACCCAAGCGGCCGAACCGGCGCTATCGTCCGGCGCAGGAGACCCTACCCCCATGCTGAAGAAACTGATCCTCGCGCTAGTCGCGCTCGTCTTGCTGTTCGTCCTCGTCGGCTTCCTGCTCGGCTCCGACTTCAAGGTGTCGCGCAAGGTCACGATCCAGGCCGATGTCGCCAAGGTGCACGAGCTCGTCGGCGAGCTGCGCAACTGGCCCAAGTGGGCGCCGTGGCAGGAAGACGATCCGACGATCGTCACGACCTTCGGCCCGACGACGACCGGCGTCGGCGCGAGCCAGACGTGGACCGGCAAGGACGGCAATGGCGAGCTCACGTTCACCAAGTGCGATCCCGCCACCGGCATCGTCTTCGACATGGTCTTCATCAACGGCGACACGCGCGTGCCGTCGAAGTGCTGGATGAGCTACGCGCCCGCGAGCGGCGGCGTCGACGTCGAGTGGGGCATCGAGGGCGACTTCGCTCCGATGCCCGTGATCGGCGGCTATTTCGGCACGTTCGCCGACTCGATGATGGGCCCCATGTTCGACAAAGGGCTCACCAAGCTGAAGGCGGAGTGCGAGGCCAAGTAGGCGCGCCCGCGAGCCTCGAACGAGAGCGGCCGGCGTCGAAGGAGCTGCCTTCGACGCCGGCCGTCCTCTTGCGCGTTGTCTGCGCCTAGCCGCGCCGCGGCGGCCGATTGCCGTCGCGCGGCGGATTACCGGCGCCACGCGGCGGCGGCACGCCCTGTTCGGAGCCCGGCAGCTCGAGCAGCTTCGGATCGAGCTTCGACAGCGCGTCCTTGAGCCGCGCGAGCAGGTCCTCGCGCTTCGCTTCGACGAGCTTCGCCTCGAGCATGCGCGACGTGTCCGCCGGCGTCAGGTTGAGGCCGTCCGGCGTCGCGGCGGAGTCCGGGCGACGCTCGAAGCACGCAACGAGCAGCGCGGTCGACTGCTCCAACTCGCCGCGCTCGAGCGCCATGCGCGCCTTGCCGGCCAGCGCGAGCGCGATGAAGTGCTGGCACAGGTCGCGACCCTCGGGCAGGTCGTTCGCGCTGCGCGTGTAGTGCGCGATGCCGGTGTCGTAGGCCGCGAGCGCGTTCTCGAACTGGTTGCGGCGCCGGAAGTTCTCCGCGGCGACGAGCGCGGCGTAACCGGCGTACCAAGTGAGCTGGCGCGAGGCCGCGGGCTTGGCGAGCAGCTCGTCGTACGTGCTGATCAGCCCCGCCGGACCCTTGTCCCACAGGATGCGCGAGCGCAGCCGGTCGTGAAGCAGCGGCGAGTCGGGGAAACGCGCGAGCGCGCCGTCGAGCACGGCGCTCGCGCGCGGGCTCGCGCCGAGCCAGCGCAGGAAGTCGTGGTAGCTGACGAGGTTCTCGTCGGTGACGAGCGGATGCTCGGCGAGCGTCGCGTAGGCCGCGTTGACGTCCGCCATCCACTCCGGCGGCCACTGCGTGCGCTCGCGGTAGGCCTTGCGGATCGCGAGCTGGCGCGAGAGCGCGAACATCGCGAGCACGCGCACCTTCACGTCCTCGGTCGGGCCCGCTTCGCCCGCGGGAATCGTCAGCATGCCGCCTTCGACGGCCGCGACCGCACGATCGAGCGCCGTCTCGCGCTCGCCGAGCTTGTCCGCCGCCGCCGCGAGCGCCGCGTCGAGCCGCCAGCCCTTCGCGCCGGCCTTCTCGGCTTCCAGCGCCGCGCGGCGTGCATCGAGCGCGAGCAACTCCGCGAAACGTCGGTCATTCGTGGGCTCCGCCGAGCGCGCGAGGAAGCTCTCGGAGAGCGCGAGCAGCGCCTGCGGATCGCCGTTCGACCCCGCGACCTGATCCGCGAGCGCCTCGACCTTCTCCGACACCGCGCGCCGCCGCGACGTCGCCTCGTACTCCGTCGTCGAGCCGCCCGCGTGCGCGACATCGATCAACTTCGAGCCGAGCGCCATGCCGCGGTGCAGCGTCGCGAGCGTCTTCGCGCGCGGGAACTTCTCGCCCAGCCGCTCCGCCGCCGCAACCAGCAGGTCGCGATCCTCCGCCGGCAGCGCGGTCTTGAGCACCTCCGCGATCAGGTCGACCGCGGGCTCGGTCTGCGCCAACGCGAGCGACTGCCGCGCGAGCTTCGCGAGTTCCGTGTCGAGGCCGAACAGCGCGAGCCGCAAAAGCTCGACGGAATCGACCTCGCGCGTCTTCATCGTCGCTTCGATCAGCTCGCGCCGCACCTTCGGCGTGCCCGCGCGATAGGCCTGCTCGACCGCGAGGCGATCGACGATGTCGGGGCTCGCGATGCGCTCGGTCAGCGGCAGGCCATCGCGCACGCGCTCCTTCTTCGGCGGAAACTCCTTGGCCGCCTCGACGTAGGCCGTGAGCACCGTCTGCGTGTCCCACGAGTAGTAGACGTCGTAGCGTTCCTTGCCCGAGGGCTCGAGCACGATGTGCCGCGGCGACACGCGCAGGCCCTCGAAGTACTTCGAATACAGCTCGGTCTCGCACGTGATGTGCTCGCCGCAGGTCACCGTGCCGAAGCGCGGGCACTCGACGCGCGCGCCGAACTCGTCGTAGTCGCGCGGCGTGTGGCGATAGACCGAACCGATCACGCAGATGTACGGCTCGAGCAGCTTGGCCGCCTCCGGATCGCGGTACTTGACGCCCGCGAAGTGCTCGCTCGCGATCTCGCCATCCATGTTGACCGCGACCATGATCGGCTGGCCGGTCTGCTTCGCGAGCGCGAGCGCGTCGTCGAACGAACGCTGCCACTTCACCAGCACCGGCTTCGCCCAACCCTCCGCCGTCGCCGCCGGCCACATCATCGGCTCCGTCAGCCCGTCGCCGAGCTTCGCCGGCGAGCCGAACTTGAACGCATCCTGCGACGGCGCCGCGCCCCCCGCCGGCCGCGGCTGCTGCGGAGCGGGCTGACCCTGCGCCGGTTGGCCCTGGGCGGGTTGGTTCGCAGGCTTCGGCGCTTCCTGCGCGACCGCGAGGAGGGAGCAAGCAGCGAGGGATAGACCAAGGGTGAGGAGTCGGGGCGCCATGGGAGACCCTAGATTGACCGCACTCGGCGGTCACGTCCACCGATCCCACGATTGGCCAAGAGAACGAGCTTGGCCGGCGTTGGGGCAGAAACTGGAGCGAAGGAGCAACCCATGATCGTGGCACTGGTTCTGGCGGGGATGCAGGAGGCGCAGGGGGTGCGGCCGCGGGTGGCGGACGTGCGTCTTCGCGTGGGGGCGAGTGTCGTGGCGCCCGTCGACGAGGGGCGGGTGCTGGTCAGCGAGACACGATGCGAGGGTGGCTCGATCGTCGAATCCGTCGCGGGCATCGAATGGGTGCGCGGGGGCGAGCGGGTCGCGCTCGATGTGCCGGCGGGCGCCGTGACGTTCCTGTGCGCGGATGGGACGACGGCCTGGTTTCGATCGGACGCGGCGCCGCTCGAGCTCTGGCCGGTCGGGCTCGCCGACGGCAAGCGGCGCGAGCCGTGGAAGCTCGATGACGCGGCGCTCGGGCTCGGGTCGGCGACGGCGAGCTCTGCGAAGGTCGTGGACGCGGCCTGCGAGGGCACGAAGCTCTTCGTCGAACGCCTCGATGTGGCGGCGCGGCACATCGTGGGATTCGACGCGAAGAGTGGTGAGCGCAAGTGGGTGCGCACGCTCCCGCTTGTCGCTCAACAGGGAAGTCCCGAGGCGGTGCTGCTCGCTCCCATGGGAACTCCGGCGGCACGGGGCGACTTGCGGACGTTCACGCCGCTGGGGAGTCTGCTCGTGCTCACGACCGGACCCGAGGAGCCGCTGCTCGCGCTCGATGTCGAGAGCGGAAAGGAACGCTGGCGCATCGAGAGGCTGTGGGAATTCGAGCGCGGCTACATCGGGCCCAGCGTGTGGCAGCACCACGTCGGCCGTTTCGGAAGGTTCGAAATCGGTGCCGACGAGTCGGAAGCAGCCGCGGTGAAAGCCCGTCGAGTCGAATTCGAGGCGCGCAGTGTCGGGAAGGTCGCGTGGGGACCGTTTGCGATCGAGCGCGATGGCTGGCGGAAGGAGAAGGCGCTGCTCGTGGTCGCGACGACCGCGCCGCGCGACGAATGGCCCGACCAGCGCGAGCAGGCCTGGCTGTACGAGATCAGCGAGTACGGACAGGTAGTGAGCGTCGCGGCGCTGCCGCGGCGACCGCGGAGCAGCTCGTGCACGAGCTTTGACGACCGTGTGGTCGTGTCCTGCACGAAGGGCGCGTTTGCTTGTTTCGCCGGCACGCGCGTCGACTACGGCGACTTTCCGGGATCCGGCCACGACGCGCTGGCGAAGATCGCGTGGTTCCGGGAGTTCGATGCTCCGCCGACGAAAGCGTGGCTCGCGAGCGATCCGGCCAACCGGGCCGCGGCGTTCTCGCCCGAGCTGGTCGTGCAGGCCTTGGACGGTGGCCGGATCGAGCGTCAGGACGAAAAAGTGCTGCGTTTCCCGCTGCTTCTGCTCGATCCCGCAACCGGCAACAGCCGCGAGGCCGAGCTGAGGGTGCCCTTCGATGGCGAGATCACGAGACCGGACACGAACGTCTCCAGCGACGGCACGACGACCCGCACCTGGGGCCCACGCGGGCTCGGAGTGACCGGTCTCGCCACCGCCGACGGACGCCTGCAGGTGACGCTCGCCAACGAGAAGGAACCTTGGACCGTGACTTTCGCCGTCGCCGACGTGCTCGCGGCGCGTTGAGCGGGCGTGCAAGGGGCGGCGGGAGGCGCCACAATCGGGGGGATGATGGCCAAGGTCGATGGGGCGGCGCTCGAGCGCGCGCTGGGGGAGCGGTTCGGGCTGCGGGAGTTCCGTGGGCCGCAGCGGGAGGTGATCGAGGCCTTCGTCGGTGGGCGGGACGTGCTGCTGACGATGCCGACGGGCGCGGGCAAGTCGCTGTGTTACCAGTTGCCGGCGGTCGTGCTCGAGGGGCTCACGCTCGTGGTCAGCCCGCTGATCGCGCTGATGCAGGACCAGGTCGACGCGCTGCGCAAGAAGGGTGTGCGCGCGGCGTTCGTGAACTCGTCGCTCGATTCCGGACAGCGGCGCGCAAGGCTCGAGGCGGCGGCGCGGGGCGAGCTCGAGCTGCTGTACGTGACGCCGGAGCGCTTCCGAGCCGCGGATTTCGTCGAATTCGCGCCGAAATTGCGCATCTCGCGCATGGCGGTCGACGAGGCGCACTGCGTGAGCCAGTGGGGGCACGACTTCCGGCCCGACTACTCGCGGCTGGGTGAGTACCGCGCGCGCATCGGCTCGCCGCCGACGATCGCGCTCACCGCGACCGCGACGCCGAAGGTCGCCGCCGACATCGTCGCGAGCCTCGCGCTGCGCGATCCGCTGGTCGTGCGCACCGGCATCGAACGGCCGGAGCTGTTCCTCGCCGCCACACGCGTCGACCTCGCCGAGGAGAAAGTCCCGCTGCTCGCCGAGCGTGTGCGAGCGATCGACGGCCCGGGCATCGTCTATTCGTCGTTGATCCGCGATCTCGAGGCGCTGCACACGGAGCTCAAGCGTTCCGGAATCGACACGCTCGTCTACCACGGCAAGCTCTCGCCGCAGGAACGCCGCTCGATGCAGGAACGCTTCATGCGCTCGGAGCGCGACGTCGTGCTCGCGACCAACGCCTTCGGCATGGGCGTCGACAAGGAGGACATCCGTTTCGTGCTGCACGCGCAGGTGCCGCGCACGCTCGAGGCGTGGACGCAGGAAGTCGGCCGCGCGGGGCGCGACGGCAAGCCGGCGTGGTGCGAATTGCTCTATTTCGAGGAAGACCTCGCGATCCAGCAGGGTTTTGTCGAGTGGGCCAATCCGTCGCGCGAGTACATGCTGGGCGTGTACGAGACGCTGCGTGGCTGGGGCGAGCGCCTCGCCACCAAGGATCTCGACGACCTGCGCGACGAATTGCTCATCAAGAACCGCTCGGACAACCGCGTGTCGATCTGCCTCAAATGGCTCGAGGTGCTGGGAGTCACCGAAGGATCGTTCGAGACCAATGACCTGCGGCTCGTGCGCGAGCTCGACCCCGCCGAGCTCCCCGAGAGCGTCGGCAGCCCCGACAAGCGCCGCGCCGACCTCGAAGGCCTGCTCGCGATGGCGCGTTTCGCCGGCCTCGCCGAAGAATGCCGCCGCGCCACGATTTCGCGGCATTTTGGCCTTCCAGAGCCCACGGCGCCCTGCGGTGCCTGCGACATCTGTGCGGAGTCCGCCGCGTGGCGCTCCGCGCACTTCACCGCGCGTCCGAGCGAAGCTCCCGCCGCAGAACGCACCGAACGCTGGCAGCGCGGCGACTGGGTGCGCGTCGACCGCCGCCACCTCGGCCAGATCGTCAAGGTCGAAGGCGAAGGCAACCGCGTGCGCCTCGTCGTGCAGAGCACGAGCGACTTGCAACTGCGCACGATCGACCCGCGCCGCCAACGCGTCGAGCGCGTCGACCGCTGAAATACCGATCCAGAGCAATCTTTTCTGCAAACTGCGGCCTGCGTCGAA
>JAPLOE010000095.1 GCA_026692705.1 Planctomycetota bacterium
TGCGGCGCGCCTGCGCGAGGCGCTCGCGCTGCTCGACAAGCTGCTCGCCGAGCTCGCCGAGCCCGATCTCGCCGACCTCGCGGCGCGCATGCGCTCGCAGCTCTAGCTGGACGAAGCGCCGGCGAACTGCAGCGTGTAGAGGCGCGCGTAGATGCCGCCCTGGCGCAGCAGTTCGTCGTGCGTGCCGCTCTCGCGCAGCTGGCCGCGGTGCATGACGAGGATGCGGTCGGCGCGGCGCACGGTGGAGAGGCGGTGCGCGATCACGAGCGCGGAGCGGCCTGCGAGCAGGTTCTCCTTGGCCTCCTCGATCTGGTGCTCGGTCTCGGAGTCGACGCTGGCCGTGGCCTCGTCGAGCACGACGAAGTGCGGTGTTCCGGCCAGCGCGCGCGCGATCGCGAGCAACTGGCGTTCGCCGGTCGAGAGCGTGGCGCCGCGCTCGGCGACGGGCGCCTGCAGGCCACCGGGCAGGCGCTCGATCACGTCCTCGGCGCGGCTCGCCTCGAGCGCGAGCTCGAGCGACGCGTCCGTCACCTCCTCGCGTCCCATCACGAGGTTTTCGCGCACCGTGCCCGCGAACAGGAAGTCCTCCTGCAGCACGAGGCCGAACTGCCCGCGCAGCGCGCTCAGGTCGAACTCGCGCAGGTCGACGCCGTCGATCGTGATGCGGCCCGACGTCGGCTCGTAGAAGCGCAGCAGCAGGTTGACGAACGTCGTCTTGCCCGCGCCCGTCGCGCCCACGACGGCGACCGTGGAACCGGGCGGGATGTCGAAGCTCACGTTCGAGAGCACCGGCGAGCCGGGCACGTACTCGAAGCCGACATTCTCGAAGCGCACGTGGCCGGCGCGCGGCGAGGGCTTGCGCGCGAGGGCCTCGGGCGGCGACGAGATCGTCGGCTTGGTGTCGAGCACCTGGAAGATGCGCTCGGACGACGCGAACGCCGACTGCAGGATGTTGTAGCGCTCGCCCAGCTCGCGCACGGGATCGAGCAGCTTGTTGACGTACAGCCAGAACTGGAAGAACAGGCCGACCTGCAGCGCTCCCTCGGCGATGTCGACGCCGCCCGACCACAGCGTCGCGGCCTGGATGCCGTTGACGACGAGGTCGAGCGCCGGGAAGAACAGCGCGAACAGGAAGATCGTGCGGATGTTGGCCGTGAGGTAGCGGTCGAGCAGCTCGGCGAAGCGGGCGCTCACGCGCGCCTCGCGGCGGAAGACCTGCACGACGCGCACGCCGGAGAGCACTTCCTGCAGGTAGCCGTTGAGCCGCGAGAGCCGCGCGCGCACGTCGCGGTGCGCGTTGCGCGCGCCGCCGCGGAACACGAGGCTCACGCCGACGAGCAGCGGCATCAGCAGCGCGACGACGAGCGCGAGCTTCCAGTGCAGCGTGAACAGCACGATCAGCAGCACGATGATGCGCACGAAGTCGAAGCCCAGCGTGACGAGGCCCGACGTGAACATCTCGTTCAGGTTCTCGATGTCGCTGGTGACGCGCGTGACGAGCGAGCCCGTCGGACGGCGGTCGAACCAGGCGAGCTCGAGCGTCTGGATGTGACGGAAGACCTTGGCGCGCAGGTCGGCGATCACCGTCTGGCCCGTGCGGCCCAGGTGCGCGACTTCGAGGTAGCGGAAGAAGGCCGTCACGACCGAACAGGCGAGGTACGCCGCGGCCCACAGCCACAGGTCGTGGATGCGCTCGGGCGCGACGTCGGAGCCGCCGTTCGCCACACGGTCGGCGATCGCGCCCTGCACAGGGCCGTCGATGGCAGAACGCAGGATCCACGGGCCCGCGAGCTCGAGCGCGAACAGCACGGCGAGCACGGCGAACGCGCCCGCGAAGAGCTTCCAATGCGGTTTCGCCTCGCGCGCGAGGCGCAGCGCGAGCTTCGAATCCCACACGCGGCCGCCGACGAACTCCTCGACCGGCTCGTCGTCGTCTTCCTTGCCGCCCGCCTTCTTCGCGGGCTTCGTGTTCGGCTTGGAGCTCACAGTCCCGCGAGCTCCTCTTGCGTCTGCTGGCGCTTCCACGTGTCCGCGTACCAGCCGGGCTGCGCGAGCAACTCGTCGTGGGTGCCGCGTTGCACGATGTGGCCCTCGTCGAGCACGACGATCTGGTCGGCATGGCGCACGGTCGAGAGCCGGTGCGCGGACAGGATCACGGTGCGGCCGTGGCTCGCCGAACGCAGGTTGCGCACGAGCTCCGACTCGGTCTCGGTGTCGACGGCGCTGAGCGAGTCGTCGAGCACGAGCACGCGCGGGTCGCGGGCGAGCGCGCGCGCGATGCACGTGCGCTGGCGCTGGCCGCCGTAGAGCGTGACGCCGCGCTCGCCGATGCGCTGGTGCCGGCCCTTGGGGAACCGTTCGAGCTCACCGCTCATGCACGCCAGGCGCGCGAGTTCCTTCGCCTCGTCGTCGGAAAGCTCGCGTTCCGCGCCAAAACCGACGTTGTCCTTCCACGTGTCGCTGAACAGGAAGCTGTCCTGCGGCACGTAACCCAGCGCACCACGCAGCGTCGACAGCGGCAGCCTGCGCACGTCGACACCGTCGAGCCGGATCTCGCCCTGCGCGTCGAACAGGCGCGCGAGCAGGTTGAGCAGCGTGCTCTTGCCCGAACCCGTCGGCCCGACGACGCCGAGCACCGTGTTCGCCGGAACGACGAGATCGATCGCGGCGACGGCGGGCTTGTTCGCGCCCGGATACTGGAACGAGACGTTCGAGAGCTCGAGCCGCCCTTCGACTTCGCCGAGCTGCACCGGCTGCGCGGGTTCCGCGATATCCGGCACGGTCTCGAGCAGCTCCTGCACGCGGCGCGCGCTCACGACCGAACGCGGATAGACGCCTGCCATCCAGCCCAGCGCGATGATCGGCCAGAACACCTTGGCCGTCAGGTCGACGAACTTGAACAGCTCGCCCGCCGCGAGCCCGCGATCGATCATCGCGAGGCCGCCGACGAGCAGGATCGGCAGCAACGTCAGGTCCTTGCTCGTCCAAGTGATCGCGTGCGTGATGCCGCGCGCACGCGCGAGCTCGACCTGGTGGTGCAGGTTCTTCTCCGACGAGGCCTCGAAGCGCGCGGCCTGCTGGCGCTCGCGGCTGTAGCCCTTGACGACGCGGATGCCGGCGAAGCTCTCCTGCGCGCGGTGCCCGATTTCCGCGAGCGTTTCCTGCACCGCGAGCGAGTGGCGCTCGAGGCGCGACGACATGCCCCACATGCCGAGGCCCATGATCACGAGCGGCAGCGCCATCCACAGCGCGACGGTCCAGTCGAGCCACAGCAGGTAGCCGAGGCTCACCGGCACCATCACGAGCGCGCCGGCGACGTACATCAGGCCGGGCCCGAGGAACATGCGCACGCTCTCGACGTCGCTCGTGAGGCGCGACACGAGGTCGCCCGAGCGATTCTTGACGTGGAACGAGGTTGGGAGCGAGATCAGCTTGTCGAACATGTCCTGCTTGAGCCGGATCTCGACCCAGCGCGACACGCACACGAGCCACCAGCGCTGCAGGAAGCGGAAGATGCCGCGCGCGATCGACACGCCGATCAGGATCCAGAACAGCCCCACGAGGAACTCGGCGTCGGAACCCGCGCGCAGGCGGTCGAGCGCGTCGCCGATCAGCTTGGTGATCCAGATGTCGCCCAGCGACGCGAGCGGAATGCACAGGAAGCCCCCGAGCAGGGTCCACTTGTGGCGCAGGAAGCGCCGGAAGAGCACCGCGAGTTCGCGCACGCTCTACCTCCCGCCGCCCGCGAGCGCACGCAGTTCGCTGGTGAGCGTCGTGAGCTCGCCGTCGAGCGCTTGCGGCGTCGCCGCGCGCAGCGTGGGGAACGTGACCGAGCTGTATCCATCCTCGACGTTCGGCGCCCACAGCTCGTTGCGGAACCAGTCGCGCCCGGCGAGCTTCGCGCCCGCGAGCTTCGCGTAGAAACGTGTCGCACCCTCGAGCGTCGGGTTCTTGTCGAACGCCGCCGCGAGCGCCTCGAACTCCTT
>JAPLOE010000096.1 GCA_026692705.1 Planctomycetota bacterium
TCGGCAATCCCTACGGCGGAACGCTGACGGTCAGCGCGGGCGTGCTCGCGGCGACGGAGCGCGAAGGGCGCGTGCGCGTCGGCGCGTGGGTGCACGACGGACACAAGGGCGGAGCGCTGCTCGATTCCACCGGGCGCCTGATCGGCGTGCCGGCGGCGGACATCTTCGAGGGCCAGGAACGCAAGCAGGGCGAGAGCTACCTCGGCGTCGCGGTGCCGATCGATCGCGCGCGCGAGGCGCTGGCGGCGGAGCTCGCGGGCGAGGTCCGCGCGCCGGGCCTGACGAAGGCGCCCGTGGCGAGCGAGGCGGAGCTCGCGTTGCGGCGCGACAAGGTCACGCAGGTCGTGGCGAAGACGCGCGATTCGCTGCTCAACATCGAGGTGTACGTCGAGAAGCCCAAGGCCGGCGGCTTCGACCCGTTCGCGACCGAAGGCGAGCTGCGCATGCTCGGGCAGGGCTCGGGCGCCGTGATCGACGACAGCGGCCTGGCGATCACCAACTGGCACGTCGTGCAGGACACGCTCGCCGCCGACGGCACGCAGCGCGCCGACCACAAGGTGCAGGTGACGATGCCCAACGGCAAGCGCTACGGCGCCCGCGTGCTCGCGACTTCGCGCGACGACGACCTCGCGCTGATCCAGCTCGAGCTGCCCGAGGGCGAGTCGGTCGTGCCGGTTCCGCTCGGCGCCTCGAAGACGCTGCGCCGCGGCGACGTCGTGATCGCGATCGGCAACCCCTACGGCAAGGCGAACACCGTCACCGTCGGCATCGTCGCGGCCAAGGACCAGGACGCGAACATCTCCGGCCGCCTGCACGTGTACGAGAACATGCTGCAGACCGACGCCGCCATCAACCCGGGCAACTCCGGCGGTGCGATGCTCGACCCGCAGGGGCAGCTCGTCGGCATCAACAGCGCCGGGCGCTCGGGCGCGGGCCTCGCGATTCCCGTCGAGCGCGTGCGCGAGGTCTTCGGCGAGAAGCTGCTCGCCACCATGGGCGCGTTCGTCGGTTTCGCGATCAGCGAGAACCCCGAGGGCGGCACGGTGGTGACGCTCGTCGACGAGAACGGCCCGGCGGCGCGCGCGGGACTGCTCAAGGGCGATCGCCTGCTCGCGGTCGACATGAAGCCCGTGATGAGCCCGGTCGACCTCGGCAACCTGCTGCTCGGCCGCGGGCTCGAGCCCATGCGCGTCGACGTCGTGCGCGGCGAGCTGACGCAGTCGATGCTGCTGCAGCCGATGCACCACGACGTGTGGCGGCTCCTCCGGCAGACGGGCATCGAGCTCTCCGAGGTCGACTACGCGAGCGAGTCCGCGCTCGTGCGCGAGGCTTCGATCGCGCTGCACCGCGCCTACACCGGCCTCGCCGAGTCCGTGCCGACGCAGCTGATGTCCAGCGCGCTGCGCGTCGTCACGGTCAAGCCCCGCGACGGCGTCAGCTACGACGTGCGTCCCGGCGACCTGCTCCTCGGTGCCACGTGGACCGACCGCACGATCGACACCGAGCTCGTGCGCCTCGCCCGCTTCGAGAGCCTGCGCACGCTGCGCGACTTCACCGACGCCCGCGCCACCAAGACCGGCGAGCCCGCCGAGCTGTGGATCCTGCGCGACGGCAAGGTGCACTCGACGAACGTGCCGCTCTTCAAGGTGCGGTGAACTTCACGCCTCAGGCGCAAGAACGGCCGCGGCCCGCAGCGAGAGGTTCTCGCTGCGGGCCGCGGTGGCTTTGGGTGAAGCTCGGATCAGGTGTTGAACTTCGTCGCGAGGCGCACCTGGCCCTCGGCGTTCTCGAAGGTCCACACGGCGTGCACTTCGCCGCGCTTGAGCGGCTCGAGCGGGTAGAAGACCACCATGCCCGGCGCGGAGGAGCGGCGGTTGGAGCCGCCGTCGGCGATGTGGATCAGGCCGCGCACCGCCTGGTTGTTCACGGTGACGGTGCAGGTGTAGGAGGTTTTGATGCCCGGGACGCCGCCGACGCCGAAGTGGTGCAGCGAGATCGGGTAGCCGACGACGGTGAGGTCGCCGTGGCCGTTCTGCGCGAGGAAAGCCTGCACTTCGGGGCCGAGGTCGGCGACGGCCATCTGCGTCGGCACGGCGGTCGGGTGGTTGTTGGGCCACGCGCGCATGCCGCCCTTGCCTTCGGGCGGGTTGCCGACGCCGCGGATCGCGTCGACCACGAGGAACGGGCCCTCGGCGTACAGGCCAATTGTGAGCAGGCGCTCGTTGATCAGCGCATCGCGGTAGCCGGGGTAGTTGAGCCAGTTCTCGAACAGGTCCTTGGGCTTGCCGACGTTGGTCGCGACCAGCGCCATCTGCGCGAACATGTTGCCGACGTGCGAGCCACCGGTGAGCGCCGGGTCCTCGGACTGCTCGGCGGCGGCGCCGCGCTGCGTCTCGTTGGCCTTCAGGTACTCGATGTGGTCCTTGCAGCGCGACGAGTAGCTCGCGCTCCAGGTCACCGGCGTCGCGTTGAGTTCCTTGCGCGCCTTGTTGAAGGCCTCGAGCCACTTCTTGGCGTCGGGGCTGACCGACGCGAGCGGCTCGGCGTTGTCGCGGATCGCCTTGAGCACCGGGCTCGCCTCGGTCCAGAAGTCCTTCCACTCCTTCTCGAGCTGCGCGATCGACAGGCCCTTGGTGGCCTCGGTGAACTTCTTCTCGACGTCGATGACGTTGTTCATCGGGCGCTGCTGGTCGAGCAGGCGCAGCAGGTCGGGATCGCGGCGCACGATGTAGTCGCAGAACGACCACGACTTGATGCGCGCGTCGTCGGGGAACTTGTCGGCGTTGATCAGGGGCAGGCGCGCGGCGCCCGTGCCTTCGGTGAGCTTCCACGCGGACTCGAGCGCGAGCTCCTTCCACGTGTCCATGTTGGGCGAGTACTTGTCGTAGTCCTCCTCGCCCGTCGACGTGCGCATCTGCTCCTTGCGGTCGACGATGAAGCGCCGGTTGTTGTTGAAGAACAGGCCCACGAACGTGTGGCCGATGCCTTCGCGCAGCGCGGGGCTCTGGAATGCGGAGTAGAGCTGCGCGACCGAGCGCACGGAGCCGTCGAGGATGCCCTGCTCGTTCTCGGCGACGTTCAGGTCGATCGCGACCTGCTGGTTGCCGATGCCGCAGCCGGCGGTCTGCTCGACGCGGAACTTCAGCTCATCGGGCGACATCAGGTCGGCGTTGGCGTTGAGGATCTGGACGTAGGTTTCCTTGTCCTTGAAGTAGGCCCAGTCCTCGCGCCAGCGATCCGACTGGTCCTGGAAGCCCTTGGTGCCCTCGAAGGCCTTGCGCATCACGCGCAGCGCGCGCTCGGCGTTGACGGCCGCTTCCTTGAGCAGGTCGAGCTCGAAGTCGCCGCGGATCGTGAAGTGCTCGCTCTTCACCGTGCGGTAGGCGACCTTGGCCTTGTCGAGCAGCACGTGCTTGTCGGTCTCCGGCCGCTCCTCGACCGGATAGTCCTTCTTCGTCTCCTCGACGACGATCGCCTCGAGCATCTTCGAGCGGTCGAACAGCGTCTGCTCGAGCTCGGTGCCGGTGAAGCCCGCGACCGGCTTGTGCTCGAGCGCCTTCTTCGCGTCCTCGTCGGTCGGCGTGAAGTAGATCACCTTCTCGTAGTGCCAGCGCGCCATGTCCGTGCGGCCGGCGGTCTCGTAGTCCTGCGCCATCTTGAGGTGCGCCTTGGCGACCTTCTCGGCGACCGCGGTCCACTCGTCCTGCAGCTTCTTCGCGACCTTCGGGTCGGGGTTGTCGTTCTTGGGGTACGTGAAGCTCGGATCGAGCGCCCACGAGGTACCGACCTTTCGGTAGCCGAGCGCCTCGCGCGCCTCGGGATGCTCGGGCACGTATTCGGAGAGCACCATCAGCCACACGCGGCGCGCGACGAGCGGGAAGCCCGACTTGGAGGCCGAGGCGGCGTACTTGTGGAGCGCGTCGGCCTGCTTCTCGCGGAACTTCACCTCCTCGGGCGACTGCGCGAACAGTCCGCCGGAGAGCAGGTTCAGGACGAGCAGGGCGAGGGCGACGGAGAGGAGCTTGCGGATCATCGTGGGGTTCCCGGCCGGTCGAGGCGCGGGCCGAGCAGCATAACCGCATCCCGGCCGGGGCTGGCCGCGCGGGTCGAGGGGTCCTAGCCTCTGCGCCCCACCCCCCACTGCCATGGCCGGATCCAGCCTGCTTGCCCTGCTCGACGACATCGCGAGTCTGCTCGACGACGTCGCCTTGATGACCAAGGTCGCCGCGAAGAAAACCGCGGGCGTCCTCGGCGACGATCTGGCGTTGAATGCGGAGCAGGTCGCGGGCGTCAACGCCGATCGCGAGCTGCCGGTGGTGTGGGCGGTCGCGAAGGGCTCGCTCGTCAACAAGCTGATCCTCGTGCCGAGCGCGCTCGCGATCAGCGCCGTCGCGCCGTGGGCGATCCATCCGCTGCTGATGCTCGGCGGCGCCTACCTGTGCTTCGAGGGCTTCGAGAAGGTCGTGCACAAGCTCTTCCCGCACAAGGAAGAGGACGCGGCGCACCATGCGGAGCTCGTGCAGGCCGTCGTCGACCCGACCGTCGACATCGTCGCCTTCGAGAAGCAGAAGGTGAAAGGCGCGGTGCGCACCGACTTCATCCTGTCGGCGGAGATCATCGTGATCACGCTGGGCACGGTGGAGCATGTCGGCCTCGCCAAGCAGGCGACCGTGCTCGCCACCGTCGCCGTCGCGATGACGATCGCGGTGTACGGGCTCGTCGGAGCGATCGTGAAGCTCGACGACGCGGGCCTGTGGCTGCGCGCGCGCGAAGGCAACGGCCTCGCGAGCCTGCTGCGCGGCCTGGGCTCCGCGATCCTCGCCTTCGCGCCGCGGCTGATGAAGCTCTTGGGCGTCGTCGGCACGATCGCGATGTTCCTCGTCGGCGGCGGCATCCTCGCGCACTCGATTCCCGGCCTCGAGGGCTTCCTGCACCACGCACTCGAAGGCTTCGGGAGCCTCACGGAGTCGCTCGTCTCCGCCGCCACCAGCGCCGGCATCGGCATGGCCGCCGGCGCCGTCGTGCTCGGCCTCGTGAAGCTCGTCGGAAAGCTGCGCAAGCGCTGAGCGCGGCTCGCGGGCCGCGCGGGCCTCGCGGAGCCGCAATTGCGGCTTCCTTTTCGCCTTCGTCGTGACGCCAGCGCGGCGACGTTGCCGGGCGCGTCCGAAAGCGGGATTTCGGGCCCGCCGGGCCCAAGAACGCGCGCCGTGACGCCGGCGCGGGCCCGCACTTCCGCGCCCTGCGCAGGAAATTCGGATCTCGTCCGGCGGAAACGCTCGCGGGCTTCGCCTTCGTCATGACAGTCGCCGGCCAACGATCGCCGGACGTCTGGCGATCGCGGGTCGCGACACCCTCCGTTTCACAAGGACTGTGTCCATGACCTCCAGATTCCTCTGCCCTCGAGGGCGGAGCGGGCGATCCGTTCGATCGGATGCCCGCGCCAGTTTCCGCTCGCTCGTGAGGACGCCCCTGCTCGCAGGGCTCCTGCTCGCTACGAGCACGTCGCTCGTTTCCGCGCGTCAAGCGCAGCTGGTGCCCTTCGACCAGCTCACCAACACGTACCGCTCGGCCACGAACTTCAACGTGGAAACCGTGCGTGGCCTCGACGTCTCGGCCTCGGGCCGCACGTTGATGATCAACACGCACGGCAGCCGCATCGTGCAGTGGACGGGCGGCCCGGCCACGGGCTCGCCGCCGGTGCTGCCGACGATCAGCTTCCCGACGGTCCACAACCCGATCGCGCTCGAGACGTTCCTCGACACGTCGGTCGTGCCCAACCGCGAGTACGCGGTGGTCCTCGGCGCCGGCACGCATGCGCTGGTGCTGCACGACCTCACGACGATGCGCATCACCAACTGCGAGACGCTGCCGGCGGAGCCGGGCGACGTCGTGGTCGACGACGTGGGCCGGCGCGCCTTCGTGTCGATCCCGGGCAACAACACGGTGCGGCAGTACGCGCTGCCGAGCCTGCAGCTGGAGGCCGTGTTCACCGTCGCGTCGCAGCGGCCGAGGTTCCTGTACCTCGAGCCGACCGGCGGCCCCGACGGGATCGCCATGGTGTACGTGACGCCGGAGCTCTCGGGCAACGGTACGGGGACCATGGCGGCAGTGCAGCAGATGACCCCGAGCCCGTCCGGTCCGCTCGCGGCTGAAGTCGCCCATGTGATGGACTTCCACACCCTCGACGCGGCTGGCCTCCTGCCGGACGAGGACCTGTTCCGCATCAAGCCGCACACGCCGAGCGGCGGCGTGCCCGGCCAGCTCGCGGCCGTGCCGGTGCTCCGCAATCTCGGCACCCTGCTCATGGCGCACGGCAAGCACCCGTCCGGAAGTTCCTACTGGACGATCGGTGTCGAGTCGCTCAACGCCTCGCAGAACACCGAGCCGGCCATCAACGGCAAGTTCGCGAAGAACGTGCTGACGATCTCGGCCTGGCCGCCGCCGTCGGGTCCGTTGCCTTTCACGCACACGGTGCGTGACCTCGATCTCGGGCCGGCCTCCACGTATGCGGCCCCCTTCTCGGTCTCGTTCCCCTATGCGCTCGAGTTCCACCCCCTCGGCTTCGCCGCAATCGCCGGCTCGGCCTCGGATCAGGTGCGCATCGTCGACGCGTTGGGCAAGCGCTTGGGTGACCTCGAGCTCCCCGTCGGCTCCATCCCGCGTGACCTCGCCCTCGGGTTCGGTTCGACGGCGCTGTACGTGTACTGCTGGGGCACGAACGAAGTGCGCATCTACGACATCGGCGCGCTGATCACGGCGATCGCCGGCGCCGCGCAGAACATCGTTCCGCCGTCGACGGCCTTCATCGGCAGCCTGAACCTCGGTGCGGACCCGCAACCGCCCGAGGTGAAGGCCGGTCGCCAGATCTTCTACGACGCCGACAACTCGGCCAACGGCCGCGTGACGTGCAACCACTGCCACCCCGGTGGCGGCATGGACCTGCTCGGCTGGGAGATCCAGGACTTCCCGCACGACCACAAGGACCTGATGGTCACGCAGTCGCTGAAGAGCATCGAGGACACGTTTCCCTACCACTGGCGGGGCGAGCGTGATCTCGAGGCCTTCAACGGCGCGTTCGCAGGGTTGCTCGGCGGCTCGCTGCTGAGCACGACTCCCGACGGCGGCGACCTCGACAAGTTCAAGTCGTTCGTGTTCTCGCTGCAGGCTCACGCCAATCCCAACGAGCACGAGTCGCGCAATCTGGACAACACGGCCTCGCACCCGGGCGAGTCCTTCGCCCCGACGACGGTCAGCACGATCGGATCTGCGAGCAAGGGCCTGGCCCTGATGACGGCGCCGAAGACGCTGCTCGGCCGCTTCAGCTGCGCCGAATGCCACACCAAGCCCTCGGGCACGGTGGGCGATCCGCAATTCGACGACATCTCGCCGCTCACCACGAACTCGATCTTGGACGTGGCTCACCTGCGCCAGCTGTTCCACAAGCAGCAGGACCTCGTGACCTTCACTTTCGGCGGTACCCAGTTCCGCACGCTGCGCGGTGGCTTCGGCCTCTCGCACGACGGGGACAATGCGAGCGTGCTCGACTTCCTGCGTCGGGCGGGCTTCACGCTCACACAGAGCGAGCAGCTCCACCTGGCCGAGTTCATCGCGCAGTTCGACCAAGGCATCGCTCCTGCGGCACACCACGCGTACCGCATCAGCTCGTCGACGACTCCGTCCGAAGCCACGCGCATCGGCAACCTGATGCTCGGTCAGGCGGGCGCGACGTTCTCGACCTCGCACTGGATCAGCCTCGCGATCATCGGCAGCCACCGAGATCAGGGCAACACGCTGCGAGATCTCACGTGGCTGTTCGTCCCGGCCGCAGGCACGTTCCTCGCGAGCGATCCGACGGTCGTGTTCCCCAACGGGAGCGTCGGCACGCAGACGTGGGCGGACCTGACCGCGCAGGCAGCGCTCGGCAAGGCGGATTTCACGCTGATCGGTCTGCCTCCGGGCAACTCGATCCGCTTCGCGTTCGACCGCGACGATGACGGGCTGTTCGACCGGGACGAGCTCCTGCGCAATCCTCAGACGAACCCCGATCGTTTCTCGAGCGACACCGACCAGTTCCCCGACGGGTACGAGGTGCTCCTCGGCGGCATGAACCCGCTCGTCGCGGACGCGCCGGTCGCGGACAACACGCCACCCTCGTTGCTGTTCTCGCGTGTGGACCACGCAGGCGCGACGTTCGCGAAGCTCGTGCTGCAGCTCTCCGAGCCTGCGAAGCTCGAGATCACGTCCACCAACCCGCTGACGGGTCATTCGGTCGTCGAGCACCGGCGCACGTTCCGGGCGTTCGACACAGTGACCGTGCAGCGCCTGCAAGGTTCCCTGCCCACGATCGTGTTCAGCACGATGGCCGGGTATCCGCTCCCGTCCGTCGTCGGCATTCCGTTCACGTACAACGTGTCCGTGAAGATGACCGACTTCGCGAACAACTTCGCCACGCAGTCGCTCTCGACCAGCGTGACCACCGGCAATCAGCTGGTGTTCCTGCCCTACTTCGAGATCCCGAGCGCGTGGAACGACCCCAGCGGCGGTCGCCTGCCGGCGGGACTGGGACGAACGGTCGAGAACCTCGCGTGGCTCGTGACTCCCGCGACGAGCCTGACGGCCAAGGTCACGGCGCAGACGAAGATCCGCTTCCCGGTCCCGCAGGTGCTGAGCCTGTACGCCAATCCGTCGTCGCTGCTGCGGCCCAACGGATCGACGTCTCCCGACGAGAACCAGATCGTCGTCGCGCAGGTGCTCGGCTTCGATCCGGTCACGCAGGCCTGGAGCGTCCTCACGACGACGCCAAGCGGCGGTGCGCTCGGGATCGTTGCGGGTCCCGACGTCCATCCGAAGTTCGGCTTCGAGGACGTGTCGCACGTCAGCGTGAATTCGCCGATCGCGGGGCCGTTCGTGTTCTCGTCGACCTCGAACGCCGCCGGCAACGTGCAGCTCTCCTTCACCCTCAACCGGGCCCTGTTGCCCGGCGAGAAAGTGAAGGTGAACATCATCGGGGTCTACGAGCACAACCTGCGTGCCGTGCCTCCTCAGGCCGTCGAGTACTTCTGGTCGGGCTCGAAGATCTCGTGGAACATGCCGATGACCGCGGAACGGAACCGCGGCATCCAGTTCCCCTGAGCGAAGAGCGCACGAGGTGACGCGTTTCTCGGGAACGCGTCGTCCGGCGTTGAATCGGGCGCGTCCGTCCTCGGGGCGGGCGCGCCCTCCTATGACGCGGTGCGGCGCAATTGACGGCCGAAGGCGGAGCGCGGAAGATCCGGGGCATGCTTGCCGTGCTGATCGCCTGCCTGTGCGCCTTCGTGGCGCAGGATTCGCCGGAAAAGCAGGCTCCGGCGGTGACGACGCCCGCGGCGACTCCGTTTGAGGTGCAACGGCTGCGCACTGGGGCCGACGAGCTCGAGACGCGCCACGGGCTCGCGCTCGTGAGGGCGACGGCGGGGCATCTGGGCGAGGCGGCGAAGCGGCTCGTCGAGCTCGCGCCGCTGGCGAAGGACGCGGCGGCGAAGGACCTGCTCGAGCGCGACCGCGCGCGGCTCGTCGCGCTCGACGGCGTGCGCACGGCGATCCTGAAGGAGCGCATCGCGACCGCGAAGAAGCTGCAGTTCTCGCTGCCGGACCGCAAGCTCCTCGTCAGCGTGCGCGCGATCGACGGGGACTGGCTCCTGCTCGGCGAGAACCGGCAAGGCCTCGAGCGGCTGCCGCTCTCGGACTTCTCGCTCGAGCTGCTCGCCAAGGAACTGCCGAATCCGGCGCCCGAGGCGTGGATGAAGCCCTACCTGCAGCTGCTCGCCGCCGATCCGCGCGCCGCCAAGGCGAACCTGGAAGGTGCGAAGCTCGCCGACCTGCGCGCCGACGCGCTGCAGGTCTCCGACCGCTTGCGGCGCGGGATCGTGGCGAGCGAGCTCGAGGCGCTCGCCGACCGCGGCCTGCCGCGCGACGAGACGAGCGCGCGCGACGCGGCCGATGCGCTGCGCCGACTGCTCGAACGGCACAAGGACTCCGTGGTGATCGCCACGCGGCGTGTGGCCCTGCGAGAGTACGCGCTCGCGGTGATCGCGACCTCCTTCTCAGCCAGCAGCGTGCCGCAACTCTTCGGCGGCAAGTGCGAGCCGCTGCCCGACGGCCAGCTGCGCTGGACGGTCGACTTCGAGAAGCCCGAGGACGCGACGCTGTTCACGCCTTCCGAGGAACTGTGGCCGAGCTACCGCACGGAACTGCTCGAGGACTCGCAGCCCACGGACACGCGCCTCGAGCAGCGCCCGGGCGCGCTCGCCATCCACGGCTCCGGCTCATGGCTCGCGCCCGCGATGTTTCGCGAGATCAGCTCCGCCAGCGCCCGCGGCCAGCACACGTACTCGTCGAACGACAAGTCCGTGATCCTCTACCTGCTGGTCGCCTGCAAGGGCCCCGAGAACTTCATCGCCTTCACCGCGACCGGCGACCTGATCACGCTCGACGACGCCACCGCGAGCTCGCGCATGTCGCTCAACACGATCCAGGTGAGCGAAGGCCGCTACTACGAAGCGCGCCTCGAGCGCGCACGCGGCGAGCTCACGGTCGCCTACGGCGGCGAACGCGTGTCCAAGGTGCCCGACGAGTTCCCCAGCTGGGGCCGCGTCGGCTTCTTTGCGCACCACGATCGCGAGTTCCTGCTCGACCAGCTCTCGGTCACGGGTTTTCCCGACCTCGAGCGCCTGCGCACGTTCTTCGCCGAGCGCGAGCTCGCGAAGCTCGGCCTGTAACGGGCCTGGCGTGAATTGACGGCCGCGTCGTGCGCGCGGAGAATCCTCGCCATGCTCGCCATCGCACTCGCTGCGCTGCTCGCGATTCCCCGACCGCAGGCCGTGAATCCCGCACTTCCCGCGGGATCTGCGCAGGCGGACGGGTTCCTCGCGGAGTTCCGGACGCGGCTCAAGTCCCACGGTTATTTCTCGAAGGTCGTGCTGTCGGAGAAGGCGCTCTCGCCGACGATCACGCTGTTCGCGCACGTGCCGCAGGTCGCGGCGCCGGACTGGGAGGCGAAGCTCGTGGCGGAGCGCAGCCCGTGGCTCCTGCGCGCCGAGAAGCGTTTCGTCGAGCTTTTCGCGCAGCCGATGGGGCTCACGCGCCGCGCCGACACTCCGGTGAGCGTCGTGTGCACGCTGCAGACCGCGGGCGACTACGTGAACTACGTCGAGCGCGCGAGGCTGGTCTCGCCGTTCCGCGACGGCGCGCACTTCGACCGGCGCCAGCGCTGGACCGTGATGTACGAATCTGGCGGTCCGCTCAGCCCGGGCTGGCGCCGCACGTCGCAGATGGCGGAATTCGTGGTCGCGCTCGCGCACGCGCACGCGCCGGCCAACCTCGACCCGGTCGAGCAGGAATTCCCCGTGGCCGGCATCGCGGGCTACATGTGCGAGGAGCTCGGTGCGACGCCGGATTCCGTCGGAATGTGCAAGCCTGCGCCGAGCCAGCTGGCCGCGCTCGTGAACACGCTCGCCCGGCCGGAGTCGGCTTACTGCTGCATCCTGCGGCTCGACGAGCTTGCGGATCACGCGTCGTGGGAGCGCTACTGGAAGCTCACCGAGACCCGCGCGAAGGAAGTGAATGCGCAGCTTGGGGACAGTGTCGCCGGGGAGGCGTTCCACTCGCAGGGAGTGCTGTGGACGCACTTCCTGATGGAGGGCAATCAGGGCCGCGATCGCGCGCGTTTCCTCGCTTTCCTGCGGCATGCGATGGAAGGCAAGGGCGGTGGAGCGGCGCTGCGCGGAGCGTTCGAGGGCGTGCAGCTCGATCAGCTCTCGCGCGAGTTCCTCACGTGGGCGGTCGCGCTCGATGCGGCCCGTCGCAAGTCGCCGGCGCTCGCGCCGGGCACGATCGAGGGGATGTTCAAGGGAGCGCCCGTGCTGGCCAAGACCGCGCCGGGTGGCGCCAATCCCGCACCCGCGGTGAGCGCGCCGAAGGGCTTCGACGTGCAGCGCTTGCGCACGCCGGCGGGCGAGCTCGAGACGCAGCACGGGCTGGCGCTCGCACGCGCCGCGGCCGGGCACCTCGGTGATGCCGCGAAACGCCTCGGCGAACTCGCGCCGCTCGCGCAGGACTCCACGGAGCGCGATCGGCTCGAGCGCGAGCGCACGCGGCTCGCCGCACTCGACGCCACGCGCACGGCGATCCTCAAGGAACGCATCGCGAGCGCCAAGAAGCTGCAATTCAGCCTGCCAGACAAGAAGCTCGTCGTCAGCGTGCGCGCGCTCGAAGGCGAGTGGATGATGCTCGGCGAGAACCGACAGGGGCTCGAGCGCCTGCCGCTCTCGGACTTCTCGCTCGAGCTGCTCGCGAAGGAACTGCCGAATCCCGCACCGGAAGCGTGGATGAAGCCCTACCTGCAGCTGCTCACGAACGCGGGGAAGCCGGTCAAGATTCCTGCGGAGGAGCGTGCGCTCACCGACCTGCGCGCCGACGCCGTGCAGGTCGCCGACCGGCTCGCGCAGGGCCTCGTGGCGCTGGAATTCGAGGCGCTCGCCGATCGTGGCCTTCCGCGTGACGCCACAGCCGCGCTCGATGCCGTCGACGCGCTGCGCAAGCTGCTCGCCACACGCGCACGCTCTCCGCTCGTGCTGGCGCGACGCGATGCGTTGCGCGAGTACTCGCGTGAGGCGCTCGGCGCCGCCTTGCGGCTCGAGGACGTACCGAGCCTGTTCGGCGGGCAATGCGAGCTCCTGCCGGATGGTCAGGTGACCTGGACGCTGCAGTTCGAGAAGGAGAGCGACGCGGCGCTCTTCACGCCGATCAAGGACGGCTGGCAGAACCTGCGCACCTACCTGACCGTCGAGGATTCCGAGATCGAACCCAAGCTCGAGCCGCGCAAGGGTGCCATCGCCGTGCGTGGCTCGGGGGCTTGGATCACTCCGGCGGCGTTCCGCACGGTCAGCTCGGCGCGCGCGCGCGGGAAACACATGTGGGACGATGAAAGGCCCGACTCCGAGATCAGCTTCTACGTGTCGCTCGGATACCGTGAGCCGCAGCGCTACGTCGCCGTCTCCTGCACCGCCACCATGATCGCCTTCGACGCGGAAACGAACGCGTTCGCGAAGGAGTTCCGCACCACTCCCGTCAACGCCAACGTGCCCTACGAAGCGACGCTCACGCGCCTGGAGGGCAAGATCCACGCGCGCTGCGGCGACTACAGCGCCGCGATCGACGACGTCGTCGAGACCGCCGGGCACATCGCGTTCTTCTCCCAGTACCGCGGCTTCTTCGAGCTGGACAGCGTGAGCGTCACCGGCGTCCCCGATCTCGACCTGCTGCGCCCGGCGTTCGTGCAGCGCGAGCTCGCGAAGCTCGGCCTCTGACTCGGACCCTGACTCGCTCTCAGGTCTGCCCGCCCCAGTCCTGGCCGGCGATGGCGGACCAGCGCGTGCGGATCGAGTCGTAGAGTTTCTTGTCGAGGCGGCCGGCGGCGAGCAACGCGGCGTTTTCGGCCCAACGCTGCGGCTTGGTCGTGCCGACGATCAGCACGTGCACACCCGGCTGCATCGCGGTGAAGCGCAGCGCGATGCCGGCGGGGCCGTCGGGGCCGAGCTCCTTCCGACGTTCCCCCGTCGTGAATTCGTAGCCGAGCTGCTGCAGCCGCCGCCAGTATTCCTGGTGGTAGCCGTTCTCCGGCTTCTCGTCGTATTTCCACACCGCGTTCGCGATCGGCCGCTTGGCGATCACGCCCATGTTGCGCTCGCGCGCGAGCGGCAGGGTCATGTTGAGCGCCTGCTGGTCGCAGATGTTGACCGAGGTCTCGAGCGCGTCGAAGCGCCCCGACTCGATCGCCCACTTCGCCGCTTCGCCGTCGCCGCTGTAGCCGATGAAGCGCGTCTTGCCCTGCTTCTTCGCTTCCTCGAGCCCGGCGATGCAGTCGCCCTTCTTGAGCTCGTCGAGCGAGCACGAGTGCAGCAGCACGAGGTCGACCGCGTCCGTGCGCAGGCGCGCGAGGCTGCGCTCGACCGACTTCACGACCCCGTCCTTCGACCAGTCGGGCCCCTTGGCCGGCGCCTCCGCCGTGTGGCCGCACTTCGTGAACAGCAGGAAATCGCTGCGCCGGTGCGCGATCGCGTCGCCGATCAGCACCTCCGACTCGCGGTAGCACTCCGCCGTGTCGATCGTGTTGAGCCCGGCATCGAGCGCCGCGTTCAGGAGCTGGTTCACCGTCTCCGGCGTCGCCTGCTCGTAGCCGATCTCCGCGCCGCCGAACCCGAGCACCGCGACCTCCATGCCCGTCGCGCCGAACTTGCGCCGCTCGACCCCGCCCTTCTTCGAGCCCCCGCTCGTCGCGCAGCCCACGACCGACATCGCCGCTGCCGCCGCCGTCACCGCCAGGAACTCACGCCGCGAACTTGCGCTCAGCTTCATGCCCCGAGCCTACCGTCGCTCGCACCGCGTTCCGATCCGCGGCTGCACGGAAAGCTGGCCCGCAATCCTGCAGCGACGCCCGGCGTCCACCGAGCCACCCGCCCCCCAAATGGCGCGGGCCGCGCGCCCGGTGAGGAGCGAGCGGCCCGCGAAACGATGCGCTGGACGCGTCAGGAAACGGTCCAGGTCTCGCCGGAGTGGATCAGCTTCTCGAGCGAGCCCTTGCCGCGGGCGGCCTGGGCCTTCTGGATCTGCTGCTGGATGCCTTCGTCGAAGGTCGGCGCGGAGACGTCGCGGAAGATGCCGATCGGACGCGGGAGCTCGGGGTTCGAGTCCATCTGGCTCATCACGAACGCCGGACCCGGCGAGTGCGTGTCGGAGCGCCACGTCTGGGCCTCGGCGGCGGAGCACACGACCGGCTCCCAGCCATCGATCTTGATGCCCTTGTCGTGGTTCTTGCCAAACACCATCGGCTGGCCCGGGCGCAGGTCGACGGTCTTGTCGTCGCGCACGGTCTTCTCGGCCACCTTGTCGAAGGCGCCGTCGTTGAAGATCACGCAGTTCTGGTAGATCTCGACGAAGGCCGAACCCTTGTGGTGCGCGGCGGCGAGCAGCACCTGCTCCATGTGCTTCTGGTGCGTGTCGATCGTGCGAGCCACGAACGTGGCGCCGCAGCCGAGCGCGAAGCTCACGGGGTCGAAGGGCCGGTCGACCGAGCCCATCGGCGAGGTCTTGGTCTTGATGCCCTGCGGCGACGTGGGCGAGAACTGGCCCTTGGTCAGGCCGTAGATCTCGTTGTTGAAGAGCAGGATCTTGACGTCGACGTTGCGGCGCAGGATGTGCGCCATGTGGTTGCCGCCGATCGAGAGGCCGTCGCCGTCACCGGTGACGAGCCACACCGAGAGGTTCGGGTTGGCGGTCTTGATCCCCGTGGCGAACGCCGGAGCGCGCCCGTGGATCGTGTGGAACCCGTAGGAGTTCATGTAGTACGGGAAGCGGCTCGAGCAGCCGATGCCCGAGACGAAGCAGAGCTGGTGACGCGGGATGCCCAGCGTCGCCATCACGCCCTGCACGCAGTTCAGGATCGCGTAGTCCCCGCAACCGGGGCACCAGCGCACGTCCTGGTCGGACTTGAAGTCCTTCTTGGTCAGCACTTGGGAGTCGGCCACGGTTCACTTCTCCAGGATCGATTCGATCTTCTTGGTGAGTTCGGAGGTGCGGAACGGCTGCCCCTGGATCTTGGGGTAGCTGATGAAGTTGTGCTGCGTGTACTCGCTGCGCAGCACGCGCACGAGCTGGCCGAGGTTCATCTCGGGGACCAGCACAGCGCGGAAGTTGGCGAAGATGTTCTCGAGGCCCTTGGGCAGCGGCCACATGTGCCGCAGGTGCAGCGCCGAGACCTTCTTGCCCTTCTTGCGCAGCTCCTCGACGGCGCTGGTGATCGCGCCGCGGGTCGAGCCCCAGCCGAGCACGAGCACGTCCCCGGTCGAGTCGCCGAGCACCGGCGGCGTCGGGATCGTCTCGCGGATGCCCATCACCTTCTGCTGGCGCATCTTGCACATGAACTCGTGGTTCTCGGGGTCGTAGCTGATGTGACCCGTCAGGTGCGCCTTCTCGATGCCGCCGATGCGGTGCTCGAGGCCGGGCGTGCCCGGCTTGGCCCACGGCCGCGCGTTGAACTCGTTGCGCGAGTACGGCAGGAAGCCGCCCTCGGGCACGCTCTCCTGGAACTTCGCCGGGAAGGGCTTCAAGTCCTTGATCTCTGGCAGCTTCCACGGCTCGGCACCGTTGGCGATGTAGCCGTCGGTGAGCAGGATCACGGGCGTCATGTACTGCACCGCGATGCGGCAGGCCTCGACCGCGCAGTCGAAGGCGTCCGAGGGCGTCGAGGCGGCGAGCACCGGGATCGGCGCCTCGCCGTTGCGGCCGAAGATCGCCTGCAGCAGGTCAGCCTGCTCGGTCTTGGTCGGCAGGCCGGTCGAAGGTCCGCCGCGCTGCACGTCGACGATCACGAGCGGCAGCTCGACCGACACCGCGAGGCCCATGGCTTCGGTCTTGAGCGCCATGCCCGGGCCCGAGGTCGTCGTCAGGCCGAGGCAGCCCGCGTAGGCCGAACCCAGCGCCGAGCAGATCGCCGCGATCTCGTCCTCGGCCTGGAACGTGATGACGCCGAAGTGCTTGTAGGCCGCCAGCGCCTCGAGGATGCCCGAGGCGGGCGTGATCGGGTACGAGCCGAGGAACAGCTGCAGGTTCGCGAGCTGCGCCCCCGCGACGAGCCCGAGCGCCGTCGCGTCGTTGCCCATGATGTTGCGGTACTCGCCCTTGGGCATCGAGGTGCAAGGCAGCACCTCGTAGCGCCCCTGGAAGAACTCGTGGATGTCACCGGCGTTGTAGCCGGCCTGCATCGCGAGCTTGTTGGCCTCGGCGAGCTCCGGCTTCTTCGCGAACTTCTCGTCGAGCCACTTCATCGTGGTCTCGACCGGCCGGTTGTAGAGCCAGTACATCAGGCCGAGCGTGTAGAAGTTCTTGCAGCGCTGGACTTCCTTCGAAGACAGCGACGTGCTCTTCAGCGCCTCGGTCACGCGCTTGTTGATGTCGATCTCGATGACGCGGAAGCCCTTGAGCGAGCCGTCGGTCAGCGGGTTGGTGTTGAGCGCGGCCTTCTTGAGGTCGCCGTCGGTGAACTGCCCCGTGTTGACGACCACGATGCCGCCCGGGCGCAGGTCCTTGATGTTGACGATCAGCGCCGCCGGGTTCATGGCGACGAGCACGTCGGGCTGGTCGCCCGGCGTGTGGATGTCCGAGGAGCTGAAGCGCACCTGGAAGCCCGACACCCCCGGTCGCGTGCCCGCTGGGGCGCGGATCTCGGCGGGATAGTCGGGGAACGTGGCGAGGTCGTTCCCGATCACCGCGGAGGTGTGCGTGAACTGGTTGCCGGTGATCTGCATGCCGTCGCCGGAGTCGCCGGCGAAGCGGATCACGACGCTCTCGAAGGGTTGCACCGGCGGCTCGGCGCCGTGGGCGTGCGTCTGGCTCATGGGATCCTTGGTTCCTGAGTGCGGGATATCCCGCAGCCGTAGAAGGCCCCGTCCGGGTTGCTCGCCCGAGAGCGGGGGCGGATCGATTCTAGCCACGCATTCCCGGCCCCATACGCCCCCTAATGCGTAGAACCCGGCGCCCTTGCTCCCTCCTTGCGAGCCTTGCGCGGAGTTTCGAGCGCCCCTGCGCGTCTTCGCCCATCGCGAAAGCTCTCGCGCCGCTCTCCGGAACCGGGTCCGGCTCCCCAACCGCTACCATGGCGCCCCGCCCTTTCGGTCCGCGCCCCGGCCCGCTCATGCCCTCGATGCCCCGTTTCGCCGCAGCCCTCTCGGTCGACCCCAACGCCGCCGTCGCCGAGGAGCAGGTCACCAGTCGCATCGTCGACGCGCTCTCCGGACGCCGCGCCGACCTGTGCGTCGTGTTCGTGTCGCACCACTACGGCAGCGCCATCGAGGAGCTCGGTCCGCGCCTCGCGAAGGCCACCGGCGCACGCGTGGTGATCGGCTGCACCGGCGAGAGCATCATCGGCGGCGAGCGCGAGGTCGAGCGCGAGCCGGCCCTGTCGGTGTGGTGCGCCGAGCTGCCCGGTGTCGAGCTGCGCCCGTTCCGCGTGACGGCGCGCGCCGACGGCGACGAGATCCACTTCAGCGCCGTGCCCGACATCGGCGAACGCACACGCGCTTCCGTGCTGCTCTTCGGCGACCCCTACTCGTTCCCGATGGACGAGTACCTGAAGCGCCTCAACGCCAATTTCCCCGGCGTGCCCGCGGTCGGCGGCATGGCCTCGGGCGGCATGGGCCCGGGCCAGAACCTGCTGATCTCCAAGGACGGCATCGAGGCGCAGGGTGCGCTCGGCGTCGTGCTCGAAGGCGCGATCGAGCTGCGTTCGGTCGTGAGCCAAGGCTGCCGTCCGATCGGGCGCCCGTGGGTCGTCACGGCCTGCGAGGAGCACCTGATCGGCAAGCTCGGCGGACGGCCGGCGCTCGACGTGCTGATGGAGACGATGGCGACGCTCGCGCCCGAGGAGCAGAAGCTTTTCCAGCGCGGCCCGTTCGTCGGCCTCGCGATCGACGCCGCCAAGAGCCAGTTCACGCGCGGCGATTTCCTCGTGCGCAACGTGCTCGGGCTGTCGCGCGACGAGCGCGCGATCGCGGTCAGCGACATCCTGCGGCGCGGGCAGACGGTGCAGTTCCTCGTGCGCGACGCCGCGAGCGCGACCGAGGACCTGACGCAACTGATGGCGAGCGCCGCCACCGGCGAAGCGGCCGCACCCGGCTCGAGCGGAGCGTTGCTCTTCACGTGCAACGGCCGCGGCTCGCGCATGTTCCAGGGCGCCGACCACGACCTGCGCTGCGTGCGCACCGGCCTCGACGCCGCGGTGCCGGTCGCCGGCTTCTTCGCGCAAGGCGAGATCGGCCCGGTCGGCGGCCGCAACTTCCTGCACGGTTACACGGCGAGCGTGGCGGTGTTCCGCGCGCGCACTTAGGAGTTCCCGAATGGAAATGGTCGCACTGGGCGCTGCGGCGCTCGCTCTGCTCGTCGCGCTGGTCGCCTTGTCTCGCGCGGGAGCGTGGAAAGGCCGCGTCGACGAGCTCGAGCGCGAATTGCGGCGCCGCACGGACGGCGCCTCGCAGTCGCAGCAGTCGGACCTCGAGACGCTGCGTTCGATGGTCGCGGTGCTCGCGAGCGGCGGCAAGCTGACGCGCGAGCAGGTGCTCGAAGGGCGCCTGTGGGCCGACGCGAGCCCGCAGCAGGGCCTCGAACTCGTGAAGCAGGGCGCGCGCGTGCTCGACGTGCGCACTCCGGGCGAGACGGCCGGTGGCGTGATTCCCGGCGCGATCCTGATTCCGGTCGACCAGCTCGAGGCGCGCCTCGCGGAACTGCCGAACGACGGCAAGGCGACGCTCGTGTGCTGCGCGGGCGGCTCGCGCTCCGCCGCGGCGTGCGAGTTCCTCTCGCAACAGGGCTTCGCCGCGCTGCACAACCTCGAAGGCGGCATGAACTCGTGGTCGGGCCCGCGCGAGCGCCCGCGGTGAACGGCATGCTGCGCCGCGTCGGCCGCGTGCTCCTGCTGCTCGTCGTGCTCGCGCTGATCGCCGCGACGTGCGCGTTCCTGTGGTGGCGCGGCAAGGGCGAGCCGCAGCGCGACGGCCGGGTCGTGATGGCGAGCCTCGCCACGGGCGTCACGGTGCGTTTCGACGATGCCGCGGTGCCGCACGTCGCCGCCGCGAGTCTCGTGGACCTGTCGCGCGCGATGGGTTGGCTGCACGCGAACGAGCGCATGGGCCAGATGGAATTGCAGCGGCGCTACGCGGCCGGAAGGCTGTCGGAGATCATCGGTGCGGCGACGCTCGGCGCCGACCGGCGCATGCGCGAGCTCGGGATCGCGCGCGCGGCGCAGGCGCAGCTGCGCGCGTGCTCGCAACGCAGCCGCGAGGTGCTCGAGGCCTACGCGCAGGGCGTCAACGCGTGGCTCGACAAGCACCGCGACGACCTGCCGCCCGATCTCGTGCTGCTGCGCGCCGAACCGGAGCCGTGGAAGCCCGAGGACAGCCTCGGCATCGAACTGCTGATGGCGCAGATGCTCTCGTACTCCGAGGAGCGTGAGCGCGTGCGCATGAACTGGATCGGTGCGCTCGGGGCGGAGCGTGCGAGCGAGCTGATCGGCGTCGCGGGCCTCGAAATCGCGCCGGAATTGCCGGAAATCGCGCGCAGGGCCTTCGAGGCGG
>JAPLOE010000097.1 GCA_026692705.1 Planctomycetota bacterium
AGCGCGTCGTCGTCGAGGGCAAGGACGTGTACGACCGCTCGAAGGACACGCGCGCCAAGCACCTGCTCGGCGGCGTCGCTCCGGCCAACACGCAGGCCATGGGCGCGTCGGCCAGCGCCGACCCGCGCAAGGTCGTGTGCTGCGAGGGTGAGGACCCCGAAGCGCACGCCAAGCACCTCGAGGAAGAGGCCAAGAAGAAGGACAAGGGCGAAGAAGGAGAGGACAAGTGATCCTCGGAACTCGTCAGCTCGGCCTCGCGCTCGCGGGGCTCGTTCTCGCCGGCCTCGCGGAAGCGAGCGGCGGCACCGTCGTGCTCAAGGCGGGCACGATCCACACCGTCGACGGCTCGGCCCCGATCACGGGCGGTGCGGTCCTCGTGCGCGACGGGCGCATCGTCGCCGTCGGTCGCGACATCGTGATCCCCGGCGGCGCACAAGTCGTCGACTACGGTCCCGACGCGGTCATCACGCCCGGTTTCGTGTCGGCCGCCTCGGCCTACGGTGCCGGCGGCTCGACGCGCACGGCGGATCCCGCGGTGCGCGCGATCGACAACTTCGACACGTACTCGAACGGCTACCTCGTAGACCTGATGGGCGGCGTCACGACGGCCTACGTCGCTCCGGCGCGCGCGCGCCTGATCGGCGGACAGGGCGCGGTCGTGAAGCTCGCGGGCGAAGGCGAGCAGCGCGTGCTCGACGAGAGCGCCTCGATCCACGGCACGATCACGCGCGAGGCGCGCAGCGTTCCCGGTTATTGGGAACCGCCGGTGCCCGCGACGATCGACGTCGGCCTCGGCCTCGTCGAGCAGCAGCTCCCCGGCTCGGCCGTCGGTGCGGTGATCGCGCTCGACGAGCTGATCGCGCGCGCCAAGGGCCGCACGAAGGACGATGGCCTGTACGGCCCGCGCACGGCGTCGCTGCTGCGCGAGCTGATGACGGCCAACACGCCGTGGCGCATGGGCGCCGACAGCGCCGAGGAAGTGCGCGTGCTGCTCGAGTGGGCCAAGCGCGAGAAGCTCCCGCTGGTCCTCGAAGGCGCGGCCGGCGCCGGTGCGCTCGCCAAGGAAGTGGCCGAGGCCAAGGTCGGCGTGATCGTCACGGTCGACTTCGCCTCGGAGAGCCCGGGCCGCGACTTCGGCAAGGGTGAGGACGCGCAGTGGCCGGTGTACGACGCGGCGGTCAAGTTTGCCGCGGCCGGAGCCGAGCTCGCGATCGCGACCGACAACGGCCTGCGTCCGGGTGACCTGCGCTTCGCGGCGCAGCTCGCCTCGCGCGGCGGCCTGCCCGCGGATGCGGCGCTGCGCGCGATCACGCTCGGTGCTGCGAAGCTGCTCGGCGTCGACGCCCGCGTCGGCAGCCTGACGGTCGGCAAGGATGCGGACCTGTGCGTGCTGAGCGGCGCACCGATGCTCGCGACCTCCAGCGTCGTCGCGACGTGGGTCGGCGGCGAGCTGGCGTGGAAGAGCCCGGCCTCCGGCGACGTCGTCGTCGAAGCCGACGAGCTGCACCTGGGCGACGGCGAAGTGCTGCGCCCGGGCCAGCTGCTCCTGCGCAACGGCCGCATCGCCGAAGTCGGTCGCCGTGTCAGCCATCCGCCGGGCGCCGCCGTCGTGCGCGCTCCCGCCGCGATGCCGGGCATGATCGACGCGCTCGGATTCCTCGGGCTCGATGGCTCGCAGCGCACGCCGCCGCCCGACTTCAAGCTCGCGCGCATCGTCGAGGTCGGCGACGCCGCCGATCGCCACGTCGCACGCGCCGGGGTCACGACCGTGGTGCTCGCGCCGCGCGGAGTGAGCGACGCCGGAACGCCGCTGCTCGCCTACAAGCCCGCCGCGGAGAGCCTCGAGAAGTCGATCCTCGCCGACCCGACGGCCGTGCGCGTGCCGTGGACCGATGGCAACCGCCTGAAGTCCGGCCTGCGCCTGCGCGAGACGCTGCAGAAGGCCGCGGAGTACGACAAGAAGTGGCGCGACTACGAGGAAGCGCTGCGCAAGTGGACGCCGCCGGCGCCGGAAGCCGCTGCGCCCGAGAAGAAGCCCGACGAGGCCAAGAAGGACGGCGAGAAGAAGGACGAGAAGGCCGCCGAGCCCAAGGAAGGTGAGAAGAAGGACGAAGCCTCCGGCGACAAGAAGGACGACAAGAAGGGCGACAAGAAGAAGAAGGAAGAGGAAGAGGCTGACCCGGTCACCGGCGAGTGGACGGGCAAGGTCACGGTCCCGCCTTCGGAAGAGGAGTCGTCGTTCCGCCTGCGCCTCACGCTCGCGGGCGAGAAGGTCACCGGCACGCTGCGTTGCGACGCGGTGTCGGCGAGCCTGATCCAGCTCCACGGCGTGTGGAAGGAGAAGAAGCTGATCGTGTCGGGTCTGGGCACGCGCGGCTTCGCGTACATCACCGGCGAGGCGAAGGGTGGCAAGCTCGACGCCACGCTCGAGCTCGGCGGCAAGGACACCAAGCTCGCGGGCGAGCGCACGACCAAGGAACTGCCCGAGGTCAAGGCGCCCGAGCTGCGCCGCGAGAAGGCGGAAGCGGCGGCCGAGCCGAAGGGCAAGCCGCGCTCGCCGGGCATCGACCCGCGCCTCGAGCCGTTCCGTCGCGCCATGCGCGGCGAGGCGGCGATCGTGGTGAGCGTCGACCGCGAGGACGAGATCCTGGCCTGTGTCGCGGCCTTCGAGGCCGTCGGCATCAAGCCGGTGCTCTACGGCGCCGACGACGCGTGGAAGATCGCGGACCAGCTGCGTGGTCGCGTCGCGGGCGTGCTGCTCACGCAGCAGGTGCTCGCGGTCGCGGACGACAACGGCCTCAACGGCCTGCGCAACCGTTATGCGGAGCTCGCGTCGGCCGGAGTGCCGATCGCGTTCCACAGCGCGGCGGAAGAAGGCGCGGCGGAGCTCCCGCTGATGGCGGCCTACGCGATCTCGCGCGGGCTCAGCCCGGAAGCGGCGCTGCGCGCGCTGACGAGCGACGTCGCGGTGATGATGGGCCTCGCCTCGCGCGTCGGCCGTCTCGCCCGCGGGCTCGATGGCGACGTGCTGCTGCTCGACGGTCCGCCGCTCGAGCCGGCGACGCGCGTGCTGCGCGCCTTCGTCAACGGCACCGAGGTCCGCTGAGAGCTCGTGAAGAAATGAAGATACGAGCTCTCAGAATGCTTGTTGCGCCGTCGCCTGGCGGCGCCGGACGTCGAGCTCGTGAAGAAATGAAGATGCGAGCTCTCACAATGCTTGTTGCGCCGTCGCCTGGCGGCGCCGGACGTCGAGCGTGTGCGATTCCTCACAGGCTCTGATCCCTGGAGTGAACGAGTTGATCCCGTCCGTCGTCCTGACCGCGAGCTTCGCCCTCGCCTCGCTGTGCGGCACCCAAGAGGTGGCCGCCGGCGAGAAGGGCGGAGCTGCGCTCGCGCTGCGCGCGCGCAAGATCGTCACGTGCTCCTTCGAGGGCGCGCAGGCGGTCGACGACGGCGTGCTGATCGTGCGCGACGGCAAGATCGTCGCGGTCGGGCCGGCGAGCGAGGTCGCGCTGCCGGTCGATTGCCGCTACGTCGACGTCGGCGACTCGTGGCTCGTGCCGGGCTTCATCGACCTGCACTGCCACTGCGCGGGCCCCGACCTCTTCAGCGGCAAGAACGACATCAACGACGTCGTCTACGTGACGCAGCCCGAGCAGCGGGTCGGTGCGGCGGTCACGCTCGGCAACAACGCGCTCAAGCTCGCGGTCGCCGGCGGCGTGACGACGGTGCTGTTCATCCCGGGCTCGGGCTCGAACTGCGGTGGGCAGGGTGTGCTGCTCAAGACCGGCTTCGAGCGCTGGGATGACGCGCTCGTGCGCGATCCGGGCTCGCTCAAGGTGGCGCAGTGGGGCAACCCCGAGAACTACCTCGGCGGCGTCGGCAAGACGTGGGAGAACTGGCACCTGCGCCAGATGTTCCGCCAGGGCGCCGCCTACGCGCGCTCGTGGTCGGAGCACGACGCCGGGCGCGCGCCCAAGCCGCGCAAGGACCTGCGCTTCGACGTCTTCCGCGAGCTCGCGGCCAAGCGCACGCAGGTCTCCGTTCACACGCAGGTCTATCAGGTCGTGCTGATGACGATCACGATGATCCGCGGCGAGTTCGGGCTCGACACGTACATCGACCACGGCGAGTGGGCCGGCTACCTGACGGCGCCGCTCGCGCAGAAGATGGGCGTGAACGCGATCATCGGCCCGCGCGAGATCGAGACGCCGACCGGACGCTTCTTCGACACCGACGGGCAGATCCAGGGGATCGCCGCGGAGTACCAGAAGCGCGGGCACACGATGATCGGCTTCAACACCGACTCGCCGGTCGTCGAGGAGCACCAGCTCTTCCTGCAGGCGGCGGTCGCCTGCCGGTATGGCTTCGACGCGACGGAGAACCAGGGCCTGCGCGGGCTGACGATCGTCCCCGCGATCACGGCCGGGATCGCCGACCGCGTCGGAAGTCTCGAGCCCGGCAAGGATGCCGACGTGCTCGTGGTCACCGGGAATCCGCTCGATCCGCGCACGGCGGTCGAGCAGGTCCTGATCGAGGGGCGCAACGTTTACCAGGCGGCGCAGGGCCGCAGGTTCTAGGAGCAGCGCGATGATCCGTTCGTTCGTGATTGGCTTGGTGACGGCCGTCGGTGCCGCGGTCGCTTCGGCGCAGGTCGAGCACCCCGCGCCGGGTTCCGTCGGCGGTCCGGGGCTCGCGCTCCTGTGCTCCAAGGCGCTGGTGGCCGCGTTCAACGGCGAGCAGGTCGTCGACAACGCGATCGTGCTCGTGCGCGACGGCAAGATCGAGAAGGTCGCGCCCGCGGCCGAGGTCGCGGTGCCGGTCGGCTACGCGGTGCGCGATCTGGGCCCGCTGTGGTGCATGCCGGGCATGGTCGACCTGCACAGCCACGTCGGCGGGTCGATGGACATCAACGAGATGGTCTACGTGACCAATCCCGAGCTGAAGGTGCGCGCCTCGGTCATCCCCGACAACACGGAGTTCAAGCGCGCCATCGCGGGTTCGGTGACGAGCGTGCTGTACATCCCCGGCTCGGGCACGAACTCCGGCGGTCAGGGCGTGCTGCTCAAGACCGGCGCGAAGTCCTACGAGGAGGCGGTGATCCGCGATCCGGGCTCGCTCAAGGTCGCGCAGTGGGGCAACCCCGAGCGTTACCTGTTCGGCGTCGGCAAGACGTGGGAGAACTGGCACCTGCGGAACATGTTCACGCAGGGCCTCGGCTACGCGAAGCGCTGGGAGGCGTTCGAGCGGGGCGAAGGGCCCCAGCCCAAGCGCGACCTGCGGCTCGAGCTCTTCCGCGACCTGTCCGCCAAGCGCACGCAGGTGTCGACGCACACCCAGGTCGCGCAGGTCGTGATGATGACGATCCTGATGATCAAGGGTGAGTTCGGGGTCGACGTGTACATCGACCACGGCGAGTTCGGCGGCTACCTGTACGCCGGTCTCGCGCAGCAGATGGGCGTCAACGCGATCCTCGGCCCCCGCAACGTCGACGTGCCCAGCCGCGGCATGATCGACTGGGTCTCGAGCAACCCCGAGAAGGTGCAGGGCCTCGCCGCCGGTTACGCCGAGCGTGGCCACAAGATGATCGGCTTCAACACGGACGCGCCGGTCATTCCGCAGGAAGAGCTGTTCCTGCAGTCGGCCGTCAACGTGAAGTACGGCTTCGACAACTCCGACATGGCGGCCGTGCGCGGCCACACGATCGTTCCGGCGATCACCGCGGGCATCCAGAACCGCGTCGGCAGCCTCGAGCCCGGCAAGGACGCCGACATCGTCGTGATCTCCGGCGACCCGTCCGACCCGCGCTCGCACGTCGAGCTCGTGCTCATCAACGGCAAGGTCGTCTACGACCCCCGCGTGGAGCCCCGTCGCTTCTGATGCGCCCCGTCCGCGCCCTCGCCCGTCGCTTCGTGCGCTGCTCGCTGGCCCTCGCGGCCGCCTGCGGTGTCGTCGCGACGTCGTCGGCGCAGCGTGCGGGCGAGCCGGGTGGCCCGGGGCTCGCGCTCGCGGCCGCGAAGGCGCTCGTGGCTTCTTGGGATGGCGAGCAGGTGGTCGACGACGCGCTCGTGCTCGTGCGCGACGGCAAGATCGAGCGGGTCGCCGCGCGTGCGGACGCGCAGCCGCCCGAAGGCTACGAGCTCGTCGACTTGGGTGACGCGTGGCTCATGCCGGGCATGATCGACCTGCACAGCCACATCGGCGGCTCGGGCGACATCAACGACATGGTCTACCAGACCAACGAAGGCCTGCGCGTGAGCGTGGCCGTCGTGCCGCAGACGCCGAACCTGCTGCGCGCGCTCTCCGCGGGCGTGACGACGATCCTGTTCATCCCCGGCTCGGGCACGAACATCGGCGGTCAGGGCATCCTGATGAAGACCGGCCTCGACACGTTCGAGGCCTCGCGCCTGCGCGACCCCGGCTCGATGAAGGTGGCGCAGGGCGACAACCCGGCGCGCTGGGCCTACGGCATGGGTCGCTCGATGATGAACTACCACATCCGCACCAGCGTGCGGCGTGGGTTGGGATACGCGCATCGCTGGGAAGCGTTCGAGCGTGGAGCGGGGCCGCGTCCGCACGTCGATCCGCAGTACGAGACCTTCCGCGCGCTGTCGTCGGGCGAGGCGCAGATCTCGACGCACACGCAGATGTATCAGCTGGTGCACGCGACGATCCGCATCCTCAAGCAGGAGTTCGGGCTCGACGTGTTCATCGACCACGGCGAGTGGGGCGGGTTCCTCGCGACGCCGGAGGCCGAGCGCCTGGGCATCGCCGCGATCGTCGGCCCGCGCGAGGTCGACACGCCCGAAGGCCGCCACTACACCGACGGCGCGATCTTCTCCTGCGCCGGCGAGTTCCAGCGCCGCGGGCTCTCGAAGATCGGCTTCAACACGGACGCACCGGTGGTTCCCGCCGAGGAACTGCCGCTGCAGGCCGGCGTCTCGATCAAGTACGGCTTCGACCCGAGCCAGATGCAGGCCGTGCGCGGGCTCACGATCGTTCCCGCCGTCGTCGCGGGCATCGACGAGCGCGTCGGCAGCCTCGAACGCGGCAAGGACGCGGACATCACGGTCATCACCGGCGATCCGGCCGACCCGCGCTCGTGGGTGCAGCGCGTCTACATCGACGGCCGCGAGGTCTACGACCACTCGAAGGCGGTGCGCCGATGGTGAGCAAGCTCTCCATCGTGGCCGTCGGGCTCTCGCTCGGCGCCTGCGCGGCTCCGCACAAGCAGGGCGAGCCCCGCGACGCCGAACTCGGCGCGATCCAGCCGCTCGCGGAAGGCGAGCAGGGCTTCGCGCTGCGCTGCGGCAAGGTGTTCACGCTCAACGACGCCGACGACGTGTTCTCGCCGGGCCTCGTGGTCGTGCGCGGCTCGAAGGTCGACTACGCCGGGCCGGTGATCGCGCTGCCCGCGGGGTACGAGCTCGTCGACGCGCCCGAGCTGTGGGCGACTCCGGGCCTGATCGACCTGCACTCGCACATCCAGACCGGCGGCTGGGGCGACATCAACGACATGGTGCTCGCGATGAACCCCGAGTACCGCACCTCGCCGACGATCGTCCCGGCGAACCGCGACATCCAGCGCGCCTGCTCCGCGGGCGTGACGACGCTCTTCGGCATCCCCGGCAGCGGCACCAACAACTCCGGCTTCGGCGTGCTCTACAAGACGCGCTGCAGCGGGAGCTACGAGGGCTGCGTGCTCGCCGATCCCGGTGGCATGAAGGTCGCGCAGGCTTACAACCCCGAGCGCCGCGGCGATCTCGGTGCGACGCGCACGGGCATGGCGTGGACGATCGAGGACGCGCTGCAGCGCGCGCAGGCCGCCAACGCGGCTGGCCGCGACGACAAGGTGCTCGCGAACCTGCAGAAGGTCGTCACGGGCGAGCTGCCGGTGCTGATCCACACCGCGGGCAGCGACGCCGTGCACACGACGATCGAGATGTGGGGCGAGCGTTACCCCGACACGCGGCCGGTGCTCAGCCACGGCTGCTTCGACGGCTGGAAGGTCGCGCCCTACGCCGCGCGCATCGGCATCCCGGTCAACCTCGGCCCGCGCACGTTCGACTGGCGCCAGTCCGAGGGCGAGTGGGTCGGCACGCCGGAGCGCTACGCCAAGGCGGGCGCGAACCTGATCACCGTCAACACGGACGCCCCCGTGATGCCGCAGGAGGAGCTCTTCCTGCAGAGCACGATGGGCGCGCGCTACGGCGCGGATTCCTACCTGATGCTCAAGGCCTGCACGGTCAACCCGGCGAAGTCGTTCGGCATCGACGACAAAGTCGGCAGCCTGCAGCCCGGCCGCCACGCGGACATCGTCCTGTGGCACGGCGACCCGCTCGATCCGCGGGCGTCCGTCGAGTCGGTCTGGATCGAAGGCAAGCTCGAGTACGACCGCGTGCGGGACCGCCAGAGGTTCTAGGCCCGCGGAACAAGAGAAGAAGAGAACGTCATGACCATCCTCACCACCCTCCTCGCGCTGGCGCCGGTGCTCACCGGGCCGGTCGATCCCTCGGGCGGCCTCGTCGCCATCAAGGTCGGCCGGGCCGAGACCGTGTCCCACGGCCCGATCGACCACGCCGTGATCCTCGTCGACAACGGCAAGATCGTCGAGATCGGCGCCGACCTCCCCGTCGCGCGCGGCATTCCCGTGATCGACCGCCCCGAGTGGGTCGTGATGCCCGGCCTCGTGAGCTGCTACACGCGCCTTGGCGTGGAGAGCCGCGCGGGCCAGGAGTTCAACCCCGAGGTCTCGCCGACTCCGGAGCTGAACCCGCGGCACCCCGACTACAAGGAAGTGCTCGAGGCGGGCGTCACCACGCTCGGCCTCTACCCGCCCGGCACCGGCGTTCCCGGTCACGCCTCCGCGTTGCGCCCCAAGGGCAAGACGGTCGCCGACATGGTGGTCGACGAGGACGCGTACCTGAAGGTGTACTTCCGCGCCAACTCGGCCTCCAAGAAGCTCGTGCGCGACGCGTGGACCAAGGTCGACGAGTACGACGACAAGGTCAAGAAGGCCAAGGAGAAGTGGGACAAGGACAACAAGTCCAAGGGCTCCGACAAGAAGGAAGGCGAGGCCAAGCCCGACGACAAGAAGGACGACAAGAAGACCTTTGTCCCGCCGGAGCCCGACCCGAAGGTCAAGCCTTTCGTGCAGGTGCGCGATGGCGAGCTCGGGATGCTCGTGAGCATCACCCAGTCGGCTGACTGGGCGCACTGGCTCGACGCGATCGGCGAGCGCAAGTTCGACTACGCGCTGCGCGTGGTCATGACGCGCGAGATCGACATGTACGAGGTCACCGAAGAGATCGGCAAGCGCGGCCTGCGCATGGTGATGGAGCCGCAGATCACGCTCGTGCCCGGCACGATGCGCCAGCGCAACCTCGCGATGGAGTTCGCCAAGGCGGGCGCGAAGATCGCGTTCAAGCCGCGCAACGACACCGTGCAGGACCACGTCGCGTGGCGGCGTCACGTCGGCGAGATCGTCGGCGCGGGCCTCGAGCGCGAGGCCGCGCTGCGTGGCCTGACGCTGGAACCGGCGGGGGTGCTCGGGCTCGACAAGCAGCTCGGCAGCCTCGACAAGGGCAAGACCGCCAACCTGCTGTTCCTGTCGGGTGATCCGCTGGAACCGACGACCAACGTGGAGGCCGTGATGCTCGACGGCGAGTTCGTGTTCGGAGAGGTGAAGGAATGAAGTCCTGGATCGATCGTCGTTCGCTCAGCTTCCTCGCGTTCAGCGCGTGCATGGGCTTCGCCCTGCCGTCGTTCGCCTCGCCTTCGGCCGCCCAGGAGGGCGAGAAGAAGGAGGAGGCCAAGGCTGACGACAAGAAGAAGGAAGAGAAGAAGGACGAGTGGTTCGCCGTGCTCAACGGCGACGTCTTCACCGGCACGGGCGCTGTCCTGCGCGGCGCGACGGTGCTCTCCAAGAACGGGGTGATCGAGGCCGTCGGCCACGAAGTCGAAGTGCCGACCGAGGCCAAGACGCTCGACGCCACGGGCCTGCGGGTCTACCCCGGCCTCGTCGCGATCAACTCGGCGGGCCTGTTCGGCGCCACCGGCGGTGACTTCGCCGACTCGGTCGATCCGTACAACCAGCGCATGACGCTGGCGCTGGCGAGCGGCATCACGACCGCCGGCCAGTCCAACGTGGCGCTCAAGCTCAAGCGGCGCGACATCAAGGGCGTCGTGCTGCGCGAGCGCTACCTCGCGACGCTGTCGTTCACCAACTCCAACCCGCAGGGCAAGCGCGAGATGTTCGAGCGCTTCGACCGCGCGGCGCGCTACCTGCGCGACTACCGCGACTGGGAGGAGAAGAAGCGCGACAACAAGGACCTGAAGGAGCCCGCGGCGAGCGGCGTCGACTCGACCGTGCGCTCGATCCTCGAAGGCCGCGTGCTGGCGCGCTTCAACGCCTCCAACCGCGAGGACCTGCTCGAGATCGCGCGCCTCGCCCAGCGCTTCGGCTTCCGTCCGGTGATCGACGGCTGCATCGAGGGCTGGACCGTGGCGGACGAGCTCGGCCGCGCCGGCGCCTACGCCGTCATCACGCCGCGCGACCGCCGCGACAAGGAAGAGCAGCTCGTGCGCGACGGCGGCTCGAGCATCGAGAACGCCGCGATCCTGCACCGCTCCGGCGTGCAGGTGTGCGTGATCCCGTCGACCACCGGCGTCGACCTCGGCGGCATCGCCGGTCGCGACATCCTGCACCTGCCGATCGAGGCGGGCTTCGCGGTGCGCGGCGGCCTGACCGACCAGGCGGCGCTCGAGGCGATCACGATCGTGCCGGCGCGCCTGCTTGGCGTGTCGCACCGCGTCGGCAGCCTCGAGAAGGGCAAGGACTGCGACCTGATAGTGCTCGACGGCGACGTCATGCACTACCAGTCGCTGGTCCAGTTCACGGTCGTCGAGGGCAAGCTCGTCTACGACAAGTCGCAGGAGCTGTTCTACGCCCACATCCGTCCGCGCCCGTCGACGCAGCTCGCGCCGGAAGAGCGCAAGGACAAGGGTGAGGCCGAGGAGACCCCGAAGGAGGGTTCCGAGGCCAAGCCCGAGGAAGCTCCCAAGGAAGGCGACGGCGAGAAGCCGGCCGACCCGCCGAAGGACCCGCCCAAGGACGGCTGATCCCCGCTCCCTGCACCGGTTATCCACATCCAGCCCGCGTCGCAAGTCCTTGCGGCGCGGGCTTTTGCGTCGCTTTCCACCCCGTGGGCTAACGTGCCCCGAAAGGGGCTCCCCAAGGCCCGTCCCAGACCCCCGTGGGCGCATTGCCGACTCTGGCCAGCGCTGCTAGGGTAACCCGCGTTCGGCGCCCGACTTACGGCCGTCGCCACGCCGCCCAGTCCGCGGCCATCTCCCCCGGAACCTCGATGATCCTCCGCGACCTCGTGCGCTTGCTCGGTTCGGCCAAGCGCGACGGCCGCAACCTGACGCGCGAGGAGGCCTACCGGGCCTTCGAGCTCCTGATCGCGGGGGGGCAGAGCGAGATCCAGATCGGCGCGTTCCTGATCGCGCTGCGCTGGAAGGGTGTCACGGTCGAGGAGGTCATCGCCTTCGCCGAGGCCGCCCGCGCGCACGCCAACATCCCGTGCAAGGACATCGAGGACCTCGTGTGCGTCATGCCGCCGCACGAGGGGTTCGAGACGCATCCGCCACTCGAGGTCGCCGGCAGCGTGATCGCGGCGGGAGCGGGTTGCCCCGTGCTGCTCGTCACCGACCGCTGCGTCCCGCCCAAGCGCGGCCTGACGGCGGCGAGCGTGCTCGAGCACCTCGGCCTCGGCATGACCTGGGACCCGGCCGAGGCCGATTCGTGGGTCCACAAGACCAACTTCGCCGTGCTGTCGGCCTGCGGGCTGCTGCCCGGGCTGCTCGGCCTGCGGCGCGTGCGCGGCGAGATCGGCGTGCGGACGCCGCTCTCGACCGTCGAGAAGCTGATCGCGCCGCCCAAGGCGTCGATCGTGATCGGTGCGCAGCAGGGGCCGGTGCTCGGCGTGGCGGTCGAAGTGCTGCAGGCGCTCGGCCATCCGCGCGCGATCGCGATCCAAGGTCCGGAAGGTGGCGTCGTGCCGTTCGTGCGGCGCAAGACGCGCGGAATCGAGCTCGCGGACGGCTTCCAGGTGCCGCTGACGATCGAGCCGAACGATTTGGGGCTGGGCTGCGATGGCGAGCCGGACCTGCCGATGTTCGGGCCGCCCGACGAGGGGCTCGGCAGCGGCGACAACCCCGGGCTGGTCGAGGCCGCGGGCAAGATGACGCAGGCGGTGCTCGCCGGCGAGGGCGGACCGGCGCGTTGTGCGTCCCTGATGGCGGCCGCGATCATCCTCAAGGCGGCTGGCAAGGCGCCGACGGTGGCCGAAGGCGTGTCGATCGCGACCGAAGCGCTCGATTCCGGCGCCGCGAGCCGCGTGATCGAGAAGTTGCGGAGCCTGAGCTAGCTCCCACCATGCCCAGCGAGCTCTTCCGCGAGCACAACTGGTCGAGCCGCCCGATCCGCGACCTCGGCCTGAAGATCGAGGGCACGCGCCTCGAGCCGGTGGTGGCCGAGTTCCAGCGCGAGCTCGAGGCCCTCGGCCTGCGCGTGCGGCCGCGCCTGTACCTGTCGACCGAGTGGGGCGTCGTCACCGGCACGATCGCGATCGCGATCCCGTTCTACCTCGCCGAGGAGCCGCTCGCCGACCTGCACGCGCAGAAGGGGCAGATGCTCGAGGGCGAAGGGCGTCGCGAGATCTTGCGCTACCTGCGCCACGAGTTCGGCCACGTCGTCAACTATGCCTACAAGCTGTACGACGACGGCGAGTGGGTGCGGCTCTTCGGGCCGATCACGCAGCCGTACCTCGAGGATTACCGCCCGTCGCCGTTCAGCCGCCGCTACGTCCGCCACCTGCCGGGCTGGTACGCGCAGAAGCATCCCGACGAGGACTGGGCCGAGACCTTCGCGGTCTGGATGACGCCGGGGCTCGACTGGCGCGCGGACTACTCCGACCAGCCGCAGGCGCTCGCCAAGCTCGAGTACTGCGACCGCACGATGACGGAGCTGCGCGAGCGCGACCCGCTGGTCGTCGAGGCGACGGCGGACGAGGACGTGGGCGAGCTCGGCTACTCGGTCGAGGAGTACTACGGCCACATGGCGCAGCCCGAGGGCGAGTTCCCGCACGGGCTCGACGGCGCGCTGCGTTCGATCTTCGAGGAGCTCGCGCCCGACGCGGACCACCCCGGCCGCCCGGCCTCGGCGCTGATCCACTCGCTCGAGCGCGAGCTGATGGCCTACGTCTTCCGCTGGACCGGCCACTTCCCCGAGCGCACCCGCGCGCTCGTGCGGCACCTCGCGGCGCGTGCGGACGAGCTCGGCCTCGCCTTCGAGCCCGCGCGCGAGCACCAGGCCTCGCTCGCGCTGACGACCTTCATCGCCGCGCTCGCGATGAACCACGTGCACCAGGGCAGCTACCTTCCCTGAACCCGGCCTTGGCAAGCGCGGCCGCGCGCGGAATGCTCGCGGCACGATGAAACGCCTCGCCCTGCTCGCCGTCGCGCTCTGCTTCGCCTGTGCCGTTCCTTCGCGCGAGCGCTCGACGCGCACCGCCGCGACGCCGGTCGCTCCGACGCCGGTCGAGTTCGTCCAGCCGCCGTCCGTCACCGACGGCGCGAGCTGGAAACCCGCGGAAAGCAAGCTGTGGACGCGCTGGGGGCGCGACGTGCGGCCGGAGAACGCGTGGCGCGAGTACCCGCGGCCGACGCTCGTGCGTTCGAGCTGGAGCAACCTCAACGGCCTGTGGGAGTACGCGATCAACTCCGCCGAGGTGCTGCCGGCAAAGTGGGACGGCGCGATCCTCGTTCCGTTTCCTGTGGAGAGCGCGTTGTCGGGCGTCGGGCGCGCGCTCAAGCCGACCGAGCGCCTGTGGTACCGCCGCAACTTCGACGTGCCCGCGGAATGGAGCGGCCAGCGTCTGCTCCTGCACTTCGGCGCGGTCGACTGGCGTGCGCGCGTGTTCGTCAACGGGCGCGAGGCGGGCTCGCACTCCGGCGGTTACGACCCGTTCTCGCTCGACATCACCGAACTCGCGAACGCGGGCACGAATCGTCTTGCTGTCGTCGTCGAGGACGGCACGGATTCCGCGGGCCAGCCGCGCGGCAAGCAGGTGCTCGAGCCCAACGGCATCTGGTACACGCCAACCAGCGGCATCTGGCAGACGGTGTGGCTCGAACCGGTGCCGCAGGTGCGAGTCGAGCGCCTGCGCGTGACCGCGAGCGCGAGCGGGCACCTCGCGCTCGATCTCGACCTGCGCGGCGGAGCGGCGGCGAAGGCGGAGCTCGAGGTGCTCGATCGCGACGGACGTGTCCTCGCGCGCGGAGAGAGCGCCAGTGGCCGCATCGAACTCGACGTGCAGGGCCACGAGCTGTGGTCGCCCACGAATCCGGCGCTGCACGGGCTGCGCGTGCGCCTCGTCGACACGAACGGAGCGACGCTCGACGAGGTCTCGAGCTACTGCGGTTTCCGCGACATCGCGGTGCTGCCCGACGCCCGCGGCGTGCGGCGCATCACTCTCAACGGCGAGGCGCTCTTCCAGTTCGGCCCGCTCGACCAGGGCTTCTGGCCCGATGGCCTCTACACGCCGCCGTCGGTCGACGCGATGCGCTTCGACATCGACGCGGTGCGCCGCATGGGCGGCAACATGCTGCGCAAGCACGTCAAGGTCGAGCCGGAGCTCTTCTACTGGCTGTGCGACTCGCTGGGCGTGCTCGTGTGGCAGGACATGCCGAGTGGCAACTGCGAGCAGGCGGGCTGGCGCTCGAACTTCGAGGCCGAGCTGCGCGAGCTCGTCGCCGACCGCGGCCACCATCCGTCGATCGTGATGTGGGTGCCGTTCAACGAAGGCTGGGGCCAGCACGACACCGAGCGCATCACGCGCCTCGTCGCGAACCTCGACCCGACGCGGCTCGTCAACAACGCGAGCGGCTGGACCGACAAGAACGTCGGCGACGTGATCGACATCCACGTGTACCCCGGTCCCGGCATGGCGCCCGCGGAGAGCGCGCGTGCGAGCGTGCTCGGCGAGTTTGGCGGCACGCAGACCACCGACGTCGAGATCGAGGTCAACGGCTGGCTCACGTACGACCGCGCGGTGTGGAAGATCGATCCCGAGCGCGCCGCGAAGGCGACCAAGGTCATCTACGAGCCGCCGCCGGTGACGCGCGCGCTCGTGCCGCACGCGGGACACGGAACGCCGGGCGAGTGGCGCTACACGTTTGGCGACCCGCGCGAGGGTTGGGAGAAGACCGACTACGACGATCTCGGTTGGATGAGCGGTCGCGCGAGCTTCGGCACCGACACCACGCCCGGTGCGAAGGTCGGTACGCGCTGGGAGTCGTCGTTCATCTGGTTGCGGCGCGCGTTCGAGCTCGAGAGCGTGCCTGCGAACGTGCGGCTCTCGCTCCACCACGACGAGGACGTGCAGGTGTGGATCAATGGCGTGCTCGCGCTCGACCGCAAGGGCTACACGACGGGCTACGTCACGGCGCCGATCTCGCGCGAGGCGCTCGCGGCGCTGCGGCCGGGCAAGAACGTGCTCGCCGTTTCCTGCCACCAGACCGGCGGCGGCCAGAACATCGACGTCGGGCTCGTCACCGTCGAGTGACGGGCGGCGCATCGACCGCGTCGCGGGCGTTCACTCGCGGATGCCGAGGCGCTCGACCGCGAGGTCGACGATCTCGTTGACGACCTGCACGAAGCTCATGCCCGCCACGCGCGCCGACATCGCGAATTCGCCGTCCTTCTCGAGGTAGCAGCTCGCGTTGACCTCGAGCACGTAGATCTCGCCCGAGGGCGTGAGCCGCATGTCGACGCGGCCGTAGTCGCGCACGCGCAGTGCGCGGAACGCGTCGAGCGCGACCTTCTGCAGGCGCGCCTTCAGTTCGTCCGGCAGGTCCGCCATCACCGCGTTCGTGCCCTTGTACTCGGCGCTGCGCGTGTTCCACTTCGCGCGGCTCGACATGATCTTCGGCCCGTCCTCGGGGAAACCCGCGAAGTCGATCTCGACCGGCGGCAGCGCCGTCGGCATCGAGTTGCCGAGCACGCCGACGTAGATCTCGCGACCGTCGATGTATTCCTCGACCAGCGCCGCGTCCCCGATCTTGTCGTGGATCGAGAGGATGCGCTTCATCATGTCGCGGAAGTTGTCGACCAGCGCGTCCTTGCCGATGCCGATCGACGAGTCCTGCCGCAGCGGCTTCACGAACAGCGGCATGCGCAGGTTGCCGCCGGTCTCGAAGTCGGAGTCCTGCGAGAACACCGCGAACTCCGGGTACTTGATCTTGTCGAAGGCGAGCAGCTTCTTCGTCAGCGCCTTGTCCTGCTGCAGGTAGAACTCGCCCGGCCCGCCGCCGGTGTACTTGAGTCCGAGCAGGTCGAGCACGCCGACGATGCCGATCGCGCCGAAGATGTGGTCGCCGAAGCTCTCGCTGATGTTGAAGACGAGCTCCGGCTTCGCCGCCTGCAGGTCGTCGATCAGCTTCTTCAGGTCGCGGTGAACGCCGACGAGCACCGTCTCGTGGCCGCCGTCCTCGAGCGCGGCAGCCACCTGATCGGCGACCGGGTCGTGATCCTCGGGCCGCTCGGACCACTGATCGATGAGCACTGCGATACGCATGCGGCGCAAGCACTCTACCCTCCCGCGCGTCTCGATCCGAGAGTGCGCTTCTCTCCGGGCGCTATCCTTGGACCCGTGGCTCTCGACCTCTCCTGGCGTTTCGATGGCTGGTTCGATGCGCTGCCGCGCTCTCCTTCCGACGACGGACGCGTGATCCGCTGCGTCCTTCGCACCGGTCCCGGCGAGCGCGCGACGCCGCCCTTCCTCGACGTCGCCTCCGGTGCCGGCGCCGCGGGCGACTCCTGGCCCGTCCATCCGCACAGCGCGCCCGAGAGCGAGGTCTCGCTCATCAACATCCACGTCGCGCGCGCCGTCGCCGACGGCGACGAGACCCGCACGCCGCTCACCGGCGACAACCTGCAGGTCGACCTCGACCTCTCCGAGGCCAACCTCCCCCCGGGCACGCGCCTCTCGATCGGCACCGCCGTCCTCTTGGTCTCCAACTTCCCGCACCGCCCCTGCCGCAGCTTCATCGCCCGCTTCGGCGAGCTCCACACCAAGCGCATCGCCCGCGCCTTCCGCACCGGCAAACGCGGCCGCGGTGTCCTCTGCACCGTCCTTCAGGCGGGACGGATCACCGTCGGCGATCCCATCGTGGTCTCGCGGCCGGTGGCGGCGCCGTAGCGCGGCGCGCTCAGTCCGCGAGCGCCTCAACCGAAAGGCCGAGGAGCGGTGCGGGCCATGTCGCTTGGGCCCCTGGATAGACGGAACTCGACCGTAGGGGGGGCTCGTTTCGGAAGGGTTCTGCTAGCGACGTCGACGCCGCTTCTGCTTCTCCAATCGCTGGATCTCCTGTTGCACCTCTGGATCGCTGCGCAGGCGGTCAAGCAGCTCTCCGTCCCCAAGCTTCCCGCTTCGCATCAGTTTCTCGATGAAGAAGTTCCGGCACTCTCCCTGGGTCGGATCGACCGTGAGCCTGAGCAGTTCATCCAACTGGTCGATGCCAGCGACGATCGACAATGCGCATGCGAGTCCTTGGCGTGCTGCCGAGTCCTTTTCGTTCAGGAAGGCGTTTCGGAGCTCGTCCCAATAGGGACGCGCTTCAGGAACTCCCAATGAGCGAGCTATGCCGTCCCTGATGGCGGGTGGGTAAGCAAGGTGAAGATGCCTCACCAAGGTTGGCACGGCGTGCGCATAGGGTGGCGCTCCGCGATTGACGAGATCCCAGACCGAGCCAAGTTCGAGCCCGAGCGTGCGCAGGTCCGCAAGCAACGGCGCCTGTGCGACCCGGTACTCCTCTTCAAGTTGTCGGAAGTGCGCGTCTCTGGCTTCCCGCATCGCGCGGTACTCGGGGTTTGCCTCGAGCTGCGCCTCGAGCTCTGCCGCGGTCAGTCGTTTGCGCTTCATTGCTGACAATCAGGGTACCGAGCCAGAGCAATTTCTTCTGCGAACGACCGGCGGTGACCGGGTTGCCGGCGGCGCAGGCCGTTCGCAGAGAGAAATTGCTCAGGCTCGGGGGGCGCTCACTTCAGGTCGAAGAGCAGGAACTCGGAGGGTTCGAGCGCGGTGATCTCGAGCTTGCGTTCGGCGGTGGCGGAGGCGCCGTCGCCGGCGGAGAGTTCGAGGCCGTTGAGGCGGACCTTGCCGCGGGCGAGCTGCAGCCAGGCGTGGCGGCCGGGGGGGAGCTCGTGCGTGACGGTCTTGTCCTTGTCGAGCAGCGAGCCGTAGATCGTTGCGTCGGCGTGGATCGTGAGGGCGCTGCCGGTGGGCTCGCGGGTGGCGAGGAGGCCGAGCTTGTTGCGGCGCTCGGTCTCGGGGATCGGCTTCTGCTCGTACTCCGGCGCGGTGCCGGAGCGCTCGGGCAGGATCCAGATCTGGAGCAGGTGCAGCGGGTCGGTGCGCGAGGGGTTGAACTCGCTGTGCTGGACGCCGCGGCCGGCGCTCATGCGCTGCAGTTCGCCAGGGCGCAGGACTTCGCCGCTGCCGAGGCTGTCCTTGTGCTCGATCGCACCGGACAGGACGTAGGTCACGATCTCCATGTCGCGGTGGCCGTGGGTCGGGAAGCCGCCGCCGGGGGCGACGATGTCCTCGTTGATGACGCGCAGGCCGCGGAAGCCCATGTGGGCGGGGTCGTAGTAGTCGGCGAAGGAGAAGGTGTAGTGGGTGTCGAGCCACCCGTAGTCGGCGTGGCCACGGTCGGCGGACTTGCGGAGCGTGATCATGATCTCCTCTTGGGTTCAGAGCCGCAGACTAGCGAGCGAGGACCGGTGCGGGGCTCTTCCGCAGCAGGCTCTCGAGGGAGAACTGGCCACCGCCGGTGAGGGCGAGGGCGATCGAGGTGGCGAGCAGCACGAGGGCGAACTCCATGCCGCCTTGGGCGACGTCGAAACCCGAACGGTGCACGGTCAGGATCGCGACGAGCATGTTGAAGGCGAGCGGGACGCTGACGAGCCGCACGCCGACGCCGGCGAGCAGCGCGAGGCCGCCGAGCAGCTCCGTGAGGGCCGCGAGCCACGCGCTCACCGCGGGCAACGGCACTCCGAGCGAGTCGAGGAAGCCCGCGAAGCCTTCGACGCCGTGCTCACCGAAGACCTTGCCCCAGCCGTGGTAGACGAACACGGCTCCGGCGGCGAGGCGCAGGGTCAGCAGGGCGGCGGAGGAGGTCCAGGGGAGCTGCGAGTCGGTGCGGAGGTTCATGGGAGCGGTCGCTTTCGGGTGGATGGTTGTTGCAACAGGTATGTGGGCGGGCTGCGGCCCGCGACGGCGGGCCGTGGTCGAGTGGGGAGCGCGTCAGCGGCGCTCGCGCGCCTTCACGAGCAGGCGTTGCAGCTCCGCGAGCTCGGCGGGCGCGAGGGAGGCGAACTGCTTCTTGTGGAGCGCGTCGACCGGAGCGTCGAGCGCGTCGAGGACGTTGCGGCCCGCGGCGGTGATGCGCACGAGCACCACGCGGCGATCCTCGGGCGTGCGCGCGCGCTCGACGAGCTTCGCGGCCTCGAGGCGGTCGACGAGCCGCGTCACGTCCGGCACGCGCTGGATCATGCGCTAGCCGATCACCTGGCACGGCAGGCCGCCCACGTCGCCGCCGCGCAGGATGCGCAGCACGTTGTATTGCTGGGGCGTCAGGTCGTGGCCGGCGAAGAGCGCCGTCACCTCGGAGAGGAGCTGGTCTTGAGTGACGAGCAACTCGAGGTAGGTGGCCGCTTCGGGGAGCGCGGCGCGCGGGGAGGGTCGGGTGCGGGTGGCCATGGCGTGATCTTCGTCGGAAGGATAGTCGTTTCAACAGCTAAAGCAAGCCCGCACGCCCGCCGAGCGGCCTCCGCGCACCTAAACCCTTGCCACAATTGAACCTACGCCTTGAGGAAGCCCGGCCCCGGAGCCAAGCTCCCCACGCCATGGCAGCAGGTTCGGGGGGACGGGGAGGGTTTTGGCCACTGGAGTGGCGGGGGCCTCGGCCCTCGCGACGCTACGGCCACGGGCTCTACGTGTCCCAGCCGGAGCGCCTGTGTGGCGGCAACCGGCTCGCGCTGCTCGTCGGCGGCGCCGCGACCTACGAGTCGATGCTCGCGGCGATCGCGAGCGCGCAGCAGAGCATCTTCCTCGTCACCTACATCCTGCACTCGGACGCCACGGGGCGGAGGTTCCGAGACGCGCTGATCGAACGTGCCCGCGCCGGCGTCGACGTGCGCCTGATGTACGACGCGTTCGGATCCTACGACACGCTCGACGACGCTTTCCTCACGCCGCTCGCCGAAGCCGGTGTGGCCATCCACATCTTCCATCCCGTGATTCCGGGCCGCATCGAGGCGCAGGAGCGCCTGCGCAAGATCTACGACGGGATCCAGCTCCGCCTCGGACGCACGCCGCCGTCGCGTTCGCGCTTCGCGCCCGACTTGCTGGGCTTCCATCGCCGCAACCATCAGAAAATTCTCGCCGTCGACGAGCGCATCGCCTTCACCGGCGGCATCAACATCGGCGACGACTACGCCGATCGTGAGGAACATGGCGAGCGCGTGCGCGGCTGGCACGACCTGCACGTGCGCGTCGAGGGGCCGGCGGCGCAGCAGCTCGCCAACGCGTTCCGCATCGCGTGGAACCAGAGCGGCGGCTCGCACCTCGCGACGACGCTCGTGCCGATCTGCCGGCCGGAGCCGGTGCGCGTCGAGGTGCTCGCGAACCTCGGTTTCCACGGCCTGCGCGAGCGCATGCGCGGCGGCGGCAGCCCGTGGATGTGGAACGTCTACCGCACGGCGATCCGCGCCGCGCGCGAGCGCATCGTGATCGCCAACGCGTACTTCCTGCCCGACCGCGGCATCCGCAAGGCGCTGATGGAGCAGGCGCGCCGCGGCGTGCGTGTGCAGGTGATCGTGCCGAAGGACTCCGACGTGCGGATCGTGCGCGACGCGAGCCACAGCTACTACACCGAGCTGCTCGCCGCCGGCATCGAGATCCACGAGTACCGCGAGGGCATGATGCACGCCAAGGCGACGGTCATCGACGGCGAGTGGGCCACGATCGGCTCCTACAACCTCGACCACCGCTCCTTCCGCCACAACCTCGAGGCCGGCCTCGCGGCGCTCGACCGCGACTTCGCGCGTTCCGTGCTCGAGCAGCTCGACCGCGACATCGCCGCCTGCGAGCAGATCGACTTCCACGCCTGGCGCCACCGCCCGTGGAAGCAGCGCCTGCGCGAATGGCTCGCGCGCAACTTCGTCTACTGGCTCTGAAATGCGCGAGGCCACGCGGCGGGTGCCACGTGGCCTCGCGAGAGCGAGCGAAGGACTGCTCTAGTAGTTCTTCGCGAACAGCACGCGCTGCGCGCTGGGCTTGCCGGTCTTGATGCACTGGCCGGCGCCGTCGTCGAGGCCTTCGTCGGGTAGCGGGATGCAGCGGATCGTGGCCTTGGTGGCCTCCTTGATCGCGAGCTCGGTCTCGGTCGTGCCGTCCCAGTGGGCGAGCACGAACTTGGAGTTCTGGCCGGCGAAAACGGCCTCGAAGTCGCTCCAGGAGTCGACCTTGGTGAGGTTCGCCTGCCGGAACGCGAGCGCGCGCTGGAAGAGCTGCTTCTGCATGTCGTCGAGCAGCTTGCCGACGTGCACGCCGATTCCATCGAAGGGCACCTTGACCTTCTCCTTGGCGTCGGCGATGCGCGTCTTGGCCATCGCGGTCGAGCTCGCGACGTCGCGCGGGCCGACCTCGAGGCGCACGGGCACGCCCTTGCGCTCCCACTCGTAGTACTTCTCGCCGGGGCGCAGCGCGTCGCGGTCGTCGAGCTTGACGGTCAGGCCGTCGCCGCGCAGCTCGCGTGCGAGCTTGTCGCTCGCCTCGAGCACCTGCGCCTTCTCCGCGTCGCTCTTCCAGATCGGCACGATCGCCACGTGGATCGGCGCGAGCTTCGGCGGCAGCACGAGGCCACCGTCGTCGGAGTGCGCCATGATCAGCGCACCGATCATGCGAGTGGAAGAACCCCACGAGGTCTGCCACACGAAGTCGCGCACGCCTTCCTTGTTCTGGAAGGTGACGTTGAAGGCCTTGCCGAAGTTCTGGCCGAGGTCGTGGCTCGTGGCGCCCTGCAGCGACTTGCCGTCCTGCATCATCGCCTCGACGCAGAACGTCTCGAGCGCGCCGGCGAAGCGTTCGTTCGAGGTCTTGCGGCCGCGGATCACGGGCACGGCGAGCACGTCGTGGTACACCTCGCGGTACACGTCGAGCATGCGCATCACCTCTTCCATCGCCTCCTCGTGCGAGGCGTGGGCGGTGTGGCCTTCCTGCCACCAGAACTCGCCGGTGCGCAGGAAGAGGCGCGTGCGCAGCTCCCAGCGCATCACGTTGCACCACTGGTTGAGCAGCATCGGGAGGTCGCGGTAGCTGTCGATCCACTTCGAGAAGAAGTGGCCGATGATCGTCTCGCTCGTCGGGCGGACGACGTAGGGCTCCTCGAGCTCGCCCTTGAGCTCGATCTTGCCGTCGACGTTGCGCAGGCCCGCGTGCGTCACGACCGCGCACTCCATCGCGAAGCCCGTCGCGTGCTGCGCTTCCTTCTGCAGGAACGAGAGCGGAATCAGCAGCGGGAAGGCCGCGTTCTGGTGGCCCGTCTCCTTGAAGCGACGGTCGAGCTCGGCCTGGATCTTCTCCCAGATCGCCCAGCCGTGCGGGCGCACGACCATGCAGCCGCGGACCACTCCCGCCGCTTCGGCGAGCTGCGCTGCGGCGATGACGTCCTGGTACCACTGCGCGTAGTCCTTCGCGCGGGGCGTGATGTGCTGTTCCGACATGGCGAAATCTCTCTTGGGCGCGACGCGAGGATCCGCCCATTCGGACCCTCCGGCGCGCAGTTTGGGCCGAGCAGCCTAGAGGACTGGCCACGAAGCCGCTAGCGGAGGGGCGGCCGGTTCACGCAGGCGGTCGCCGTTTCGGCGGATTCCGCCTGCGCTCCGACCCGGCTACGCTCGTGGAGAAAGGAGGCACGATGGAGTTCATTCGAAGGCTGCGTCGAGCTGCGCGGAGCTCGCTCACGCTTGGGTCGGTCACGCTCGTCCTGCTCGCAGCCTGCTCGGTCGACCCCGTTCCGCCGCGGACGCGAGTCGAGCTTCCTGCTGCTCGCCCTGACGGTCCGTCGGGCACGTCGGAGATGCCTGCGGAGCTCTCGTGGCAGGACTTCAGTCCCGCGTGGAACTTGAACGGCCCGCGCCTCGTGCTCACGGGGACCGTGCGCCACTCCGACGGCACTCCGGCGCGCGACGTCGTGCTGTACTACTACCACACGAATCTCGAGGGTCGGTACGTGCACGTTCCTGCGCAAGCGCGCAGCATGCCGCCGAACGAACTCGGCCAGACACACGGTGCATGGCGCGGATGGGTGCGGACGGGTGCGGACGGGAAGTACTCCATCCACACGTTGCGCCCCGCGCCCTATCCCCAGGGCGACGAGCCAGCGCACGTGCACGTCACCGTGCTCGAGCCCGGACTTTCCGAGTACTGGATCGACGACTTCCTGTTCGCCGACGATCCGTTGTTGACGCCGGAGCGTCGCGTGCGCCTCGAAGGCCGCGGTGGCGACGGCGTCGTCGAGTTGCACGAACTCGACGGCGTGCTCGTGGGCGAGCGCGACATCGTGCTCGGCCTCGACGTGCCCGGGCATCGTGGGCGACAGGCCGCGGACGGCGGCACGCAGCGCTGAACGCGGGGCAGCCCTAGAATCGGCGGCACATGAAGTACCGCTACACGGTTCTGGGTTCGGGTCGGCAGGGCGTGGCGATGGCGTACGACCTCGCGAAGAACGGCGAGGCGGAGCTCGTGCGCGTCGTCGACAGCGACGAGAAGGTCGCCGAGCGCGCGGTGCGGCGGCTCAAGAAGCTCACCAAGGGCACGAAATGCCGCTTCGAGGCCGCGCGTTGTGATGTGGCGAAGCGCAAGCACGTGCGCGCAGCGCTCGACGGCGTGCAGGTCGCGCTTTCGGCGGTGCCTTATCGCTTCAACGCGCAGCTCGCGGAGTGGGCGATCGAGAGCGGCGCGTCGTTCCTCGATCTCGGCGGCAACACGGCCGTCGTGCGCAAGGAACTCGCGCTGCACAAGCGCGCGAAGAAGGCGGGCGTGAGCATCGTGCCCGACTGCGGGCTCGCACCGGGGCTCGGCAACCATCTCGCCGCGCATGGCGTCGCGTCGATGGACTTGGCCAGGCAAGTGCACGTGCGTTGCGGTGGCTTGCCCGAGAAGCCGGTCGGTCCGCTCGGCTACAAGCTCGTGTTCAACTTCCTCGGCCTGTGGAACGAGTACCGCGGCGAGGCGGAGTTCCTGCGCAGCGGCAAGCGCGTGCGCGTGCCGACGTTGACCGAGCTCGAGAGCTTCGAGTCGTCGCACTTCGGCGCGTTGGAGGCCTGCGTGACGAGTGGCGGCACGAGCACGTGCCCGCAGACGTGGGAAGGCAAGCTCGAGAGCTTCGACTACAAGACGATCCGCTACGCCGGCCACTGGGCGCAGATCCGCTTGCTGTTCGAGCTCGGCTTCATGGACGAGCGCTTCGAGGCGCGCGACGGCATCGAGTTCGCGCCGCTCGCACTTACGCAGAAGCTGTTCGAGGAGAAGCTCACGTTCCCCGACGTGCGCGACATCGTGCTGCTGCGTGTGCTCGTGCGCGGCTCGCACGCGGGCCAGCCGCTCGAGCTGCAATACGATTGCTTCGATCGGCACGACGAAAAGACGGGTTTCACCGCGATGGAACGCACCACCGCGTTCCCCGCCGCGCTCGTCGCGCACTTCCAGGCCCGCGGCCTGATCGAACCCGGCGCACGTCCGCTCGAGACGTGTGTGCCCGCGTTGCAGTACTTCGACGAACTCCCGCGGCACGGCATCACCGTGCAGCTCCAGCGCACGCCGTGACGGCAACTCGGCGGGCGAGCGTCCGCCGAGCCCGTCACCGAACGCGACGCGTCACGGCGCGATCGTCACCGACACCGGGTTGGACCAGGCGAAGCCGTTGGGTGCGTTCGGCGAGGCACAACGTGACTGGAACGAGAACGACTGGCCCACGAGCGCGGGGCTGTTGGGCACGTTGCGTTGCACGAGGCCCGGGCTGGAGGCGCCCGCGAGGGTGCTTTGGAAGGTGCCGAGCGCGACCGGGTCGAGCCACAGCGCGCCGAAGGGCGTGCTCAACGGCGTTGTGAGCAGCGGACGTCGCGAGAAATGCACGACCGTTGCCGCGCCTTGCGGACCCCAGCACTCGAACGCGAGCGGCTGGCCGAGTCGCGCGACGCCGCGCCGTTCGAGCGGAGCGAACTCGTGCGCGCCGAGGTCGCGCGAGGCCAGCGTGTCGAGGTCGCCGTCGATCGAGCGCGGCCGGCGCGCGACGTCGAGCGTGCCTGCGTAGGCCGGAAGGCCCGGGCGATCGACGCACGGGCTGCCCCAAGTGAACCGATAGTCAGCAGTGGCGACGCTGACGAACTGGGGAGACGCCGCGAAGCAGCCATTCACGCCGGAAAAGTCGCCGTCCTCGATCAGGCAATTGCGCGCGGCAATGTCGTTGCCGAGCACGTTCACGTCGTCGCCGTTGCTCGCCAGCACGCTCTCCTCGAGTTCGATGCGGCCTCCGACTCCGGAGTCTGCGACGCCTGCGCCGGTGTTGCCCGCAAGCGTGCACTGCGTGAGCCGCAGGCTCGAGTTCGCGAGCCACAGCGGCTGGTTCGCGACGAGCAGCCGCGCTCCCGCGCCGTTGCCGGAGATCTCGCACGCATCCGCTTCGGCCACCACGCGGCCCCAAGCGCTCGGCGAGAGGAAGTTGGCGCGCGCGTCGAGCCCGAGAAGCGTGTTGGCGTCGAGCCGCGTGCGCTCGACGCGACAGGTGACGAGCGTGCTCGTCGACAGCTGCAGGCCCGACTGGTTGTTGTGGTGCAGGCGCGAGTCGCGCACGACGATCGTGCCGGCGGAAGCGCCCAGCCCCACGTTGTTGCCGTGGCTGTCGATGCGCTCGAACACGGGCTCGATGCCCGCAGCCGTGCCGAACACGACGATTCCCTGCAGCGAGGCGCCGCTCACCTCGAGATCGCGGAACTCGGCGCGGACGGGACCCCAGCTCGAGCTCACGAGCAGCGGCTGCTGCGTCGCGGAGAGCGAGAGGCCTTGGACTTGCGTCGCCGACGTGAACTCGGGGAACGGGCGCGCCGGAAAGTGCGCGACGCTGAGCGCGAAGGCGGCGGAGGACTGCACGCGCGTCAGGCCGACGCCCGCGCCGAGAAGGGCCTGCCCTTCCCACGGCTCGAGCGGGAACTGCTCGCCCAGCGCGGCGTCGTAGACGCCTGCCGCGATGTGGATTCGCTCCGCCTGGAGCGTGCGCGTCGAATTCAGGGCCTTGGTGATGGTGCGCCACGGCTGATTGGCCGCGCTGCCGCTGTTGGCGTCGTTGCCATTCACGGCGTCGACATACCAGTCGCCTGCGTGCGCGAGAGTCGAGGACAAGACGATCGCGGCCACGAACGTGGCCTTCCGGCACGAGCTCATGATCTGCCTCCTTCGCGATCTGCCCGGGGTCGCGGGCCGATCACGAGAAAAGCCTAGCACGCGATCGGAATCCGCTGTGGGGGAGGCTCGAAAGTCGAAATCGCGCCGTTTCGTTCAGCGCAGCGAATCGCAGGCGAGAGCGACGCCGCCGTTGCAGGCGCGTTGCGTGAGCTCGCGCACGCGCCGCGTGTCCGTTCGCGCACCGTCGCGCGCGCGCAGCACGCCCGCGAGCCACCAGCAGCTCTCGGCGTTTCCTGCGGAGCAGCCCGCCTCGAGCGGAGCGACGAGCGCGGCCGCTTCGGGCGCACTCAGTGGCACCACGGCCGCGAGGCGTGCGCGACCGAGCGCTCCACCGGGCCAGCCACGTTGGCTCGCGAGGCTGTAGAGCTCCGCCGCCCTTCGCGGATCCGCATGGCGCCCGACGCCGAGCTCGTAGGCGCGCGCGAGCAATCCGGGCCCGCGTCCATCCCCGCGCGGGTCGAGCTCGCGCTCGAGTTCGCCGAGCGCAGCGAGCAGCGCGGCCTCCGACGCCGCCTGACCGTTGCTGAAGAAGTGCTCGACCACGTTCTCGTGTCCGCGCCGGTTGCCGAGCTCGGCGGCGCGCGCGAAATAGCGGCCCGCGGCCTCGACGTTGCGCTCGGTCATCTTGCCCTCGAGGTACATCGAGCCGAGCTGGTTGCACGCTCCCGCATCACCGGAGTCCGCGCGATTGCCGACGAGCTTGACGAGGTTTTGCCCCGCAAACGGCTTGCCCTCGTCGTAGGCCTGCTTCCAGAACGCGATCGAACCGCCCGGATGCGGCGCGTCGACCCATCCGGTGCTCAACATCAGCGCGAACAACGCGGCCCACACGCCCATGTGCGCCACGTTGAGCTGCAGCACGCGCGCGAGCTTCACGCGCTTCACGACGCTCGCGATCCAGCCGTCGCGCGCGGAACGGTCGAGCCACGGCACGCACAGGTTGAGCAGCGGCACCGGAAGCAGCTTGTCGTAGAAGTCGGGGATGCCGAAACGACCGAGCCACCAGAACAGCGCGACGTTCGCGAGCCCGTAGGCCGAGCCGAACAGGATCCGGCCCGCGCTCGTGCGCGGCGACGTCGCCGGGTCCGTGACGAGCAGGTGCATCCCGAGGAAGATCGCGATCGGGATGTTGGTGTCGACGAAGAAATACACGCCTGTGGCGAGCTGGTAGAGCCACGCGAACAGGCACAACGAGACGATCGCCGAGACCGTCATCAGCGTCACCGAGAAGAACGACTGCACGATCAGGCCGAGCAGGAACACCTCGAGGAAGATGTGCGGCGGGCGGCCGATCGTCGTCGCGACCTCGATGCCCCAGGTCAGGTGCGTCGCGTCGAAGGCGATCAGGAACGCGGCCGCGACCGACAGGCCGAACGCGGACGGGTTGAAGATGTGCGTGCTGCGCCCGTCGCGCTGCCAGCGCAGGAATTCCTTGCCGAGCGCGGCCACCGCGAGCATCACGAACTGCAGCAGGAACCAGTCGTTGCGGAACCACAGGAACAGGTTGGTGCTCAGCACGATCGGGATCGGCCCGCAGCCGAGCTTCCAGTCGCGGCCGCGCGTCCACGTGAGCAGCCCGTCAAAGGCGTACAGGAACGCGAACTGCGCGAGCAGCAGCGGCACCGCCTCGTACACGTTGCGCCAGTACCAGCCCCAGTAGGCGTAGATGCTGAACTGCACCGAGGCCTGCACGTAGTGCACACGCTGCGGCGGCGCGAACTCGACGCGCAGCGGCACGCCGCGAACGCGCGACCGCACGACCAGCGCGACCGTCCAGAGCGCGAGCGCTCCCGCCGCAACCCCGAACGCCGTCGCGAGCCCCTCGTCTTGCCTCACCTTCGGCACGAACAGGAGCAGCGCCGTCAGCACGCCCACGAACGCGAGCGGCATCCACGGCAGGACCCGCGAGGCGCTCGTCGCGCAGCCCGTCTCGCACGCCAAACCGGGAGCCGACCCGGCTCCGACTTCGCTCGCCCGCTGGTTCATCGCGCCCCGCCCTAGCGCCTTTCGTGCCAAGCGCGCCGGAAACTGGAGCTCGCCCCACGCCCCCACGGCTGCCCGCCCTGCGGGCACCGCCACGCAGGCCGGTGGCCTTCCGCACCGCAATTCCTTTCCGAACTCGTAGAAACTACGCGTGGCCTGTGGCTCGCGGCGGGACAACGATCGTCGGGTCGGGGCGATCCGACGAAGCCGGCCGCCCGAGAGAGCGGCCGGCGACGTGCGGGCTCGCGAGCTTCGGTCATGGAACGACCGTGACCTCGACGCCGTTGGTGAAAGCCTTCTGGATCGGTGAGGCGGAGGAATCGACGAGCGCCTGGAACGAGGAGGGCCGGTCGGCGAGTGCGGGGCCGCCGGGAATGATGCGCTGGAGCAACGTGGGCGCGTCGTAGCCGGTGTTCTTCACGTCGAACACGCGCGCGAGGTTCGGATCGAGCAGGAACGTGCCGAAGAGCGTCGAGCTCGGCGCACCGAGCGGCTTGCGCGTCCAGTAGATCGTCGAGAGCGCACCCTGCGGGCCCCAGCTGCGCAGCTGCAGCACGGAATCAGGGACGCCGGTGGCCTCGATCTCGAGCGGCGGAACTCGAGCGCGCCGAGGTCGGCAACTCAGAGTTCTCGTGCGTCCCGCGCACGTGCCAGATGCACGAACGAGAACGTGCTCGCCGAGAACAAGAACCGCCGCGTACGATCGCGCCCGCATGACGACCGTGCGCGAGACGTTGAATGTGCTCCACGCCCTCGGTGGTGCGGTAGCGCTGTTCTCGATGTGGATTCCGATCTTCAGCCGAAAGGGTGGGAGTGCCCATCGCAAGGCCGGTCGCGTGTTCGCCGCATGCATGGCGTGGGTTTCCATCAGCGCCGTCGCTGCCAGTGCCCTGCGTCTCGCCGCGGAACCCGACAAGCCCCAAGGGCCGCTGTTCCTGTCGTTGGTGGCGATCCAGTCCGCGGCGGCCACTTGGTGGGGCGTGTCCGTCCTCGGGCAGAAACAACGAACCGATCGCAGCCGTTCGGTCGCCGACTGGATCTCGGCTCTCGCCCTCCTTTTTTCCGGACTGCTCGCGCTCGCCTACTGGCTGCAGGGAGCTGCGGTGCTCTTCACGATCTTCGGCGCTCTCAACGTCGTCTTCGGACTGCGATTCGTGCGCGTTCTCGCGCGAGCGCCGCAGAGCCGCTTCTGGTGGTGGTACGAGCACCTGTTCGGGATGATCGTGGCCTGCATCGCCGCGCTCACCGCGTTCTTCGTGGTCAATTACGACAACACACCCGCGTCGTTCCAGAGCGTGATCCCTCCGCTCGTCGTGTGGGTGGCCCCCGGTTTCATCGGAGGCCTCGGCATCACCCTCGCGATGCGCCACTACCGTGCGCGACTCGAGGGCACGTCGAGTTAGCGGATCGCCGCCGACGCCTCGCGACGGCACCGAGCGTTGGCCGACGAGGGTCGCATCGCCGCTGGAGTCAATCGCCCCAGTGGTGCGCCACGTAGAGGTCGCGGCCGTCGGCGGAGATCGAGGCGAAGCCCACCACGGTGCGCGCCATCTCTTCGAGGTCCGGGAACTGCACCCATCCGGTGTCGAAGCTCATCACGGTGAACTTTGCCGTCGACTTGCGACGAACGGTCTTCGGCAGCCCGAGGTACGCGGGCGAGAGAGAGTACGGCTCGTGGTTCGCCTTGTCGGTGCACTCGCTCGCGGGCAACAGGCACTCGGGGCTCCAGGCGTAGATCTCCTTCACGCCGAGATGCCCTCGCGAGTGCAGCCTCCAGCCGTGTTCGACAGCGAACTGCAGCACGTCGTCTTCGTCGAAGACATCCTCACCTGTCGCGTGCCAGTGCAGGTAGCGGTTGCCACCCCACGGACCCTGCGAGCTCTCGTGCTCGACGAGTTCTTCGTGCCGGTAGGTGCCCCAGAATCCGGCCGGGGACAAAGCGCCTCCCACCGTGCGTGCCACGTGGGGTGCCTGCTCGATCGCCTCGATGCTCGCCGTCACACCTGTCGCGGCCGCCGTCATCGCGCTCGCGGCGAGCACGAGCGCAGCGATGATCGCGAGCACGACCACCAACGTCGCAGCGAGCACGTTGCCGACGAGCGCGAGCACCGGCGCCACCACGCTGCGCTCGTTGCGCCACGCCACGACAATTCCGGCCACCGCCAGCAGCACTCCGACGCCCGCGCTCATGCCGAACGTGCACGGCGCCACCGCCGCACACGCCACCGCAATCGCCGCCAAGCCTGTTTCGGATCGCATCTTCGGTCGCCCGCTCCCAAGACTACCTGTTTCCAGCGGCCCTGATCGGCAGCAATGGTCCGGTTCGCAGCGGGCTGCCCTGGCCCAAGATGGGCGGTACCCCCGTGGCTTCGTGCCCGAATAGGAACGAGAATGAAGATCGCCAGTTTGACGGCTCTTGCAGCCTGCATCGCCATGACTTCCTGCCTGTCGACCTCGCGCCAGCCCGGCGACCAGGACTCGATGATGGCTTCGCTCTCGCCGGCGCAGCGCGTGCTGATCGACGAGGCTCGCTCGGAGCACGACCGGCGCACCGACGAGCTCGCGCTCGCCCGCCGCGACGTCACCCGCGCCCAGGCCGAGCGTGCGCAGGCCAAGACCGACCTCGTGGCCGCCGAACAGCGCGTCGACCAGGCCGAAGCGAAGGTCGCCGTGGCCGTGACCGGCACCACCGAGGACCTGGAGACCGCGCGCGAAGGCGTGCGCGTCGCCAAGGCCAAGGTCGTGCCCCAGCACGACATGATTCGCTGGCGCGACTGCAACCTGACCCGTTGCGAAAAGGCCGAGACGCTCGCGCAGCGTTCGCAGGACCTCGCCGCGGCGCGCGTCGACCTCGAGAAGGAACGCGCTTTCGCCAAGTCCGACCGCGCGGACGCCCGCAACACCGACGTCTCCAAGTACGAGACACTCGTCAACGACCTCCGCACCCGCGAATCGGTCGCCCGCGTCGAACTCGAGGGCGCCGTCCGCCAGTGCACGCTCGCCGAGCAGAACTACGACGCGGCCGTGACCACCAGCAAGAAGAACTGACCGCGCCCACTCGGCACGGCTTCCATCGGCGACCTCGGTCTCGCGCTCAGCGGGCCGGGGTCGCTGTCATTTTCGCGTGGAGCACCGCGGCACGGCGCAAAAGCTCACAGAGTGACGCAGGCTCGCGACAGGGGGCGTTGGGAGGCCGCTCAGGTTTCCAGAACTGTGGAGCGCAGCCACGGCCGACGTAGCAAGGTCCCGCCTCAGGCGCGAACTTCGCTGTCGCGTTGCTCGTCGAGCGCCTTTTGCTGGCGGCCGAGGAAAACGCCGACGGCGAGCCAGACGAGCGCGATCGGCGAAGCGCCAAACGCGATGGCGGCGAGCGGGACGCCGAGCCCTTTCTGGAAGAGCGTGAAGGTCCAGCCGCCGATCAGGTCGCCGCCGCGGTAGACGAAGGTGTCGACGAAGCTCTTGGAAGCGTACTTGGCGTCGCGCGGGACGACGGTGAAGAGCGATTCGCGCGCGGGTTTTGCGGTGGCGTAGTTGCTCGCGGACACGAGGATGCGCGCGGCGGCGACGGAGACGAGCTCGGGCGGCCAGGCGAAGCCCCAGCTGCCGCCGACGAGCTCCGCACCACGCCAGATCATCAGGCCCAGGCCCAGACACGCGACTCCGGCGACGACGGGCTGCGTGAGGAGCGCGAAGCCGACGCCGAGCCGGCGGATCAGGATTCCCGTGACGAACAGCTGGAGGAAGAGCGTGAGCGAGTTGCCAATCAAGTCGACGGTCGCGAAGTACTCGGTGCGCTCGTCGCGGTTGGGCAACGCCGCGGAGACGAGGTTGGCCTGCTGGAAGTACAGGACCGTGCTGAACAGCGTGTAGAAGAGCGTGAAAGCGCAGATGCCGCGCAAGTACGGGCTCTGCGCGATGTACGAGAGGCCGCGCCAAGGCGAAGGCGGCTTCGGTGAGCTCTCGCCTGCAGCCGCCTGCGTTTCGCGCGGTGCATCCTGCGGGTGCAAGCGAGTGAGCGCCGCAACGCAGCCGATCGCGGCGACGAGCAGCGCGGCTCCGACGAACATCAGGTTGATGGTGCCGAGCGGCTCCGCGAGCGAGCGGGCCAGCGCGGATCCCGCGACGGCGCCGGCAGTGCCGCCGACGGACACCAGCGCGAACAGTCGCTTCGCCTGCCCCAGCTTGAACAGGTCGGCCGCGAAGCCCCAGAACACCGACAGCGCGAAGACGTTGAAGACGCTGAACCAGATATAGAACCCGTAGCCGATGTAGGCGCGGAAACTCTCGGGCGCAAATTCGAACGCCGCGCGGAACAGCAGCAGGAACGTGATGCCGGCCGCGTACACGATCGGCACGAAACGACGGCGCGAGGTGCGCGCGAGCAGCGCCGCGAACAGCGGCTGCACGAGCAGCGAGAGCGCGAGCGTGCCCGACCAGACCGCGGCGAGGTCATCGGCGCCGCGGTCGATGCCGAGCGCCTCGCGCACGGGCTTGAGGGTCGAATTCGCGCACAGGAGCAGGAAGAACAGCGCCGTGGCCCACGCCACCGACGCGCCTTCCCCGGGCTGCACCTGGACCAGGCGCCCGACCCAAGTGCGCGGCTCTTGCTCTCCGGCTCTCGTCATGGGCCGCAGAGTCTGACGCATGGACGCCGTGCGCGGTGTCGCAACCCCGCAAGAAACGCGAACTCCGGTCGCCGGATCCGCGACGCTCGCGAGCCGCCGGCTCGCACGTGTCCCTTCGGAGCGGTAGCCTCGCCTCCGATCCGCCCGCCGGTGCGGGCACCGGATCGCTCGACACCCAACCCAAGGACTCGACATGTCGCTCCAACGCGTGCTGGCCAACTCGACCAAGATCCTCGCCAACCAGTCCACGATCCGCACGAATCAGGCGCGCATCCTGCGCAACCAGGAATCGATCCGCGGCAACCAGAAGCTCATCCTCACCAACCAGGGCAAGATCCAGTCGAACCAGGGCAAGCTCGACCAGATCCTCGCCAACCAGAAGGCGATCCTGGCGAACCAGAAGAAGATCCTCGCGCGAGGCTGAGCGCGCGCACTCGTTCCGTGCGACTTCCGTTTGGACCTCGATGGCGGAGCGTGTTCCTGGCGCTCGGCGCGCTCGTGCTCGCCGTCGGCGGTTGGTTCGTGTGGCAGATCGGTCCCCGCAACGTCTGGGGGATCCTGTGGTACGACACGCGCCGCGAAGGGGATCTTCGAGTCGGCGACGCCGCGCCCGACCTCGAACTGCTCGCGCTCGACGGCCAGACCCTGCGGCTCCACGAGCGCATCGGCGAGCAGCCGCTCGTCCTCGTGTTCGGCAGCTTCACCTGACCGCCCTTCCGGCGCTCGGTCGAGCGTCTCGTCCGGCTGGCGAAAGAGCACGCGCACCATGCGCGCTTCCTCACGATCTACATCCGCGAGGCCCACCCGACAGACGAGTGGCAGATGGACAGCAACGAGACCGACGGCGTCTGCTACCCGCAGCCGCGCACGAGCGAGGAACGCGTCGCGATCGCGCGCGACTTCGTCGGTCGGTACGAGTACCCGATCGAGCTTGTGGTCGACAGAATCGAGAACCCTGCCGACGCCGTGTACGCCGGCTGGCCCGAGCGTCTCTACGTGATAGACGCGCAGGGCAAGCTCACCTACAAGGGCGAGCTCGGCCCGTTTGGCTTCGATCCCGAGGCGGTCGAGGCGCTGCTCGACGCCCTGCCGTAGCGCACGCGGGCGGATCGCCGCCGCCGCGCGTTGCGCCCGGCGAAAACTCTCAGAACAGCCCGACGATCGAGCCGTCGGACTGCATGCGGATCGCTTCCGCGGACGGGACCTTGGGCAGTCCGGGCATCGTCATGATGTCGCCCGCCTTCGCGACCACGAAGCCGGCGCCGGCGGACGGCGTGACTTCGTTGATCGTGACGCGGAAGTTGCGCGGGCGGCCGAGCTTGGTCGGGTCGTCGGTGAGCGAGTACTGCGTCTTCGCGATGCACACCGGCGTCTTCCCGAGGCCGATCGACTCGAGGTAGTCGATCGCACGCTCGGCGGCCGGAGCGAAATCGACGCCATCGCCGCCGTAGACCTTCTTGACGACCGTCTCGATCTTCGTGCGGATCGGCAGGTCGGTGGAGTAGAGCGGCTGGAAGTTGGCGCTCTTCTGCTCGAGCACGCCCAGCACCTCGCGCGCGAGGCTCTCGCCACCGGCGCCACCCTTGGCCCACACGTCGCACAGCACGACGCGCACGCCCTGCTTCTCGGCGTAGTCGTGCAGCATGCGCAGCTCGGCCTCGGTGTCGGCCGTGAAGCGGTTGATCGCGAGCACGACCGGCACGCCGAACTGGCGCACGTTGCGCACGTGGTGATCGACGTGCTCGAGCCCGGCCTGCAGCGCCGCGAGGTTCTCGACGCCGAGCGACTTCTTGTCGGCGCCGCCCTGCATCTTGAGCGAGCGGATCGTCGCCACGAGCACCGCCGCTTCCGGCTTGAGCCCGCCCGCGCGGCACTTGATGTCGAAGAACTTCTCGGCGCCGAGGTCGGAACCGAAGCCCGCCTCCGTCACGACGATGTCCGCCAGCGCGAGGCCCGCGCGCGTCGCCATCAGCGAGTTGCAGCCGTGCGCGATGTTGCCGAAGGGCCCGCAGTGCACGAGCGCCGGGCCACCTTCGAGCGTCTGCACGAGGTTGGGCCGCAGCGCGTCCTTGAGCAGCAGCGCCATCGCGCCCGCGACCTTCAGGTCACCGGCGCGCACGGGCTTGCGGTCCTTGCCGGCCGTCGCGCCGACGACGATGCGCGCCAGCCGCGCCTCGAGGTCCTCGCGGCTCGTCGACAGCGAGAGGATCGCCATGATCTCGCTCGCGGGCACGATCACCCAGTGCTCCTCGCGCACGACGCCGTCGGCCGCGCCACCCAGGCCGATCACCGCGTTGCGCAGCGCGCGGTCGTTCATGTCGATCGTGCGCGGCCACGTGATGCGGCGCGGGTCGAGCGCGAGCTCGTTGCCCTGCTGCAGGTGGTTGTCCATCACCGCCGAGAGCAGCGCGTGCGCGCTCGAGATCGCGTGGAAATCGCCGGTGAAATGCAGGTTGATGTCCTCCATCGGGATCACCTGCGAGTAACCGCCGCCCGCCGCGCCGCCCTTGACGCCGAACACGGGGCCGAGGCTCGGCTCGCGCATGCACAGGAGCGCGTTGACGCCCAGGCGCCGGAAGGCCTGCGTCAGGCCGACGCTCACCGTGCTCTTGCCTTCGCCGGCCGGTGTCGGGTTGATCGCGGTGACGAGCACGAGCCGCCCGCGCGCGGGACGCGCCGACAGCTCGAGCGGCAGCTTGGCCTTGTACTTGCCGTACAGGTCGATGTCGTCAGGCGAAAGCCCGATGTCGCGCGCCACGTCGACGATGGGGCGCGGCTTGGCCTTCTGGGCGATCTCGATGTCGGACGGAACGGCAGTTTGAGTCATGACGGATTGCATGGATGCCTTTGACGGGGACGAAGTGCCCCGAGAGATGTGCGGGTGGGCTGGGCGCGATGGCGAAGCGGCGGAAGGAGCTCTCAGGGCTGCACGAAGCGCCAGCCGAAACGTCCCTTGATGCACAGGTTGCCGAGCGTGATGCGGTTGTCGAGCGGTGACGTGGCCTTGATGATCTTCCCGTGCTGAACGTGGAGGCGCAGCGTGCAACCCACGCCGCAGTAGGGGCAGATCGTATCGGCCGTCGTCTCCTGGCGCTCGTCGTGGTGGCCCGCCGCACGCAGGTCGAACTCGTCCTTCGCCATCAGCGCGCCCGTCGGGCACACCGCGATGCAGTTGCCGCAGTACACGCAGGCCGATTCCGGCAACGGCACGTCGAACTCGGTCGAGATGCGCGCGTCGAAGCCTCGGCCCGCGACGCCGATCGCGAAGCTGTTCTGGTGGTCCTCGCCGCAGGCCTCGACGCACTTGTAGCAGAGCACGCACTTGCCGTAGTCGCGCACGTACAGGTCGTTGTCGATCTTCACGGGCTGCGCGACGCTCGCGGCGAGGTCGACGAGCGCGGGCTCGTGGTGGCCGGCGAGCGCGCCGTCGCGCTCGTGCGTACCCTGCGGCGTGCCGTAGCGGCCGGGTTGCGCTCCGTACTCGACGAGGCGGCGCTGCAGCTCGGGCGCGGTCGACAGGTCGACCGACGAGGCGAGCATCTCGAGCACGAACTTGCGCGCGTGCCGCACGCGCGGCGACTGCGTGTGCACCTTCATGCCGGGCTCGACGGCGCGTGAACAGCTCGGCGCGAGCACACGGGCGCCCTCGACCTCGACCACGCACAGGCGGCAGGCGTTCGCGGGCGAGAGCGTCTCGAGGAAACACAGCGTCGGCACGTCGAGGCCCTGCGCGCGCGCCGCCTGCAGGATCGTCGTGCCCGCGGGCACCGCGACCGTGCGGCCGTCGAGCGTGAATTCGATCGCGCCATCGGTCGACGCAGGCTTGCTCGCGGGTGTTCCGGCCGCCGCAGCCAGCGTGAGCGGCGCCGAGGGCTCACCGAACAGCTTCAGGCGCTTCACTGCCGATTCCACGGCGGAATACGCGGTCTGGCCGAGTCCGCAGATCGACGCGTCCTTCATGCCGGCGCCGACGTGCTCGAGCAGCGCGAGCTCTTCCTGCACGCTGCCCCTCGGCTTGCCGCAGGCGATGCGCGCGAGCGCTTCTTCCTGACGCACCGTGCCGACGCGACAGGGCACGCATTGGCCGCACGATTCCTCGCGGAAAAAGCGCGCGATGCGCGCCACGTGCTCAGTGAGATCGACCGTGTCGTCGAACAGCATCACGACGCCGGAGCCGAGCGTCGCTCCCGCCGCGCGCGCACCTTCCATCGAGAGCTCGACGTCGAGCTCATCGGGGCGCACGAAACCACCCGCAGCGCCGCCGAGCAGCACGGCTTGCAGCTTGCGACCTTCGGGCACGCCGCCCGCGAGCTCGACCAGCTCGCGCAACTTCGTCCCGCACGCGACTTCATACACACCCGGCCGCCGCACGTTGCCGCTGAGACAGAAGAGCCGCGTTCCCGTCGATTGCGCGGTTCCGACGCTCGCGTAGGCCTTCGCTCCTTCGGTGAGGATCGGCAGCACGTTCGCGAGCGTCTCGACGTTGTTGACCACCGTCGGCTTCCCGAACAGGCCCGATTGCACCGGGAACGGCGGCTTGGAACGCGGCTCGCCGCGACGGCCCTCGATCGACTCGAACAGCGCCGTCTCCTCGCCGCAGATGTACGCGCCCGCACCGCGTCGCACCTCGATGTCGAACTCGAAGCCGCGACCGCCGATGTCGAGGCCGAGCAGCCCCGCCTTGCGCGCGGCCGCACACGCGTGCTCGAGCCGCTTGCTCGCGAGCGGGTACTCGTCGCGCACGTACAGGTAACCCTTCGAGCAACCCGCCGCGTACGCCGCGACCGTCATCGCCTCGACGATCGCGAACGGATCGCCGGTGAGCAGCGTGCGATCCTTGAACGTGCCCGGTTCCGATTCGTCGGCGTTGCAGACGATGTAGCGCGGTGTCGCCGGTTCCTTGCGCACGGCTTCCCACTTGCGTCCCGTGGGGAACGCTGCGCCGCCGCGACCGACGAGCTTCGAGTCGGTCACCTCGCGAATCACGGCCTCGGGCCCGAGCTCGAAGGCACGCTCGAGCGCGCGATAGCCGCCGTGGCGCCGGTAATCGTCGAGACTTTCGGGATCGACGACGCCGACGCGCGCGAGCAGCCGCAGCGCCGGTGAGTCGTGTTGCGGGAGACGCTTGTCCCCGCAGGCGTCGGGCGTTCCCGCAGGCGAGCGCAGCAGCTTGAGCACGCGCTCCACCGTGACTTCCCCGGCGGAAATGCCGAGCGGCTGCGCGCCAGCTTCCGTCACCAGCGCCGCGGGCGCGCGGTCGCACAGCCCCAGGCACGGCGAGCGCATCCACGCGGGCCGCTCCGCGTCGTGCTCGAGCGTGTCGCCTTCGTGCGCATCCTTCGCGTGGCCGAGCGCGGGCCCGAGCTCGCGCTCCAGCTCTGCGCACAGCTTCTGCGCGCCCTTCGCGCGGCAACCGATGTCGTCGCACACGTGCACGACGCGCCGCGGGCGCGGCTCGGTCGCGAGCAGCGCATAGAACGTCGCCACCGACCACGCTTCCGCCGGCGGCAGCCCGAGCCGCTCGCACACATACGCGAGCCCACCTTCGCTGATCCAGCCGACACGATCCTGCAACGCATGCAAGCACGGCAGGAGCAGGTGCCGCTCCGCACGTTTGGCGGCGCCACCTATCGCGACACGCCCGTCGCGCTCGCTCTTCGTCGTCGCACCTTCCCACGACGAGCGCGGCTCGCCGAGCAGGGCATCGATCGCGGCGCGCTCTTCGGCGTTGGGCCGGGCTTCCGGCAGGCGGATGTCCATGCTCGTTATCTCGCGCTCGCCGGCTGGGCGACGGGCTCGACGCGCACCGCGCAAGCCTTGAACTCGGCCGTGCCCGACTTGGGGTCCGAGGCGTCGATCGTGAGCACGTTCGTGTTGATTTCGTCGGGGAAATGCATCGTCATGAAGACCAGGCCCGGGCGCAGGGCGCGGTCGATGTGCGCGGGTGCCTCGAGCTGGCCGCGGCGCGAGCGTACGGTGACGAGCGTCCCGTCGGCCACACCGAGGCGCTCCGCATCCTCGACGCTCAGGCTGATGCGCTCGCCCAGATGCAGCGGCGAGCGATACCCGCCCGTCTGCACGCCGGTGTTGTAGGACTCGAGCCGGCGACCGGTCGTGAGCAGCAGCGGATACTCCGCGTCAGGCTTCTCGACGGGCCCTTCCCAGTTGACGACCGAGAACGGCGCGGCGCGACCGCCACGCGGCTCTTCCCACAGTCGACCGTGCAGGAACGGCGTGCCGGGATGCGACTCGTCGGGGCACGGCCACTGCAGTCCGCCGAGCGCATCGAGGCGCGCGTAGCTCATGCCGCCCGAAAAATGCGGCGCGACCGTGCGGAACTCGTTCCACACCGCCTCCGCCGTCGGATGGCCGAAGTCGACGCCGAGGCGCCGCGCGAGCTCCGACAGGATCCACAGCTCGTCCTTCGCGCCCGCGGGCGGCTCGACGGCCTTGCGAACACGCTGCACGCGGCGCTCGCTGTTCGTCACGGTGCCTTCACCTTCGCACCACGTCGCCGCGGCGGGCAACACGACGTGCGCGAGCTCGGCCGTGCGCGTCATCACGATCTCCTGCACGACGAGGTGCTCGAGCCCGCCGAGCAGGTGCTCCACGTGGTTCGAGTCCGCGTCCGACTGCGCCGGGTTCTCGCCGATCACGTAGAGCGCCGTCAGCTCCTTGCGCTCCATCGCGTGCAGCATCTGCGTCAGGTTCAGCCCGTAACGCGGCGCGAGCGGCACGCCCCAGTGGCGCTCGAAGCGCTCGCGGATCGCGGGATCGAGAATGTCCTGAAAACCCGGCAAACGATTGGGAATCGCTCCCATGTCGCCGCCGCCTTGCACGTTGTTCTGACCGCGCAGCGGGTTGCAGCCCGAGCCCCACTTGCCGACGTGGCCGGTGAGCAACGTCAGGTTGATCAGCGCGAGCACGTTGTCGACCGCGTCGTGGTGCTCGGTGATGCCGAGCGTCCAGCAGATCATCGCGTTCTTGGCCTTCGCGAACGCGTGCGCCGCCTCGCGGATCACGTCGGCCGGAACGCCGGTGATGCGCTCGCCCACCTCGAGCGTGTACGGCTCGACCGCCGCGCGGTACGCCTCGAAACCCTCGGTCGCGCGTTCGATGAACTTGGCGTCCGCGAGCCCCGCATGGATGATCTCGCGCGCCATCGCGTTCGAGAGCGCGATGTCGCTGCCCACGTCGAGCCCCAGCCACACGTCCGCCCACTGCGCCGACGAAGTGCGCCGCGGGTCGATCACGTACAGCCGCGTTCCGTTGTTGACGCCCTTGAGCAGGTGGTGGAACCAGATCGGGTGCGCCTCGCGCGCGTTCGAGCCCCACAGGAATACGACGTCAGCTACCTCCACCTCGCGGTAGGAGTTCGTGCCGCCGCCAGCACCAAAAACCGTCGCCAGACCGACGACGCTAGGTGCGTGTCACGTCCGGTTGCAGCTGTCGATGTTGTGGGTGCGGAACGCGACCCGCGCCAGCTTCTGCGCCAGGAAGTTCACCTCGTTGGTGGACTTCGAGCAACTGAAGATGCCGAGCGCGTCCCCGCCGCGAGCCTCCCGGGTGCGCCGGAACCCCTCCGCCGCGCGATCGAGCGCCTCGTCCCACGTCGCAGGACGCAGGACGCCGTTCTCACGCACGAGCGGTTGAGTCAGACGCGGCCGAGCCGGCCCGCTGGAACGCTTCTTCAAGATCCGATTTCCTTCCGGCGGCAAGCGCCGCCACCCTCAGGATGGGCCCCATCGCCCGCCCTCGCAAGCTCCGCGGTCGCTCCGTGCACGCACACCGGGCGGGAGAGGCGCCTTCAGCACCGATCCATGCTCGTCTCGAAGTCGGATCGAGCCGAAGTCAGCGCTCGCTGGGCCGCGATAGCCAGTTGCGCAAGACGGACGAAGGCGACTCCGGGCGAAGGCCCTTCAATCCGCAGACGTAGACTCGACCGCTGTCGCCAAGCCGCCACGTCTGCCCGAGAATTTCCAGACCGTCGCCGGCGAGACCGAGTGGAAGGGCGATTTCCGCCTGCATGCTGAGCACGATGAGCGGGTCGGTCTCGAGCTGGCGCACCAGGTACCCGCCCGGAGTCACGTGGCTCTCGCCACGCACGACGAACATCCTGTGCCCCGGCGTGGCGAGCCAAGCATGGATGGCTTCTGCGACCTGGTCGTCGCGCTCGGCAGTTGAGCCGACAGGCATCCAGCCAGCCTCCCAATTCTTCTCCAGCGAGATGCACGGCACACCGAGCTCCTCCGCGGCGTCCAGCACGAGCTGCTGCGCTTGCTTCACGGACGGCTCGAATCCCACGGCCACGCCTGCAGGCCTTTCTCCGACGATCGCCCGAAGGAGCTCGATCTGCGCCTCCCGCAGAGGCCCGTCCTCTTTGTGAATTTCCCCAAACATCACGAGTCGAGCCTTGCGCGCAGCATCCAGCAGCTCCCGTCGTTGCACCGGGTGCCACGGAAGCCTTCGCAGCTCGTTTCGCGCGCGTCGGTTCACCGTGCTGGACTGCAACTCCTTCTCCATGCCCGACGTCTGCCAGCTCGGCGGAGCTCCCGCTGCGATCGCGTCGAGTCTCCTTGCGGCGTGCTCGGCATGGTCCCGAGTCCGGGCGTCGACACTGGACAACAAGGGCGAGAGCCAATCGCGCTGTGCGGGATCGCGCAGCGCCGGCAGCACAGGAATCAGCCACCTCGAACCGGTGCCGCCCGCGTAGGAGCGAAACAGCCGTTCGAGCTCGCTGTCGGAGGGCGGGATGCCGAGTTGCGCGAGCGCACCCGCCGCCGCTAGCTGCACCCAGCCAGACTCGTCCCAGAGCGTCGCTGCCAACGGGCTCCAGTCGACTCCCTCGCACTCTTGGAAGTTGCCGAGTTCGAATGCCGCGCTCTGGCGCACCGTGGCGTCAGGATGTCTGAGAGCACCCATCAAGTGCGGCAGCGCAGCGGCCTGCAGCCTGGAATCTCCTTCGGCGATCCTCCCGAGCGCGGCCAGCGCGCCGCGCGCGACGATCGCGTTCGCGTCACCGGCCAGCTCCCCGATGGCATCGATGTGCGCCCCGTCCCCGTGCGCACCGAGGACATAGGCCGCCTCGTATCTCACTGCCGGATCGTCGCTCCTCAACGCCTCCACGAGCCGCGGCTCGAGCGCATGCCGCCGCGGCACGCCCGTCCCCGCACACGCGGCGAGCAGCAGGATCAAGATTGCGAGTCGGCTTCGCGCGGCAGGATTAGCCGCCCCCGCCCGGTCGGTCACTCACGCCCGAGTTCTGTCGCTTCGCCCCATCTGCCAGCGTCGGCAGCACCAAGTCAGTTGAGCCGTGACTCGAACGACCTGGAGATGTCCGGGAGCGAGTCGGCGGGGCAGAGCCAGTGTTCGGTGCTGGGGTAGAGGTGGAGGTGGCCAACTCGTTTCGGCTTGATCCGGCTGGAGGGTTGGCGGGACGCCCTTCCGGGGCGCCCGCGGTCGTTCCGGTTCGTCCACCAGGCAACGTCATCGCCATAAGATGCTGCCCACAATGGACTTATGAACGCAATCGCGATTGGTGTCACAACGCGCTCATTTTGTCGTGCAAAATGAACGCGATGTATCCGCGACACCTCGGACTCCCGGAGTCATCGTTCTTCCTCTTCGGCCCACGCGCGACGGGAAAGACAACGTGGCTTAGACAGGTCCTGCCGGGAGCCCTCTGGGTCGATCTCGTCCCGAGCGAGACGTACGTGCGCTACCTGCGCGAGCCAGGACTGTTCCGGCGCGAGGTCGAAGCGTCTCCGCCGAGCTGGGTCGTCGTCGATGAGGTGCAGAAGGTGCCGGCACTGCTCGACGAAGTGCACGCGTTGATCGCGCGTCACGGGAAGCGGTACCGATTCGCACTGAGCGGTTCGAGCGCTCGAAGGCTGCGTCGACTGGACGCCAATCTGCTCGCGGGTCGAGTCGTCAATCGCTCGTTCTTCCCTCTCACGCTGGCCGAGACGGAGTTTCGGCCGACGATCGAAGACGTACTGCGGATCGGCCTGCTGCCTGGCGTTCGCAGCGAGCCCACGACCGCGGAGGACACACTCGAGGCCTACGCCGCGAATTACGTGCATCAGGAAGTGCAGCAGGAAGCGCTGACGAGGGATCTTGCCGGTTTCGCGCGATTCCTCAGGGTCGCAGCCATCCTCAATGGTCAGTCCGTTTCGATGAGCAATGTCGCAAGCGAGGCCGGCGTACATCGCGCGTCGGTGCAACGCCATTTCCAGATCCTGGTCGACACGCTGATCGGTGTCATGGTTCCCGCGTGGCAACCGCGCCTCAAGGTTCGTGAGGTCGCCCACCCGCGCTTCTACTTCTTCGACCCTGGTGTCGCGCGCGCCGTCGCAGGCCGCATCCACGCGCCGGTCCACGATTCCGAGCGTGGCGCCTTGCTGGAAACCTGGGTGCTGCACGAGCTCCGTGCCCACATGCAACTCGCTCGCACAGGCGGCGAGGTTCAGTGGTACCGGACCGGAGCCGGGGCCGAAGTCGACTTCGTCTGGTGCGGCCCACATCACTCCGTCGGTATCGAGGTCAAGGCCAGCGAGCGCTGGCGCCCCGAAAGCGGTGCCGCATTGCGAGAACTGCTCGAAAAGAAGGCGATCCGCCGTGCGGTCGCCGTCTATCTCGGCGACCGGCCGCTCCTCGACGGCGGGGTCCAGGTGCTGCCCGCGCGCGACTTCGCGCAGCAGCTCCCCGGCTTGCTCGCCTGATCCGCGTGACCGCACCGCCAGGTCGCGGGTCGAAGCGCCATGCTCCGCACGCGGCTCAGCACCCACCGTCAGGCTGCGAGAAGCCGTCCACGCTCAGGACCGTGACTCGCCACCGGTCGGAACCCAGTCGATGCACTCGAGGTCTCGTGAGGCTCGCAGTGCATCGATCAGGCTGCGGGGGCCGCTGACCTTGGTGCCCCACAGGTCATGATCCGTGAAGACCATCCAGGACTCGTCCGCGGGCCAGAAGTTGTTCGGTGTGCCTTGTTGATTCCCCAGCGGCCTGACCAACTTCACGATGTCGCCGAGCGTGACGCCGTAAATGCAAATCTGGTCGAACCGGGCCCCGTTGGCCAATGGCGAGTAGTAGGCCATGCAGGGCGTATCGCGACCAATGCCGGAAAAGGAAGAGAGCGCGTCAACGAGTTCTTCGAGGCACGTGCGGTCGAGCGTGCCTTCGTTGGCTGGTTGCAGAGTCGCAGGCCAGCTCGAATAAGGGAACCATCGATGGCACGGCGGGTACCTGTTGTTGCTGAGGTCGATCGCCAGGCGTTCGGCGAGCGCTCTCCAACGCAATTTCATCCAGCCCGGCCTCGGCGTGCTCATGCTCATCGAGCTTCCGATGGTCGTGCAACGCTCATGGAGAATCCGCTCTCCTTCCGACCGCGGCACGATGTCGCCACTGCGCAGGGCGGCCCGGAGAAGATCGTCGTGAGTGACGCTTCCGTCGCCGCCGGGCTGCTCGAAGATGGAGTGAAGCACCCAGGTGGAGTCCTCCCATCCGCCAGCGTCAAATCCGGTGCACCCCGTATCTTCGCCGCTTCTCTCGCGAAGCCACGCGTAGCAGTTTTCCGCGTCCAAGTCCGACAGCCGGCGGGGCATCAATGGAACTCTAGCGGCCCGTCCGCGGACCGGACAGGTCCCAAAGCCGGGGCGCTAGACCTGCACGAGCCACGTCACGCCTTTCGCGCTCATCTCGAGGTACTCCGTCCGACGGATCTCGCGCCAAGGCCGGACCGAGGTCTCGAACTCGATGACCTGGTAGTTTCGTCCGCACGTCTTCCAACTGGTGCACGGACAGGCATTGGGATCCTGATCCCACGGAATGCTTGCGCGGCGCTTGAGCTCGGCGATCGCGTCTTCGAGCGACGGGTACTTGCCTTGCCACTCCGCGTGAGCTTCGTCTTCGATCACGAACAGGCGCGACATGGAGTCAGGTTAGCCGTGCGACTGGATCAACGGATGGACGCTGCGGCATGGCGCGGTCACCGGAGCTGCGAGTCGAACCAGGTGAAGACGTCGGGGAGCGAGTCGGTGGGGCAGAGCCAGTGTTCGGTGTTGGGGTAGAGTCGGAAGGTGGTGTGGTGGTGCTCGACGGCGACGAGGGCCGTGTGCAGCGCCTCGACGGAGGCGCGCGCGAAGTCGCGGTCGCCGACGGCGAGGAAGAGCGGGCGCTGGTTGAGCTCGCTCGCACGGGAGGGAGCGAGAGCGGCGCCGATCGCGGCGACGGCGCGGAACGTGGTGGGGGACTCGGCGAGCGCGGTGAGCGCGGTGCCGCCGCCGCGCGAGTGGCCAACGAGCAGCACGCGCGTCGGGTCGATGGGGTAGACCGTGCCGAGCGCGCGAACGAACTCGGTGAGATCGGCAGCGGTCTCGGTTCCATCGCAGCGCGGCGCGGCGAACAGCCAGCCACGCTCGCGCGCGAGCTTCACGGATTGCCCGCAGCCGTAGCCGTCGAACCACGTGTCCTCGTCGAAGGCGCGGCCGTGCAGGCCGAGCACGAGCGGCGCCGGCTTGTCCCTCGTGAGGCCGCTCGGCACGAACACGCGCGTGCGCACGTTCGACTTGGCCGTCGGCAACGCGAGAAAGAACTCGCCGTCGCGCTCGGGCCCGTACCAGCGCTCGCCCTTCCTGGCCGCGGCGACGACTTGCTCGGCCTCCGCGAGCAGGCGGGCACCCGGGTAGTCGTGTGCCTCGGTCGAGCCCTTCGCGAGCGAGGTGAGCAGCCCGTGCAGCATCGCAGCGGTCTCGAGCTCGAGCTTCGGGGCCTTCTCGCGCGCACCCTCGATGTCCTTCGCGAGCGCCGCCAGCCGTTCGTCGCGCCGCTCGACGATCGAGATCTGAACGGTGGTGAGCGGAACCGTGTAGCTCCCTGGCCACAACGAGACCTGCATCGGTACATCCCCGCAGTTGGCGCGCCGCAGATTGAGCGGGACCGGAAAGGACAAGATCCAGGTTTCTTCCGTGTCCTCGTGGACCGCGACGCCCCCGACCTCCGGCAGCGTACATCCCAGCTGCATCATCGTGGGAGTCGTCGAGTACACGGCCTCCGCGCTGATGAAGGTCGTGCCATCAGCGCGATCACACAGTCGACTCGACAGCACGAGTCCGAGGTTGAAGTACCCATCTCGCCCGCCGTGCGGCGTCAACGCCATCAGGGCGCGGTCGAGCCGCCGCGCGCAGGCTCCAGTGCCGCTCGAGAAGCAGCTCTCGGCGAGGCCCTCGAGGCTTCGGAGTGCTTCGGCGTGGAACTGCGGATCTCGGGGAACCATCCACGCGCGCTCGAGTTCCCTCAGCCGCGTGAGAACCTCGAGCCGCGCGTTCAGCGGCGGGTAGATCTCCTCAGCGAAGGATGGGTCGCCGGACTGAAGCGACAGCGTCAACGCGATCCCGAGTGCGAGGTTCATTTGCAAGGTCTCTCGGTGCGTCGCGGGTTCACTGCTTACTGTAGAAGCAATTGACGACGCTCGCGTTGACGAGCCGGTCATGTTCGTCGAAATCGATCACGAGCCACTCGTCCCCGACCAGTGCGCTCCCCAGCCACCACGACTCGTCCTCCTTCGAGAACCAAGGCCGCGTGTCGAACACGGTCCAGCGATTGCTTGGGCCGAGCCACTCGCGAGCCTGAGCCCGAGTCGTGCCGGGCACGAGCAACCGCTCGATCACGTCCGGAGCCATCGCTCGACGCTCAGTGCGTTCCAGACTGGCGTGGGTGCTGTGCGGCTCCGCGATCCACCGAGCCGAGTCGAACGCCAACGGCTCCAAGCGCGATTCCCTCGACAGGAACCCGAAAAGCACGACTCCGCACGCGATGCCCACGGGGCAGCCAGCGAGAAGGGTGAGCGCGATCGGCGCAAGGACGCGTTGCGGATCGAACTCCGGCCTCGACGACGGGGAAGGGTTACTCATGCCTAGTCTCGATAGAGGCCGGCCTGCAGCACCCGCCCGCTCCGATCGAGCGCGACTTCGAGCCACTCACTATCCACGCCCATTCCTCGCTCGCTCCCGAGGTTGTATTTCCACACGGCGGTGGCCGCACCGCTTCCCTCGCGCAGTTCGTCCGCTGGGCCGATCCACTCGAGGAGCTCCGCCTCCGTGACTCCCGGGACGAGCTTCGTCTCGAGCAAGTCATCGACCATGCGCTGCCGAACGGAGTGGAAGTCCGTCGAGATGTCCTCCGAGTCCCGCCAGTCGGGCGCGTTCCACACCTCGGCATCAAACGGGCGCGCGTGGATTCCGCACGGCCCGACGAAGAGCGGCACGACCAACACCCCGAGCGTGAGCCAGCCGCAGATGAAGGCCGAGACCAGGAAACTGACCGCGACCGCGATCTTCTTCGGCATTTGAGTCATGCGTCGTTTCGGCCCAGGGCCCTCGAGCCTACTTGCGGGGACCGTACCGCGCCACGCACCCCTTGCGGCGCGGCGGCCCGCTAGCGCTTCGCCGCGAGCACTTCCCACACCGGCGGGCATTGCGCGAAACGCAGGGGATTTCCGCGCATCGAGGCGAGTTCGGAGAGCAGGCCGTCGGCGTCCGATTGCGCCAGCAGGCCCATGCTCACCAGCTTCGGCACGAACGTGTGCCACCACGTGTCGATCCACGCGAACATGCTGTCGCTGCCGCGCGCGGAGCGCTGGATCAGCTCGATCTGGTCCACCACAAAACCCGCTTCGTCGAGCAGCTGCGGCAGGCGGCCCACGATGTCCGGATCACCGCCGCGCTTGCGCCACGAGAGCGCCGTGGCCGCGACCGCGCGGTCGTGGAAGACGCTGCGCGGCGCGAGGCTCATCGAGGTGTAGTTGAAGTAGTCGTGCACGACGAAACGACCGCCGGGCCGCAGCGCCGCGGCGACTCCGCGCACGACGGCCGCCGGATCGGGCACGAAACACAGCACCCAGCGCGCGTACGCCATGTCGAACGGCGTCTCGCCGGCGAGCGCGGGCCCGAGCTGCTGCACATCGCCGCGACGTCCGCGCAATTGCGATAGCCCGCGCTGCGTCGCCTGCTGCGACAGATAGTCGATGAACGGCTGCGACTCGTCCACGGCCACGACCGCGCCGCGATCGCTCACCATCTGTGCGAGATCGAAGGCCGCAAAACCCGGCCCGCAGCCGACGTCGAGCACGCGCTGCCCCGGCCGCAGCGCCGCGCGCCGACAGCCGACCTGAAGCGCGTCGGACCACAGCCGATGCTGAAGCCCGAGCCGTTGCAGTTCGTCGTCGCCGGTTCCGAGCACGTAGGGGGTCTGCTGAGCCATGCGCGCACCATGCTAGAGATTGCCACGCGATTTCCGCGAGCCCGGAGAGCGCAACTGCCGTCGCGATGACGGCGTGCGCGGAAACCGGGTCACTTCGTCTCGGTCTTCACCGCGAGGCCCTTCAGCGTCGCGAACAACGGCGCCAGCGTGGCCTCCTCGATGTCGAACGTGAGCAGCGTGAACGTGCACGAGATCCCGCCCACGCGCGCCACGCCCTGCGTGACGAACGGGTAGTCGCCCTCGGCGGGTTCCTTGCCCCGCAGCTTCTCGTCCTCGTCGCTGAAGTAGTAGCCCTGCACGGTCGGCGAGGTGAGCTCGCGCAGCTCGACCTTCTCCGCCTTCTTGCCCGCCTGGAGCTGGATCATCAAGCCGGCGAGCTCGGCCTCCTCCTCGAGCTTCTCGAGCGACTTGTCCTCGTCGATCAGGCTGATCAGCATCTGGAAGCGCGCGCCCGGCGGTGGGGTGAAGGTCAGCGTCACCGGTTCCGAGCTCGTCGACTCCCTGAACGCCGGCTCGACCTGCAAGGTCCAGCGCTCGAGCGAGGTCAGCGACGCGAGCCGTCCCTTGCCGATGTCCACGGCGTGCGCACACTCCTGCTCGATCTCGAGCGCCGCCGCCTTGCCCTTCGCCGGCTGCTTCGCGAGCGAGTCGGGCAACTTCTGTCGGTAGATGGGCCTGCCCGTCCGGACGGGCTCGTCCGCCTCGAGCCGCTTCAGCACCAGTTCGCCCAGGCGCTTCGCGTTCTGCGCGCGGCTGTCCGTCTGCTTCGCGACGAGCGAGAGGCCGGCCTTCACGCTGTCGAGAGCCTCTTGCTTGTGGCCCAGCCGCGAGTGCGCGATGCCGATGTCGATATGGGTGGCGCCGTTCTTCGGATCGAGCTTCAGAGCCTTCGAGAACACCCTCAGCGCTCCCTCCGGATCGCCTGCGTCGCATTGGGCGTAGCCCAGATTCAGCAGGTTCTGCACCGAGAACGCCTTGTCCTTGCTGTACGTCGCCGCCTTGTCGAACGTGAACTCCGCGCTCTCCCACGCCTCCGCCGCGAGGAACGTGTTGCCGAGGTTGGTCCACGCCGCCGGATTCGAACCATCGATCTCCAGCAGCTGCCAGCCCGCCTTCACCGAGCGCTGCAAGCGACTGCCCTTGCGCAGCGCGACGACGTACTCGAGCAGCACTTCCTTCGACTTCGGCGCGATCGCGAGCGCATCCTCGTACTTGGCGATCGCGTCCCCGAACCTGCCTTGCAGGTTCAGCCGGAACGCCGCATCGAAGCTCTCCTGCGCCTTGGGCGGAAGCGTCTGCGCCGAAGCGGGGACGGCGAAGACGAGCAGCAGGATCGGAAGGAACATGCGAGCCAACGCCATGGTGGGTTCTCCGTCCCGCGTGCGAACTCGGCGCCACGGCAGGATTTCGGGCGCCGTGGGCCGCAGCCTGATCGCCCCGGGACAAGGCGGCCATGCTCAAGACCACGAAGGAGAGAGTACCGTCACCTCCACCTGCCCGCGAAAATGGGGCGGCACGGGGCGATTTCGTCAAGGCCATCGAGATCCGAACCAAGGCCGTCAAAGTTGCGAGCGAGCGCTCGCGCCCAACCCGGTTGGCTGGGCGGACGGCTCGAAAGCAGGCGCAGCGCGCCGCTCGGCAGCGCCCCGTCGATGCCGCCACAGGATTCTTGCCGTGGCTCCCCAAGCGCGAGCGGTCGTTGCTAGCCTGAGCCTCCGCAGCGTTGCGATTCCCAGACCCCCACGGATTTCACTCGTCATGCTCACGACACTCGCTCTTTCCCTGCTCCTTGTCCCGTCGCCCTCGCAGTCGGCGCCCGCTCCCGCCGCTCAGGAAAAGCCGCAACCGACGCTCAAGGTTGGCTCCCCGGCGCCGGCGCTCGAGATCGAGTCGTGGCTCAAGGGCAAGCCGATCGCGAAGTTCGAGCCGGGCCACGTCTACGTCGTCGAATTCTGGGCGACGTGGTGCGGGCCGTGCATCGCGAGCATGCCGCACATCTCCGCGCTGCAGGCCGACTACAAGGACAAGGTGACGGTGATCGGCACGAACATCTGGGAGGACAAGCCCTACGGCGAGAAGACGCTCGAGAAGGTCACCAAGTTCGTCGCCGACCAGGGCGATCGCATGGGCTACACGATCGCGTACGACGGGCCCAAGGCGCGCATGGACGCGAATTGGATGGCCGCCGCGGGTCGGAACGGCATCCCGTCGGCGTTCATCGTCGACCAGAAGGGCATCGTCGCGTGGATGGGGCATCCCGCAGGCATGGACTTCGCGCTGCACGAGATCGTCGCGGGCACGTGGGACATCGCGAAGGGTCCCGAGCTCGAGAAGCAGGCCACCGAAAAGCTGCGCGCGGTGGGTGAGCTCGCCAAGACCGACGGTCCCGCCGCTCAGGCCGCCTACGACAAGCTCGCCAAGGAGCTGCCGTTCCTCGTCAAGCACCAGGACGACCTGCGCCTCGACCTGCTCAAGGCGAACGGCAAGTGGGACGAGGTGTACACGGTTTGGCGCGAGCGCGTCGAGCGTGGCCTCAAGCAGAAGGACCTCTTCGCGCTCTCCGGCGTCGCGCGCGCGATCGTCGATCCCAAGGCCACCATGCCCGCGCGCGACTTCGACCTCGCCCTGCGCGCAGCGCAGGCCGCCGTCGAGATCTCGGAGTCCAAGGCCGCCGGTTACCTCGACCTCCTCGCGAAGGTCCACGCCGCTCGCGGCGACCTTGCCAAGGCGATCGAAGTCCAGACCATGGCCGTCGAAGTCGCGAGCGAGCGCTCGCGCCCGACTTACCAGGCCACGCTCGACGGTTACAAGGGCAAGGCCGCGCAGTAATCGCGCCGATCCCGCGCTCTTCCTCGACGCCGCGTCGCACCTCTCCGGTGCGGCGCGGCGTCGGGCATTTCGCCAACTGCGCCGGCGCGGTGACACCCGGATCGGGCTGACTCTGGATACCCTTCACCTGGAGAGGGACAAGGTCAACATGAAGAAACAACGCAGTGGCAAGGCCGACAAGCTCGGCAAGGACGAGTACTACGAGCAGCTTGGCAAGCTGCAGCTTCAACTCAACGACGTCGCGCGCTGGTTGCAGCACACCGGGAAGCGCTTGCTGGTGGTGATCGAAGGGCGAGACACGGCGGGCAAGGGCGGCGTCATCACGGCGATCTCGGAGACGCTCAACCCGCGCCAATGCCGGACCGTGGCCTTGGCCAAGCCGTCCGAGCGTGAAGCCACGCAGTGGTATTTCCAGCGTTATGTGGCGCACTTGCCCGCCGCCGGAGAAATCGTGCTGTTCGACCGCAGCTGGTACAACCGCGCCGGCGTTGAACGGGTGATGGGCTTTTGCACGAAAGTGCAGTGCCGCGAATTTCTGGCGCAGGCGCCGGTGTTCGAGAAAATGCTGGTCGACGACGGCATTTTGCTCTTCAAGTACTGGTTGACCGTTGACCAGGCCCGGCAGGAAGAGCGCTTCGCCGAGCGTCGGGCCGACCCGCTCAAGCGCTGGAAGCTGAGCCCGATCGACGTGACCGCGCGCGAGAAGTACGCCGAATACGGCCTTGCGCGTGACGCCATGCTCAAGGCGACTCACAAGCCGGACGCGCCGTGGACGCTGGTCGATTTCAATGACCAAAGGCGCGGTCGGCTGACCTTGATCCGCCATCTGCTCGACCAGATCCCGGAACGCAAGGTGCCGGAGTCCGTGATCGAATTCGCGCCGCTCCGGAGTGCGCCGTTGCTCGAGCACTACGGCACGTCGCTGAAGCCGATCAAGGCGCGCTGGTGATCGAGACGTCCTCGTCCATCACTGCCCAGGAGTGCGCCGCGCAACAGCCTTGCGCGCCGCCGGCTGCCCGCGAGACCGGTCGCGCTTGCCCGAGACCGGTACTCGCGCTCAGGGACAGAAACTCACGCTGATCGCATCGGAGAGCTGACTTCCCGTGCCTCCAGCTGCCGGATCGCGAAACCAGCACTGGAAATTGCGGGCGTCACCCGCTGTGACCGTTCCGGCGATCGGGGCCGCGTTGAAATCGAGTGTGCGCGACCCGTTGCCCAGCGCATCGGCGTTCGACGGCGGCCCCAAGCGCGTGAGCGAACCCGCCACGCAGCGGAATCCATCGCCGAACGGGACTTGCACGGCGCTCGCGCCGATCAGGAACACATGCGTCGCGCCAGCGGGCAGGGATGCGACCTGCAGGCTGAGCGAATTCGCCGCGAGGCTCGTCGAGCCGGACGCCGCGAGCGTGGCAGCGCCGCCGGTCGAGTTCGCGATCGCGACGCAGTAGCTCGTCACGGTTCCGCAGGTCGGCGCGATGAACTCGAGCGTGAGCCGCGGCCGAAACTCGGGCGTCGAGTTCTCGCGCGTGTCGAAGCGCTTGGCCGTCGGCTGCGTGGCCTCGTCCGCGTTGACGACGAACCAACCGAAGTTCGTGGCGGATGCATCGAGCCAGCTCTGAACGTCGGCGACCAACGTGGCGTTCGAGCTCCAGCGGTAGATGCCGTCGGAGTCGACACCGCTGGAGGCGCTCGCGCTCGCCACGAAATCACCGCCCGCAGTGGTCCAGGGCGTCGACGGGTGGAAACGCCTTGTCCAAGTCGCGTCGCCAGTCGTGACCGCTCCGCCGCCGCCCTCTCCGCCGGATCCCATCGATGTGCCTTCGCCCCAGTCCGCGAGCGCGCGGTGCAAGCGCACGTCGACTGGCCCCGCGATCGTCTGCGACATGTGCAGCCGCAGGTCGGCGCGCGTGATCAGCGAACCCGCGGGCACCGATCCGGCGATGTCGAAGTACAGCAGCCCGCGCCGGGTGGAGCTCGTGTGCACGCTGACGCCGGCGAACAGATGCTGGCCTGCGCCATTGCTCAGCAGCGGTGAGGCCGAGTAGATCGTGTTGTCGCGCGCGGCGACGAGCGTGATGGCCTGGGACTGCGCGGCGCCGCTCGTGCCGAGCAGGGCGCACAGGGCGGCGATGCGCGCCGCAAGGATGAGTGTTCGGTTGCGTTGCACGTGGGGGATCCTTCTCGCTTCCAAGACATCGGGCCGCGCCGTCAATCACCGATGAAGGACGCGTGAGCACGTCGCGAGAACTCGCAGGAGGACGCAACTCCCGGCCGCGCGCGCGGCCACCGGGGCGTGGATCCGGAGCAACCGGTGCTGGTCCGCGGCGAGAGCTCCAGGGCAGTCGCTCGACCACGACCCGAAGTCTGCACCAGCACTTGATGTGCGGGCGCGCCGCACAGCCGCGAGCGCTGCGCTCACCGCGCGACTCGAAGCGCGAAGTTGCCCGGCTCCCGCTCGACGGGCACAGGGTCGAACCACGCTGCGACAACGGGTCCATGGATGGGTAGAGTGTGCTCCCACGAGGACTCCCCATGCGATCGTTTGCCATCCTGCTCTTCGGCACCTTGCTCTCTGCCTGCGCGACGAACCCCTCGAAGTCCGGCCCCACGGATCTCGAGCAGCTGCGCGACTGGCTCAGCGGCTCGTTCAGCAGCGAGGCCCAGTCGGCGGTCGATCCGGAGCACTACTTTCACATCCAATTGCACATGAGCCCGATTTGGCAGGGGCTCGAGGGAGGGGCTTGGCTGTACGTCGAGCAGGCGACGGCCGCCAAGCCCGACCGCCCGTACCGCCAGCGCGTGTACCGGCTGCGATCGACCTCCGACGGGCGCCTTGCAAGCGATGTCTATTTGCTGCCCGGCGACCCGCTCGTCTTCGCGGGCGCGTGGCGCGACCCGAACCTGCTCGCTGGGCTCACGCCGGCGCAATTGTTGCCGCGGGAAGGCTGCTCGATTTTCCTTTCCCGGCGGGCCGACGGGAGTTTCGCGGGCATGACCGAGGGCCGGGGCTGCGCGAGCGAATTGGCTGGTGCCTTGTACGCCACCAGCGAGGTCGTGCTCACATCCGATTCGATCTCCAGCTGGGATCGTGGTTTTGACAGCACTGACAAGCAGGTCTGGGGCGCCGAGCTGGGCCCCTACCTGTTCATCCGGCAAGCGTCACTCGACCTCAAGAGTCCCGAAGGGCGCTGAACCCGGCTCGTCCGACCGAGTTCGCCGCGACTGGGGATTCCACGTCGCCTGGGAAACTGCTCCAGCTCCCCAGTCTGCCGCGCCGTCTCGGCACCCGCGCCCGGTCGTCGAGCGAGCTCCTGCTTCGGCACCTCGTCCACGAGATGCATCTGTCGAGTCTCTGCCCACTGCGACACTCTGATCACTTCCCGGTCCTCCGGCTCGGGTCTGCGAAACGAACGACAGATCCGCTCCGCTACCCGCCGCGAAGGCCTCCTCCAGCGCTGTACGGGAGGACCGCTCTCAGCGCGCCGTCAACATCGTCGCAGCCGGCCGGAACCCAACAAGGTTCCAGGACGTGCTCCAGGGCCGTTGGTAGCGCAACACAGGCAGGAAGGGTCGCGGCCTGACTCGACGCCTTCGTGCATCTCACGGCTGCATCGTCATCTCGATTGCGTTCGAAAGATTGGTGGCCTTGGCGGCGAGCGGGTCGCGGTACCACGCTTGGACGAACACCTTCTCTCCGGTCGCGAAGGGCTGGCCGAGGGATCCGGGGTTGGCGGCTTGAAAGGCATTCCAGTCCAGGGTGAACAACCCGTCGCAAGTCAGCGGCGTGCCACCGGAGTTCTGAACACCGGTGCGCAGCGTGGGCGATTTCACGCACAGCAGGCTCGAGCTGTTCGGCGCCCACGGGCTGGGTGAGAACCCGGTGTTGTTGATCCCGTAGAAGATCACGCCCTGCCTTTGGCCCTCCAAGAGGTTGACCAGGATGACGCATGGCGTCGCGAGCGTGGCACTGGGCTGCGCGCTGCCCGTGATGTTCGCGGGGCACCCGTTGGTCGAGCTTCCGGCCCCGCAAAAGGGCTGCGGAACCGAAGGCGCGCAGTCGTAGAGCAGTCGACCGTTCCACACGACCGGCGAGGTCGGCGCGCCCGAAAACGCGCCAGCGGTCGCCGCGCCGAGGGTCAGGGCCAGATCCGAATTGGCGAAGGCCTGGTTCGTACCCGTGCCGAGCGTGTACGCGTGCGCGGCCCCTTGGATCACGATGCATGCCCCGAAGGGCGCCGCGGGAACGTTGACGTCGACGAGGTCGACTCGCGACGGCTGGTTAAGCCCGGCCGCGACACCGGCGCCGGTCGAGACTTGGATCCACTGACCGCTCGACTGCTCCGCGCCGACGTAGGTCGAGAGCCTGGCGTACACGACGACGGTGAACGGGGTCCCCGCGAGTGCGCTCGTGTTGAGCTCGAGTTGGCCTATCGTGATCCCACCGGGCTTGGTGATCAGCATGTCGAAGAACACCGCGCCACCGACTTGCCCCACCGAGTTGGCCTGGAACGGCTGAACCGTGGCGAGCGAGCTGCCATTGCAGACGGGAATCGACTGTGCGCGGAGCGGCGCCGAGGAGCTTGCCGCGAGGGCCAGGAAGGCGAGAGCGAAAGGCTTGTGGAGCATGGTGCTGTACCAGGGTGGAGGGTGCGCAGCGACTCCGGGTGCCCCACGGGCAGAACGGGCGGGCTGCGCCTGAAGTCGGTGCCCCGCAGGCGCAGGGGCGCGAACGGGGGCTCGGTAGTGACGTAGACGCATCCCTACACCACCACGCGCTCTGCTCGCTGTGGCGATCAACTCCGTAGTTTTCTTTCTCGCCTGACGGCCCGGTCGCAACCTGTAGCGACTTGGTTGCCCATTGAAGACGGCCCCGAGGGCCGCTTGTTCCACGCCCCGTCGAGTCTGCAGCGCCTGGCGAGCCGCACCCCATGCATCAGCGCGCCCGTCAGGGGGCTCGCATCCCAATGCCCCGGCTGGTTCGCCGCCCCGCCGTAGACCCGGCCGACCACCGCTGTACAGCGCCACGTGGTGCCCGCGCCCAGCGCTATCTCGCTAGATGGGCAAGACGAATTCGAGCTCCCCGAACACATCGCGCGCCGGAACTCCGTGCCGCTCGACGACAGGGGCGAGCGCGCTGCGATAGTCGATCGAGCCAGGTAGATCTCCGGGTCCGAGCAGAGAGTCGTTCGAGAGCCCACGCCAGCGTTGGTGGACGCCGCCGCGCACCCCGCCGCCGAGCACGAACATCGTGAAACCGTGGCCATGGTCCGTGCCGAGCGCCGAGTTCACGGCGACGCGTCGGCCGAACTCGGTGTAGACCACCACGCTCGTCGTCTCGAACAACGCCCCGAGGTCGAGCGCAAAGTTCGCCAGCCCTTGCCCGAGCTCGAGCAGCAGCGGCGCGAGCAGCTGGGCCTGCGCGACGTGCGAGTCCCAGCCGTGCAAGTCGATGCACACTGCGGCCGGACGCGCGCCGGCCTTGATCAGCCGCGCGGTCTGGGCGAGTTGCTGGGCGAAGGCCTCGCGACCCCACTGCACGCCATCGGCCGGCCGATACGGCGCCGTCGCGAGCTGGCGCAGCTGTTCGAGAGCCATGCGGGTGTTCGCGGCCGACTGTGCGAGCAGCGGATCCGCTTCGTACAGCCCCGAAAGACGCTCCGAAAGCTCGAACACGCGCGGACCGGGATCGAGGTCCGACAGGTCGCGCAGCGCCATCGCCGGCGCTCCGCCGCGCAGGCCCTCGGGCAGGCTGTCGCCAAAGGCCATGGCGGGCAGTACACCTCCGCGAGCCGTGGCGTAGCGCGCGATCCACCCGCCTGCGCCGTCGGAACCGCCGCGTTCGAGCAGCGGCTGTGCAGCGAAGTGCGAGCGGGTGTCATCCGAGCTCGCGGCGTCGACGACCACGGCGAGCTTGCCTTCGCGCCACAGCGGAGCGAGCGCCGACAATTCCGGGGCGAGCGCAAAGAGGTGGTCGAGTTTCTCGCCGCGGCCCGCCTTGACGCCGTTCAGTGGACGCGCGCGATGGTAGTCGGGATCGCCGACCGCGGGCGCGAGCGCGAGACCGTCGGCGCCGCCGCGCAGGAAGATCGTGACGAGCGTCTCATTCAGCATCGCTGGAACCCCGGGCTGGAGAGCATCGCGGCGAGCGCGGCCGCGTCGTCGCCCGCCGCAAACACCTGGAGTTCAGCGTCGCTCGCCGCCCTCCCGAGGCAGGCTCGAGCGAGACGTTCGCGCCCGCCCGCGCGTGTGCAGAGCGCCGCGGCGTCGATCCGCGCCGAACTCAATCGGCCCTGCGCGAACTCCTCGGCGAAGCGCCAGCGGCCGAGCAGGCCGGCGCGCCAGTGTGCGGCGTTGTCCGGGTATCCATCGGGTGTCGGCCACGAGTAGGGCGCGTGCCCAAGTCGTTCGAGCCGCTCGAGCAGCGCGTCATCGGGTTCGCAGCGCGCGTCGCAGGCGCGCAGCGCGGAAGCCACGAAATGCAGAGGCCGCTTGAGCTTGAGACCGCGCGCCTCGCGAAACTCGCTGCTGTGGAGCAGCGTGCGCAGCGCGGCCGCGATGTCGCCGTCGCTGGCGCGCAGGCTTGCAGCAACGCGCAGCACGAGTTCCGCCGGTGGATCGTCGGCGACGAAGCGCACGCACAGCTTGCGCGCGACGTGGTGCGCGGTCGAAGGATGCGCGCAGACGATGTCGAGCACGCGCTCGACCTCTTCCGCGCCCAGGCCCGCCTCGAGCTCGAAACCCAGCGCGTCCTTCGCTCCAGCGTCATGCCGACTGGCGTCGAAGCTCACCTTGGACTTGCGCGATTCGCCCAGGCCGCGTGAAGTCCAGCCGCTGAGCGCGCGCGCGAGCGCCTGGACATCGCGCTGCGTGTAGCCGCCGCCCAGGCCCAGGGTGTGGAGCTCGAGCAGCTCGCGCGCGTAGTTCTCGTTCGGCGTCCCCAGGTCGGCGCGATTCAGTCGTCCGTCGAGATACCAGAGCATCGCCGGGTGCAGCAGCACCGCGCCGAGCAGTTCGCGCAAGCGTCCGAAGGCGTGTGGGCGAAGTGCGTCACGCTCGAAGCTCGTCGCGAGCCACGCGCACTCGCCCTTTCCGAGGCTCAAGCTGAAGTGGTCGCGCCACAGCTCGAGCAGCGTTTCGCGCAGTCGGCGTTCGCTGTGGATCGCCCCCAGCAGGACCACCGACTGCAGCTCGCGGCGCACGACTTTCTCGTGGAACTCGTAGAGCTCTCCAGTCGGAGCGTTCCAAGTCTCGAAGCGACGCAGCTTCGAGTCGAACTCGCGATCATCGAGCGTTTCGGGCGCGAGCTGGCGCTCGATCCACTGGGCGACGCTTGCGCGCGTATCTCGATCGCCCGGCCGGGCGCCGTACGCACAGCGCGCGAGAAGGTGCTCGAACTCGGGATCTTCGCCACTGCCCGGCCAGGGCTTGTCCGCGGCGCCTTGGCCCGCGATCCAGTGGACCGCGGGAAGTGCGCCCAGGCTCGCGAAGAGCCATGCGCCGGCGAGCGCTGCCACGAGCTCTCTGCGTGAAGCCGCCACGGCGTCAGCTCGCCTGATCGAGCGGTTGCTCCGCGGCAGCGCGAACGACGCGCGGTGCGCGGCCGGCGAGAATCCAGGCGCCGAGCCCGCTGACGAGCACCCACGGAAGCAGCACGAACCAGCCCAGGAACGGCATCAGGAATGCGCACCCCAGGACGATCCCGCCGCGCATCACCCGGCGCCAAGGCTGGGTCTCGTCGAGCGGAGAGGGCATCCCCGCGCCGATGCGATCCACGAGTCCCGCGGAGCCCACCAGGGCCAGGAAACCGACGATCAGGCCCAGGCCCACGGCGAGCGCCGTCACTGCGGGATTGGGGACTGACTTCCCGACGCCGATGACGACCACGAGGGTCGGAACCGCGGCGGCAAGCCCCACGAGCGTGGTCTTCACCGGGGCTTCGACGTACTTCCGCCGCGCCCGCGCCACGAGCGCGGGAAACAGCGCGTGAGCTCCCAGCCAGTGTGCGTTGAGCGTGATCAGCGCACCGAGGATCAGCAAGAGCCACTGCAGGATGTCCGCGAGGATCATGGAGTGAGTTCCTTCAGGACCGCGCCAGCCTTGGCGAGGTAGTACGAGGGGGCTTCGAGCACCGGAGGCGCAGGGAGTCTCGGCGGCGGGGGCAGCGCCGGAGCGCGTGCGTGCGAGAGGCTCGGTGCAGCCCTGGCTGTCCTGACAACCTGGGGCGCAAGGTACGCCGTCGCCAGCGCCGCAAGCGTCGCCAGCGCGAGCGTGGCGCGCCTCGAAAGCGGCAATCGAGGTTCGCCTTCGAGCTGGCGTGCGCGACGCGCAAGTTCCGTGAACGAACTTCTCGATCCCGTCGGGCCGGGGCTATTCCGCGCCCTACGCGCGAGTTCCTTCCAGCGAGCTTCGAAGCCCTGGCCGTGCGAACTCATGGCGCGGCGCTCCCCGGCCCAGTCGCACGGTCGCGCAAGCGTCGCCGGGCTCGGAAGGCGCGAACCTTGACGAGCGCGCGGCTCCAGCCCGTGAGGTTGGCGATCTCGGCCGTCGAGCGACCTTCGAGGTCCAGCAGGGTGAGCACCAGGCGATCGTCGGCTGGCAGGCTCGCCAGCAGGGCTTCCGCCGCTTCTCGCGCAGCGCTCGCGTCCATTTCTTCGCTGCCTCCGCTCGCCAGCCAGGCCAGCGCACGCTCGGCGTCCTCCGAGAGCGCGACGGCTGGCTCGCGGGCCTCGTGACGCAGCCTGTCGCGGCACACGTTCACGGCGAGGCGCGAGAGCCAATGCTCGAAGGGAACGCCGTCGCGCTCCCCGTAGCGTTCAGAGCGCGCGAACATGGTCAGGAAGACCTCTTGCACGAGGTCCTCGACGCTTGAGCTCCGCGGCCGGTAGGCGCGTGCGATGCGGCTGATGAGTTCGGCGTGCCGCTCACACACCTCGCGCCCGGCGTCGTCGTCCCCCGCGCGCCAGCGCGCGAGCAGTTCAGCTTCAGCGGGAGCCGGCATGTGGGATGGACAGCATCTCGGTTCACGCTGCCGATAACGAATGGCGAAGCGGGGCGGTTACGAACTTCCGAGAAAGACGTGCGGCGCCGGCGTGCGCGACGCAGCGACCGAGGTCACGTCTCGCCGCGACCGGGCCACTTCGGTCGGAGCGCCGGGTACCCGCCCTCTCTGCCTTCCAAGAGTCGCCCTGGGTTGCTCTGCTCGAGCGGTCTCGCGCGGTTCCTGCAGAGTGAAAGGAGCCGAACGCGAGGGGACAAGATGGCCAAGCGGACGACCCTGAGCCCGATGCTAGCTGTGGTTCGGCCGGGCGGGGAGATGCGGCAGGTGCGGAGCGTCGCGACGTCGGGGCGGAGGTCGCTCATTCGCTCGAGCTTGCCGTCAGGCAGGATTGCGCTGGCCAATGCGACCGCGTGCTTCCCAGCGCCGCCGTCGGTAGTCTTCTGCTCCAGACGCGGCGCGCATCGCTGCCGCGCTGCGCTCCCTCCTCGCTTTCGGATCGTGGACCCCATGAAGCTCGCTCTGCCCAGCACCCTCGCGCTCGTCTGTCTCCTCGCCGCCTGCCGTGAGGGAGGCTTGACCACTTCGGTGACGACGACATCCAGCGAGCACGGAACGCAGGTCGAGGCGACGTTGCGCGGCGAGGGCACGAGCGTGACCGTCGCCAATTCGAAGATCGAGATCTCGTCCGGCACCGTGCGCGTCGACGGCGTGTCGTACGGGCCCGTGGCGAATGGCGAGGAGGTTCGCTACGTCGTCATCGACAACGATCGCAAGCTGACGGTCGACGGCGCGGCGCGCACGCCGGTGAACTGACGCGCTCGGGAATCGGACGCCCAAGCGGACGAGCGCGGGCGCGATGCCGCCCCCGCATGCGCTCGGCGGGAGTGGAAGACGGGGAATTCGAAAGGTCCTGGCCAAGGGAGAGAAAAGAGCTCTTCGCCACGGAATCGACGAGGGCGACGGCGACGAAAAGCAACTGCGCGACATTGGCGAAGCCGAGTGGTTCGCGCAAGACACCGTGACGTCGACCTGGTGCCTGTCGAGCCAATGGTGGAAGCCGCAGGCTTGGGGGCGGATCCCATCGCGCCAGTTGCACCGTGCCGCACGGCTTCAGAGCTGTCGCAGCTGGGCCAGGAACAACGTCAAGTCCAGGGCGACGACCAGCAATTCGGATGACCACCGCCTGCAGCCTCTTGGGCCGGGCTCGTCGGTGGCCGGGGCATCATCGCATGACGAAAGCCACGGCGAAGACGAACCCGACAAGCGCTGCGACGACTGACAGCGCGAGCCATGCACGGCGGCGTCGATTGCGTTGGTAGTTGTCCCAACCAGCTGTGTCAAGAAAGTAGAAGCTGTTCGCCGTCACGTGCACAGCACCTCCTTGAATCAGTCCTTGAAGGCGTCTCCTGTCGATCGATCGGCTGAGCGACAACGGAATCGATGCATCCGCCTGGAACGCGCGAGCATCAGCAAGTTGTCGATGGATGCGTGCCTCGGCTCGCCGCATCGCGACGACAACGATCAGCGGAATCAGACTCGGGATCACGGCGGCGGCGCTCATCACTTTGTTTCTCGCAAGGGTCCATCAAGACGATCAGCACCCGCTCCGAAAGTTGGCCCCTCTGTGGACAGCACGGCCAAGCGGAGGACCATGGGCGCGATGGTACCGCGGTTCGGCTCGGCGCGGAGGTGCGGCGGGCGCGGAGCGCCGGGGCGGGGTCTCGAGCGGGCTTTGGCGGGCCGAAAAGGAGTGGTTTCAGGTGGGGTCGGGCGTTGTTGACTCGCGGGCGAGCTCGCCGGCGCGAGTCGCGGGCAAGGAGCGGCGGCTCGGGCGAAGTCGAGCTGTTCGCGCGAGCGCCCTGAAACAAGTCTCGACGCGGGCCGTGCAGGCTCGGTTGGGTGTCCGAGGTGAGTGAGGATCTTGCGCACGACGGTCGAGTCGGTGAGCTGCGCGTTGAGGCGGCGGGAATCGCCTCAGCGGGAGCGGGTCAGGACGTCGAGGGCGAAGACGCGGCGCACGGGCGCGGGCTCGAGGCGAGCAGGAAGCGGACGCGGTAGGAGAAGGAGAGCGCCCATCGGGCCAGCGGCAACTTGGGTCCGTCCTCCAGCCGCGCTCCACCGCCGCGTGCGCGCAGTTGTCGTCTGCTAGAGTCCGGCCATGTCCTTCCTTGCCGCGCTGGTGCTGTCGCTCGCGGTCATTCCGCAGGATCCGGAGGCGACGGCGCAGGGGCGAACGCACTTCCTCGGGCGACCGGTCGCGCAGACCATGCACTGGCTCGGCGCGGAATGGTTGATGCGCGAGACTCGCGAGCAGGAGGAGCATGGCGAGGCCCTGCGCGCTTGGCTCTCCGTGCGGCCGGGCCAGGCGGTGTGCGACCTTGGGTGCGGCAACGGCTATCACGCGCTACCGCTCGCGGACGCGCTCGGACCCGAGGGCACGCTGTATGCGGTCGACTTGCAGCCCGAGATGCTCGCGATGCTCGCGCAGCTCGCGGGCGCGGCCGGGCTGAACAACGTGCGCTGCGTCCAGGCCGAGGTCGACGATCCGCGGCTCGAGCGCGAGAGCTGCGACCTCGTGCTCATGGTCGATGTGTACCACGAGCTCTCCCATCCGGTGCGCGTCATGGGGCACGTGCGCGAGGCGCTGCGTCCCAAGGGACGCGCGGTGCTGGTCGAGTTCCGCGCCGAGGATCCCGCCGTCCCGATCAAGCCCGAGCACACTCTGTCCAAGGCGCAGCTCATCCGCGAGATGGCACACCACGGCTTCTCGTGGGCCGGAGAACTCGGCGCATCCGGCGAGAGGCGCCTGCCGTGGCAGCACGCGGTCGCCTTCGAGGTGCGCGAGACGGGCCCGCGCCACGAGCCGCGCGAGTTGCTCGGCGCGTACCTGCGTGCCGTCGCAGCCGGTGATGAGCGCGAGCTTGCACCTTTCCGCGCGAGCACCGTGAAGAGCATCAACCTGCCCAAGGGCGCGCGTGCGGAGTTGCGAGCGGGCGCCGGGGACGCGCTCTGGGCACGGCTCGAGAACGAGGTCGGCGAGGTGGCCGAGCTCGAGCTCGCGCGCGACTCCGCCGGTCGCTGGTTCATCATGCGCAACGGGCCCGAGCCGCTCGCGCCGCGCGCTCACGGTTCGAAACTTCGGTTCGTGGCGATGAACACCGGCACGCGCGGCACGCCGGACGAACAGGCGAGCCTGCTCGCCGAGCTCGGCTTCGACGGCGTCGGCTGGGATCTCGGCGGACTCGCGCCGGCGCGCGCGGCGTTCGAGCGTCGTGGCCTCGACGTGCAATCGGCCTACGGCGTGCTCGATCTGCGCAGCGTGCCGCAGGGCGACGCTGCGGCCGCGAAAGAGCTCGCAGCTCGTCTCGTGCCGCTGCGGAACGCGATGGAGGCGCTGCGCGGTGGCCCGGGCATGTTGTGGCTCGCCGTGCGCCACGACAGCGCGCCGCTGCGCTCGACGGAGGGCGACGCCGACGCGCTCGTGGCCCTGCGCAGCCTGCTCGAGGAGGCGCGCCGCACGGGCGTCGAGATCGCGCTCTACCCTCACCACGCGTTCTGGCTGGAAACCGCCGACGACGCGCTGCGCCTGTGCCGCCAGCTCGACGATCGCCGCGTCGGCGTGTGCTTCAACCTTTGCCACTTCCTGCGCACCTCCGACGCGACCAGCGTGCGCGCCGCGCTCGAAGCGCTGCGCGGGCACCTGCTCGCGGTCACGCTCAACGGCGCCGACACCGACGGCGACGACTGGAACACGCTGATCCAGCCCCTCGATTCGGGCAGCTATCCGCTCGCGGAGCTGCTCGGAAGCCTCGACGCGCTCGACTTCCGCGGCCCGGTCGGCCTGCAGGCCTTCGGCCTCCCGCTCGAGCCTCGCGAGCACCTCACCCGCTCGATGTCCGCCTGGCGCGCGGCTCACGACCGCTAGCCGAGCGCGCCCGCGGGCCGTGGGGGCGAGCGGTGCGAGGCGGCGCGGCGGAGTCGAGAGCACGCTTGAGCACGGCAAGTTCGCGTCGAAAGCCGTACCGTGCTGGGTGCCCCATGCAGCAGCCCAACTCAGAAACGCAGTTCAGCTCCCTCCCGCTCTCTCCGGCAAGCCTCGCGAATCTGGCGAAGCTCGGCTACGACTCGATGACGGCGGTGCAGGCGGCGAGCTTGCCGCTCGGACTGGCGGGGCACGACTTGATCGTGCAGGCGAAGACCGGGAGCGGAAAGACGGCGGCCTTTGGCCTGGTGCTGCTGTCGAAACTCGACCTGAGCAAGATGAGCGTGCAGGCGCTCGTGCTGTGCCCGACGCGCGAGCTCGCGGAGCAGGTGACCCAGGAGCTGCGGCGCCTCGCGCGCACGGAGGAGAACCTCAAGGTCCTCACGCTGTGCGGCGGAACGCCGGCGCGCGCGCAGATGACGAGCCTCGAGTACGGCGCCCACGTCGTGGTCGGCACTCCGGGGCGACTGCTCGATCTGATCCGGCGCGAGAGCCTGAAGCTGGACGCGCTGAACACGCTCGTGTTTGACGAGGCGGACCGCATGCTCGACATGGGCTTCTTCGACGACATCGTGGCGCTCGCGCGCGCTTGCCCCTCAGCGCGCCAGACGCTGCTTTTCTCCGCGACGTACCCCGAGGGCATCGCGCAGTTGAGCCGCCAGTTCCTGCGTGAACCCAAGGAAGTGAAGCTGCTCGAGCAGCACGCCTCGACAAAGATCCGGCAGGTGTTCCACAAGGTCGAGGAGGAGCAGCGCCTCGACGCGGTGACGCTGTTGCTCGACAAGCACCGCCCCGTGAGCACGCTCGCCTTCTGCAACACGCGCGAGCAGTGTCGCGACCTGCTCGGCACGCTCGAGGCCTCCGGGTTCGTCGCGCTGGCGCTGCACGGCGAGCTCGAGCAGATCGAGCGCGACCAGGTGCTCATCCAGTTCGCCAACCGCAGTTGTTCCGTGCTCGTCGCGACCGACGTCGCCGCCCGCGGGCTCGACATCGCCCAGCTCGAAGCCGTGATCAACGTCGACATCACGCCCGACCCGAGCGTGCACACGCACCGCATCGGCCGCACGGGTCGCGTCGACGCGGAAGGCTGGGCCTTCAGCCTCGCGAGCCGGCGCGAGCAGGTCTTCGTCGAGCGCATCGAACAAGCGCACGGCGTCAAGTTCGAGTGGGCGAACCTTCCCCCGCGTCGCACCGGCGCCCGCACTCCGCTCCAGCCGCCCATGGCCACGCTCCAGATCCTCGGCGGCCGGCGCGAGAAGCTGCGCGCGGGAGACGTGCTCGGCGCGCTGACGGGCAGCGCGGGCTTCAATGCGACCCAGGTCGGGAAAATCCACGTCAACGAGCACTCGGCGTACGTCGCCGTCGAGCGCTCGATCGCTCCGCTCGCCCTCCAGAAGCTCTCTCAGGGCAAGGTGAAGGGCCGCAGTTTCAAGGTGCGCCTGCTCGACGCGACGCAGCGCTGAAGTTCGCGGCTGCACTCGGCCCACGGCCGCGATCCGAGGCACGGGCGGCCATTCGTGGGTGGCGTGCCCGCCCGCGCGGACTGCGCTCGATCGTGTTGCTCGCTGCGAGCCAAGCCGCGTTGTTGCTCCGGTTCCGGAGCACGACCTGATTGCCGGGCGCGAAGCTCAGGCCGACCGACGAGTGGAAGCTGTCACGATTGGGGGAGACGGCCATGTTCTGCCGCTTCACCGTGATGACGCCGGCCCGGTCCTCGACGAGGCTGACGGCGCAGCCGAAGCGCTGCGCGAAGATCAAGGCGCCGGAGCGCGCGGTCTGCTCTGCTGAGCTGGCCTCGAGCGCACATTGCTCCAGCCAACCGAGCAGGGTGCGCGTGACGATGCGGCTCACGGACCCCTTGTTGCGGTGAGCCCCGAATGTCCCTCAAATCCGGAAGCGAGCTCTTTCACTACCAGGTCCTCGGACCTCTGGGCGCGGGGGCCATGGGGGAGGTCTACTCCGCGAAGGACACGCGGCTGGGGCGCGAGGTCGCGATCAAGGTGCTGCCGCCGCAGTTCGCCGAGGAAGAGGACCGGCTGCGGCGCTTCGAGCGCGAGGCCAGGACGCTCGCGTCGTTCAATCACCCCAACGTCGCGCAGATCTTCGGGGTCGAGCACGTCGACTCGATCTACTTCCTCGTGCTCGAGCTGGTGCCCGGCGAGTCGCTCGAGGAGCGCCTCAAGCGCGGGCCGCTGCCGCTCGAGGAGGCGCTCGACGTCGCGCGCCAGGTCGCGGAAGGACTCGAGGCCGCGCACGACGCCGGCGTGATCCACCGCGACCTCAAGCCGGCGAACATTCGCGTCACTCCCGACGGCAGGGTCAAGGTGCTCGACTTCGGGCTCGCGAAGACCGCGATCGAGAGCCGCAGGGGCTCGGACACCGACAGCGTGCTGTCCACCGAGGCGGGCCGGCTGCTCGGCACGCCGACCTACATGGCGCCCGAGCAGGCGCGCGGCAAGCCGATCGACAAGCGCGTCGACATCTGGGCCTTCGGCTGCGTGCTCTACGAGTGCCTCACGGCGAAGCGCGCGTTCGCGGGTGAGACGCTGGACGACGTGCTCGCCGCCA
>JAPLOE010000098.1 GCA_026692705.1 Planctomycetota bacterium
CCGCCGGCCGGCAAGTCGACGAACCTCTCCAACGCGATCGAGATGACGTACGTTCCTTGATCGCCGGGCGGGGGTGAGCCGGGCAGCCGGCGGCCTCCGGACCCTCCCTCTCGGGGCCGGTTTCCACTGGGAAGCCGGCCCCGAGGCCGTTCTCAAGGAAGTCGGAAATTGTCCGAAGTCGTCGACGCGTGTCTCCGCACAATTCCGGAACGCTGCCCTTGCCGACGTCCAAACCGGGGTAGGCTCAACACAGCCGAGCGGTCGAGGGGCGGTCAGGACACCGCGCCCGTGCGCTCATCAAATCCGATCAGCATCAGGAAAAGCCCCTCCATGGTTCGTACGAAGTTCATTGCGTCTGCGGCGCTCCTCGCTGCCGTGGCGCTAACCCAGACCGCCTCGGCCCAGTGCGTCGGCGGCGGAGCCGCGGGCGGCATCCCCGCGAGCGGCACCGGCGGTGGCGGTGCGTTCCCCGCCACCCTGCCTCCGACTCCGATGGTCTCGACCCTCGCGGTCACGGTTCCCGGCGGCGCGACCGTCCTGAAGTCGGTCAAGCTCAACGGCGTCACCCATACGTGGGGCGGCGACGTGCAGTTCGTGCTCCAGAACCCGGCCGGCGCGCAGTTCAACATCCTGTGCGGCATGGCGGCGGACCCCAACGTCGACTTCGGAGGTGACTACACGATCGTCGACCCCGTCGCGGCGGCCGCCTCGATCTGGGGTGTCGGCAGCCCGGCTCCGACCGGCACGTACACGCAGGACTACGGCACGTTCACGAACGGCTCGGCCTCGATCAGCAACACGCCGATCGAGCAGATCCCGATCTCGAGCGGAACGTGGACGCTCTACGCCTATGACTGGGTCGGTGGCGACACCGGCGGCATCGCGAGCTGGGAACTGTGCTTCGGCCAGCCGACGCCTCCCCCGCCGCCGCCGCCGCCGACGAACTGCACGACCAACGGCACCGGCGCCGGCCTGGTCCCCGCGAGCGGCACGGGTGGCACGGGCGGCGTCTTCCCGGGCACCTTCCCGGCCACGCCGTACGCCAGCACTTACGCGGTGACGGTTCCCGGTGGCGCGACGGCGATCGAGGCCGTGCAGTTCGACTTCGCGACCCCGCACACTTGGGTCGGTGACCTGCAGTTCGTGCTGACCGACCCCTCGGGCGTCGGCCACAACCTCGTCTGCCGTCCGCTCGGCAACTGCGACCTCTCGGGCACGTACAAGATCCACGCGAGCGGGTTCCAGACGATCGGCACCTGCAACGGTGGCACCACGCTGACCGCCGGTGACTACAACCAGTTCTTCGGCACGTGGCCGACGGGCACGAACAACGTGTTCAACACGCCGCTCAACACGATCCCGACCGTCAGCGGCAACTGGACGCTGACGATCTACGACTGGGCCGGTGGCGACGTCGGCGCGCTGAGCGACTGGAGCCTGTGCTTCGCCGCCCCGGTCGCGCCCGTGGCCTACTGCACGGCCGGCACGACGACGAACGGCTGCACGGCGGACATCGCGGCCTCGGCCAACCCGAGCGTCACGGCGGCCAACGCCTGCAACATCACCGTCACGGACGTCGAAGGCCAGAAGTCGGGCCTGATCTTCTACTCGATCACGGGCCAGAGCAGCGTCGGCTGGAACGCCTCGAGCTTCCTGTGCGTCAAGGCTCCGACGCAGCGCACCGGCACCCAGACCTCGGGTGGCACGGTCGGCGCCTGCAACGGCACCCTCGCGCTCGACTGGAACGCCTTCCAGGCCGCCAACCCGACCGCGCTCGGCCAGCCCTTCAGCGCGGGCAACAAGGTCCAGGTCCAGGCGTGGTTCAGAGATCCGCCGGCCGGCAAGGCCACGAACCTGTCGAACGCGATCGAGATGACCTACCTGCCGTAGTTGTCGACGAGTCGCGGAACCACCTCAGCCGCGCCGCGCGAAGCGCGCGGCTTGGGGGGTCGCTCTCCGGGGACGCATTAAGCGTCCCCGGAGCTTTTCTGGCCGCAGGAGAAACAAGGCAGCGGCCAGAAAAGACGCGCTTACCTTCCTCGACCCGCCGGCCGGCAAGGCCACGAACCTGTCGAACGCGATCGAGATGACCTACGTGCCGTGATCGCTCGAGCTGGTCAGCCTCGCTGACTCGCTCTTCCTCTGGGGCCGGCAACCGTGCGCGGTTGTCGGCCCCTTCGCGTTTCGCGAGTTCCGTTCGAGTCAGGCAACTCTGCGCACGAATCCGCAGGCCGGACACCCACAGTTGCGTGCTCAGGAGTAGCCTCGCCCCATCGAGCGACGGAGCTGCGGACTCTGCACCGCACGCGCTCGCTTCCACGAGTCGACCCACAGGACGAACTACCCATGATTCCTCGCAAACTCCTCGCACCCGCAGTGATGTTCGCTGCACTCGCTCTCGCGCAATCCGCGTCCGCCCAGTGTGTCTCGGGAGGTGGATCCGGACTGATCCCGGCCAGTGGCACCGGGGGTGGCGGCGCGTTTCCGGGCACGCTTCCGCCGACCCCGATGGTCTCGACGCTCGCGGTGACCGTGCCTTCGGGCGCCACCGCGCTGAAGTCGCTCAAGCTCAACGGCACGGCGCACACCTACCTCGGTGACGTCCAGTTCGTCCTGCAGAACCCGGCCGGTGGCCTCTACAACGTCTACTGCGGCCAGACGAGCGCGGGGAACATCGACCTCAACGGCGATTACGTGCTGGTCGATCCGATCGCGCTCGCCCCGAGCTGGGCCTCGGGCGGCAATCCGGTCGTCAACGGCACCTACTCGCAGGACTACGGCGCGTTCACGAACGGCTCGGCGGGCATCAACAACACGCCGCTGGAGCAGATCCCGATCTCCAGCGGAACGTGGACGCTCTACGTGTACGACTGGGCCGCCGCCGACGTCGGCGCCGTGACGAACTGGGAGCTGTGCTTCGGCCTGCCGACGCCTCCTCCGCCGCCGCCGCCGACGGTCACCTGCGTTCCCAACGGTTCCGGCTCGGGCCTGATTCCGGCGGCGGGCACCGGTGGCAACGGCACTTGGCCCGGCACCTTGCCGCCGACGCCGTTCGTCTCCAGCCACAACGTCACGGTGCCTGCGGGCGCGACGAAGATCGGCAAGGTCGAGCTCGTCGGCATGACCCACACGTGGACCGGTGACCTGCAGATGGTGCTCACCGACCCGTCGGGTACGCAGCACAACCTGTTCACGCGCCCCGGCAGCGTCAACGGCAGCGTCGGCCTCAACTGCGACCTCGCCGGCGACTACGCGATCTACCAGTCGGGCCAGTCGAACTGGAACTGCTCGGGCGCGACGCACACGCCGGGCAACTACAACCAGCTGTTCGGGACGTGGACCTCGGGCACGCTCAACATCTTCAACACCGCGCTGGGCTCGATCCCGGTCGCGACCGGCACGTGGACGCTCACGATCTACGACTGGGCCAACGGCGACAGCGGCGGTCTCACCGACTGGCGCCTGTGCTTCGAGGTGCCGAGCGGTCCGCTCTCGTACTGCACCGCGGGCACGACGACCAACGGCTGCGCCGCGACGATCACCGCGAGCGCCAACCCGAGCGTGTCGCTCGCCAACGCCTGCAACATCTCGGTCACCAACGTCGAAGGCCAGAAGTCGGGCCTGATCTTCTATTCGATCAACGGCCAGCAGGCCCAGCCGTGGAACGCCACGAGCTTCCTGTGCGTGAAGGCGCCGACGCAGCGCAGCAGCACGCAGACCTCGGGCGGCGCCGTCAACAGCTGCACGGGCGCCCTGTCGCTCGACTGGAACGCGTTCCAGACCGCCAACCCGAGCTCGCTCGGCAACCCGTGGAGCGCAGGCAACAAGGCTCAGCTGCAGGCGTGGTTCCGCGACCCGCCGGCTGGCAAGGCCACGAACCTGTCGAACGCGATCGAGATGACTTACCTCCCGTAGTTGTCGACGAGTCGCGGAACCACCTCAGCCGCGCCGCGCGAAGCGCGCGGCTTGGGGGGTCGCTCTCCGGGGACGCATTAAGCGTCCCCGGAGCTTTTCTGGCCGCAGGAGCAACAAGGCAGCGGCCAGAAAAGACGCGCTTACCTTCCGCGACCCGCCGGCTGGCAAGGCCACGAACCTGTCGAACGCGATCGAGATGACGTACGCCCCCTGAGCGCGGGGGCGAGCCAGCCTCGCTGGCTTGTTGCACTTCTGGGGCCGGCCACAGTTCGCTGGGGTCGGCCCTCCTTCGTCCTGGGACTGGACTTCGCGGCCCCAGCCCCCTGGAGCCGCCCTCCGCAGGCGCGTCGACACAAAGTGAATCGAAGGCTCCCCGAAATCCGCAGAAGGGGGTAGCCTCGAAAGAGCAGCGTAAGCGCCGACTCCCGTGACGAGCTTCGGCCGACGCGTGCCTCCCCACATCAGGATCCTTCCAACATGATTCGTTCCACGACTTTCGCTGTGGTCGCCGCGCTCGCTGCGATCACGCTTTCTCAGACGGCTTCGGCCCAGTGCATCACCGGCGGCCCCGGCGGCGCCATCCCGGCGGCTGGCACTGGCGGCGGCGGCACGTTCTCGACCGTGCTGCCTCCGTCGCCGTTCCAGCAGTCGCTGGCCGTCACCGTGCCCGCGGGCACGACCGTGCTCAAGTCGGTCAAGCTCAACGGCGTCACCCACACGTGGGGTGGCGACATGCAGTTCGTGCTGCAGAACCCTGCCGGCGCGAAGTTCAACATCCTGTGCGGCATGAACACCGACCCGAACATTGACTTCGGAGGCAGCTACACGATCGTCGACCCGATCGCGCTCGCGCCCTCGATCTGGGGCAGCGGCTCGCCCGCTCCGACGGGCACGTACACGCAGGACTTCGGCACGTACGTGAGCGGCAACAACGGCATCGCCAACGTCGCGATCGAATCGATCCCGATCTCGAGCGGCACGTGGACGCTGTACGGGTACGACTGGGTCGGTGGTGACACCGGTGTCGTGACCAGCTGGGAACTGTGCTTCGGCCTGCCGGGCAACGCCCAGGCGCCGAACAGCTCCCCGACGCTGATCGCGCCGATCGGCAACACGATCGTGCTCCCGCCGATCAACTTCAGCTGGTCGAACGTGCTCGGTGCCACGAGCTACGACCTCGAGGTCGACGGCAACCTCACCACCGGCATCCTGGCGTCGCCCTACGCGCTCCCGACGCTCGCCGCCGGTGCCCACACCTGGCGCGTGCGCGGCGTGAACAACGTCGGCGCCGGCCCCTGGTCGACGATCGGGAACTTCGGCGTTCCGCCGCCGCTCCCGACGCTGAACTGCCTCGCGGGTGGCGCCCCGGCCGCGGCCTTCCCGGCCTCGGGTTCCGTCGACGGCACGTTCGGCAGCATCCTGCCCACGGGCGAGCTCACCTCGTCGGCCACGATCACGATTCCTGCGGGCAACACGATCGCGGCGGTCAAGCTGATCGGCCTCACCCACACGTGGAACACCGACGTGATGGTCGTCCTTCAGGACCCGGCCGGCACCAACCACCTCATCCTGCAGCGCGACAACACGTTCCTGTGTGGCGGCTGCTCGGACGACTTCGGCGGTGACTACACGATCACCAGCTACGCCGCTCCGGCGTTCCCCACCTGCGGTGCCGGCACGATCCCGTCGGGCACGTACCTCCAGGACTTCGGCCTGTGGCCGAACGGCGGCGCCGGCCTGCAGAACACGCCGATCGCCTCGATCCCGGCGCTCTCGGGCACCTGGACCCTGAAGGTCTACGACGTTTGCACCGCCGTCGACTTCGGCTTCCTCACCTCCTGGGAACTGTGCGTCACCGGTCCGGTCGCGCCCGTCGCGTACTGCACCGCCGGCACGACCACGAACGGTTGCGCGGCGACGATCAGCGCCAACGCGAACCCGAGCGTCACCGCCGCCAACGCCTGCAACATCTCCGTCGCGAACGTTGAAGGCCAGAAGTCGGGCCTGATCTTCTACTCGATCACCGGCCAGGCCGCGGTCGCGTGGAACGCCTCGAGCTTCCTGTGCGTGAAGGCCCCGACGCAGCGCACCGGCACCCAGACCTCGGGTGGCACGGTCAACGCCTGCACGGGCTCGCTCTCGCTCAACTGGAACTCGTTCCAGGCCGCGAACCCGAGCTCGCTCGGCAACCCGTGGTCGGCCGGCAACAAGGTCCAGGTCCAGGCGTGGTTCCGCGACCCGCCGGCTGGCAAGTCGACGAACCTCTCCGATGCGATCGAGATGACGTACGTC
>JAPLOE010000099.1 GCA_026692705.1 Planctomycetota bacterium
TGCCTTCGGCGGCAGCGAGGCGCTTCTCGTACTCGGCCTTCTTGTCGGCCTGGACCAGCTCGGGGCCAGGGGCGTTGGAGGACGGGGCGACAGGGGCCAGCGCGAGCAGGAGGAGGGCGGTCGGGGTCAGCATGGCGGAAGGCAGGGTTCGGTCGGAGAACGGGCGGGCGACCGGCTTCCGGTCGCAGGCGACAGGAAGGCTAGCAAGGGGCTGGGTCCCGGTCGCACCTCGCGGGAGTTGTCGGAGTGGGCGGTGTCCCTATAATCCACGCTCCCCTACTTCCGCCCCCGCGGGCGCGCCCGTCCGGCATCGTGGCCACGCCCCGAGCCGGCCTTCGCGTCTCGGTTCGATTCGATCCCCAAGATGGCCAACCCCACCCACAAGAGCGCCACGTCCGTGACGCTCGCGCCGCTCGCCGAGAAGTCCACGTTCGAGCTGTTCGTCTCGAAGTATTGGATGCATGGTCTCGGGCTTTTCCTCGCCATCGCTGGCTACGTGATCTACCGGCACCAGGCCGAGACCACGCGTCAAGCCGCGCGCGACAAGAGCTGGGAAGCCGTCGACAGCCGCACGGATCTCGCGGGTTTCCCGAAGATTCCGACGGCCGCGCCGGACGTGATGGCGTCGCTCGCCACGGAACTGAAGGGCACCGATGCCGGTCCCTGGAGCCGCTGGCTGGAGGCGAACGCGCTCCTCGGCGAGCGCAAGTTCGACGAGGCGAAGGCGGCGCTCGATGCGCTCAAGGCGGAGTACCCCGAGCACCCGCTCGTGAAGCAGGTGTGGGCCGTGGACGGCACCTCGGAGTCTCTGGTGACCGCTTGGGCGTCGGGCATCGCGGCCCGCAAGGCTTGGGAAGAGCAACACCCCAGCCTGTTCGCCAACCCGCAGCCCGCAGGAGACGCCCCGAAGGTTCGCCTGAAGACGGAACTCGGTGACATCGAGGTGACGCTCTTCCGCGACCGGGCGCCCGAGCACGTGCAGGGCTTCTTGGACTTGGCGGCTGCGGGTTACTACAACGGCACCAAGTTCTACCGTATTGACCTCGAAATGGGTGTTGACGGTGGTGATCCGCTGACGCGCGAAGACGACCTGAGCAAGTGGGGCACCGGTGGCGCCGACAAGGTGCTGCCTTACAAGGAGACCGGTCTGTACCACTTCAAGGGCGTCCTCACGGCAGCCGCCGGCACGGGTCGCAAGGAGAGCTTGGGCAGTCGGTTCTCGATCCTCACGTCGGACCGCCACGACATGGACGGACAGCGGGTCGTCTTCGGCGTTGTCACGAACGGAATGGACATCGTCCGCCAGCTCGCGAACGCGGCCCAAGCATCCGACGGCGTCGGGCGTCCGGAGAAGCCGGTCGTGCTGACGGCCGTCGAAACGGTTCCCTGAACCCCGCGGCTCCAAGACGAAACAAGGGCGCGGTTCCTCGCGGAACCGCGCCCTTGTTGTTTCGCGTGCGCTACTCGAGGCGCGGCTGCGGTGCGATGCGATCGAGCAGGCGGTTCAGCTGGACCTTGTCGAAGAAATCGATCCGGATCTGACCGCTGAAATCTGCCTCCACCTGAAGGGAAACCTTGGTTCCGAGAGCATCACCAAGACGGCGTTCGGCCTGCGCAAGCCAAGGCGGAGTTGCCACGGTGGCCTCGTCGAGCTCCTGCTTCGGGGCCTGCACCTCGTCACGGACCAAGCGCTCCACGTAGCGCACCGAGAGGTCGCGGCGGACGGCCTGCTCCATCACGGCTTCGATCCGCGCAGGGTCCGTCAGACCCAACAGCGCGCGCGCGTGGCCCATGCTCATCAAGCCCTTGCCCACCGCGACTTGGACTTTTTCGGGAAGGTCGAGAAGCCGGAGGTGGTTCGCCACCGTCGCGCGCTTGAGGCCCACCTTCACGGCGACCGCTTCCTGCGTGATGCCCAGCGCATCCATCAGCTGCTTGAACCCTCGAGCGCGTTCGATCGGGTCGAGATCGCGCCGTTGCACGTTCTCGACCAGAGCCAGCTCGAGCATCTCGCTGTCGGACACGACGTTGCGCTGAACCGCCGGAATGCGATCCAGACCCGCCAAGCGCGCCGCCCGCCAGCGCCGCTCGCCGGAGACGATCTGGTATCTATCCCCCATCTTCCTAACAACGATCGGCTGAAGCACTCCGTGCGCGGAGATGCTATCGCGCAACTCCTCAAGCCCCGCGGGGTCCATGGACTTGCGCGGCTGGAACGGGTTGGGATCGATCTTCACGAGCTCGAGGTTGGTCGAGCCCTGTTCCTCAACAGCGCCACCGAGCAGCGACCCCAGCCCCTTGCCAAGTCTCCGTTCCATTCCTCGTCCTCCTCCGGCTCTAGCGCGCCTGATTGTTCCACGTGGAACAAATCCTCGGCGCGGTCCACAAGATATCGCGTACCGCCCGGAGTCCAATACCATGCAAGGCCCTCGCTTCGCAGGGTTGACCCAAGGCCCACAGAAGCAAAGACTTACCGAGCCCTCCCAAGGTCGCAGGTGATCCCGGATTTTGCATGCCTTTACAGAAGTCCCTAGCTCGACAGCTCGCGCTCACGGTCCTCGCCGCCTCCGGCGTCTGGGTTTTCGTGGGCGTCGGCGGCGCGGGCGCCGCCTTGCCGGGAATTGGCCTGGCCTGGCTCGGCTGGCAGTCGGAGGCGCGGAACCGTGGATGGCTGAGGGCGTTCCGGCCGAAGGGTCTGCGTCTGACGTCTGAGGCCTTGGGTGCAGCTTGCTTCTTTGGCGTGGTGGCCGCGGTCGGGATCGCTTCGGGTGGGGGTCTGGGTTGCGGGCTCTCGGCGATCGCCTTCTGCGTGTTGTCGATCGCGCTCGAAGCGCTGGACGTGGAAGGCCCGGCGGTTCCGTGGGGTATCGCGCTTCTCGCATGGGTGGGTCCAGCTCTGCCCACCGCCGACCGAGCCTTCAGCGTTTCGACCACCTCGGTCGACGATTGGCTCCCTGTGCTTGGACTGACCGCGATCTACGCGCCGCTGGCCGCGCTGCTACTTTGGCGCGGAAGGCGGCCATGAAGTACGCGGTCTTGGGCGACATCCACGGCAATCTCACCGCCCTCGAGACGGTGCTGGCGGCCATCGAACGCGAGCGGGTCGACCGCATCCTGAGCGTGGGGGACGTCGTGGGCTACGGCGCCGCGCCGTCCGAGTGCATCGCGAAGCTGCGGGAGATCGGGGCTGAAGTTGTGATGGGAAACCACGACGCGGCCGCCGTCGACAAACTGGACACGGCCTTCTTCAACCACCACGCGAAGGAAGCCATCCGCTGGACGCGCGGCGTGCTGAGCCGAAAGGAGAAGGCCTGGCTCGCGGATCTGCCCTACGTGAGGAACCTCGAGCACTGCTCGGTAGCCCACGGCACGCTGCATCGACCGGAGTTGTTCGACTACATCATGACGGTGGAAGACGCTGACCCGTCGTTCGATGCCATGACGCTTCCCGTATGCTTCGTGGGGCACAGCCATGTTCCCGTCACGCTGCTGCGGCTTCGGGACAACCCGGACCAAACCTCGTTCACTCCGGAAGCGCAGGTTGACCTGAGCGACGCCATCAAGGCGCTGGTGAACGTGGGGAGCGTCGGACAGCCCCGGGACGAGGACCCTCGCACGGGGTTCGTGCTCTTTGACTCGGCCCTGGAGACCGTTGAGCTCCACCGGCTGTCGTACGACATCGACCGCGAAGCCCATCGCATCCGGACCGCAGGGCTGCCCCAGATGCTGGCCGATCGACTGTATCTGGGCGTCTAGAGAACCACGTCAGCGCCCGCTGGGCTTCAAGTACTGGAGCTGCGCGGGCAAGTTCTCGAGCCCGTGCTCGCCAAGGCCGTGCTCGAACAGCAGGCCGATGTCTCGCAGGGGATTCACGTCTCCCCGGAATCGGTAGTCCCTCGCCTCGGGGTGAGAGCCCACGTTGATCAGCAGCTCGAGGATCGACCCCGCGTTGCACTTCTGGCCGGCGACTTCCATTTCCACCGGCGTCCCGTGGTGGCTGACGATGTTGACGATCAGCGCAGCAGGCCGGGCGTGCAGCTTCAGCGAGCTCGGAAGTTCCACGTGGAGCTCCCGCATCTCGATGTAGTTGGGGAGCAGCTCTTCCGCGGTGTCCCTGCCGCTCTGGAGAAGCACGTTGGCCCAGAAAAGCAGGTGGTTGAGGATGACATCCTGGACCTGCGCTCGCTCCACAAGCCGCGCGATCACCCGCTCGGGAGCTTCGCCACGCACCTCGAGTTCGTGTCTTTCGACGAAGTGGGAGAGCACGGTCGTCGCCTCGAGCAGGTGCAGCGCGGCCGACATGTGGCCGCGGAGTCGAGGCAGACGTTCATCACGCCCCTCAACCACGGTGTGCTTGATGTAGGTGTCGTAGGTGGACTGGAGGTTGTGGACCGTGGCCTCATAGACACGTGCCTGCTCCTCCTTGCAAACGGTTGCAAGCTTCCGCCGCCGAACCTCAGCCTCCCGGACACGATCCAGTCCGAGACCGTCGAGCATGTCGCAGGCGGCGATGTACTTGGACGCTATCTCCGCGATGCGCTGGGTGTCGTCCGTCAGCTCCTCCTGCCCCAGGTTCCTCGGCAGGCGACGCACCACCAACCCCGCGTCGCCCTGGCCGCCCAGCGCTCGCCCGCTGTCCCAGCGGATCGAGAGCCGACCACACTCCTCTCGTGCCTGGCGGCTCAGCGACGAGATCGCCGCCGTCAGGAACAGGCGAGTCGAAGCCATCGAGCCCTGGACGTCGCCATACTCAGCCTCGCTCAAGGACGCCCGCAGCCCATAACTCTCCAGCCGAGCGTCCATGTGGGAGACGCTGAAGCCCGCGACCGCCAGCCAGCGGATGCTGGCGACGAGCTCCCGGAACAGGCTGAAGGTGCGGTTGAACTTGGCGCCGTGGTCATCGAGGTAGGTCTCCAGCGCCGCAGCCTCGCTGGACAGCACGTAGAAGTCTCTCTTGGACCAGGGCTCCTGCCCTCGATCCTCCAGGGCGTTGAACGCCTGGGCGAAGCCGACGGCATGGTCCTGCAGGAGCACGGCAAAGGCCGGCTCCACGATGACTTCCTCCAACGGTCGGTCGGCGCTCATGGCGTCTCGCTGTGCAGGGTAACAGAGCCGACGGGCCCATGGAAACCTCTGCCGCGCCGTTCGTCGCACGTGCAAGGACGGCTCAAGACCACCCAGCCGAGGGGTCGATCCCGTTCGAGTCGCACCCGTCCCCGCAGGGCCTTGGCCCAGGAGTCCGCCATTTCCTCCGAACGCTGCCTGGAGACCTATCTCCTCGAGATCAACGAGACGCCCCTGCTCACGGCAGAGCAGGAGCGTGAGCTCGCTCGTCGGATTCGGCGCGGCGACCCCCAAGCCCGCGAGCACATGACCCGTGCCAACCTGCGGTTGGTGGTCTCGATCGCCAAGATGTACTCGGAACGCGGTCTCTCCCTGCAGGACCTGATCGCCGAGGGCAATATCGGGCTGCTCAAGGCAGTCGAGAAGTTCGACCCGGAGGCCGGGTGCCGCTTCTCCACCTACGCCACGTGGTGGATCAAACAGTCCATCCGCAGGGCGCTGGTGAACACGGTCAAGTCGGTCCGCGTGCCGAGCTACATGGCCGAGATGATCTCCAAGTGGCGCTCCGTGAGCCACGAGCTCAACTTTGCGCTGGGCCGCCAGCCCACCGTCGAGGAAGTGGCACTCGAACTCGGGATCCCTGAAGAGAGCTGGCCCCTGCTCAAGCGTACGATTCAGTCTTCGGCGGCTGGGTCGCAGGTGTCGCTCGACCGCCTGACCGCCAACCAGGAGACGGTTGAGGACGAGGACGCGAAGACGCCGGACGAGCAGCTCCTCGACGCGGACTTGCTCCGCCGACTGGATGACCTGCTGAACCTGATCGATGAGCGCGAAGCCACCATCCTGCGCCTGCGCTACGGCCTTGGTTCGGAAGGCGGAACGCCGATGACCCTCAAGGAAATCGGCAAGGTGATCGGACTGACGCGAGAGCGCGTGCGACAGATCGAACGGGACGCGCTCAAGAAGCTCTACAATGTCATGGGCGGTGAATGACGGTGACCCACAGCGCGGACGAGACGATCGACAGGAACGGGCTCGAGCCGCGCGAAGGGACACCGATCTACCTGCACCTGCCGTTTTGCGCAGCGAAATGCCACTACTGCGACTTCTACTCGGTTCCGGCTGAGGGTCAGGATGTCGATGGCACGCTGGAGGCGATCCTGCGAGAGATCCAGCTGCGCGCGCCCCGCAACCCCAGGACGGTCTTCCTCGGTGGGGGGACACCCAGCCTGCTCGAGCCGCGCTGGCTGAAGCGCCTGCTGGACGAACTCGATCGTGTCACCGGCTTCCGCTCGAGCGCGGTCGAGGTGACCGCCGAGTGCAACCCCGAGAGCCTCGACCGCGACAAGGCCGCCTGCCTGCTCGACCTTGGGGTTCGCCGGCTCTCGATCGGCTTCCAGAGCCTGCGACCCGAGACCTTGGCGCTGTTTGGGCGGGTCCACGACGTCCAACAGAGCTTTGCCGCCTTCGAAGCGGCCCGGGCCGCCGGGGTCCGCGACCTCAACGTCGACCTCATCTACGCCGTGCCCGGGCAGCGCCTTGAGGACTGGCTGCGAGACCTCGACACGGTGCTCGACCTCGGACCGGACCACGTCTCCGCCTACAACCTGACCTTCGAAGAGGAGACCCTTTTCAAGCGCTGGCTCGACCAGGGCCGGCTGGCGCCCCATCCCGACGAAGTTGAACTCGAGTACTTCTGGGCCACCCGAGAGCGTCTGACGCGCAGCGGACGGAGTCCGTATGAGATTTCCAACTTCAGCCTAAGTGGACGCCAATGCAGACACAACGTCAACTATTGGCACAACGGTGAGTACGTCGGCATCGGACCGTCGGCAGTGGGGAAGATAGGGCAGACTCGCGCTGGCAACGTGCGCAACCTCGGGGAGTACCGGCGCCGAATCGCCGAACGCGGCAACGCGCTCGAGTGGTCGGAAACCCCGGGCGGCTGGGCGCGGCTGGGAGAAACCTGGTGGCTCGGGCTGCGCCTGACCGAGGGCCTTTCGGCCGCGGAGGCGTGGTCGCGTGCCGATCTGGACCCCAGAACATCCCAGAGCGACCCTTCAGCGCCGGTCGTACGGAACCTGTCGGAGCAAGGCTGGCTGGAAGCCGCCGGCGACCGTTGGCGCCTCAGTCAGAAGGGCTGGCCGGTTGCCGACGCAGTGGCCAGGGAGTTTCTGCGCCTGCGCGACGAGCCCACTGCCGCTCCGAAGACCTGCGCTCCCGTCCCCTGAGGCCGTCTTTTCGACAGCGAGGCTCGAAGGTCGGCCTGGCGGGCTAGGATCCGCCGCTCGACTTGCCCCCTCCGATTTCCTCGGAGCCTCAGGAGCCCCCGTGAACTTCGCCGATCGCCTCCAAGCCGCCATCGAACGCTGCGGCAACCCCTGCCTCGTCGGCCTGGACCCGCACCTCGACCTGCTGCCTCCGGAGTACGCCGCCGCACGCGACGTGACGCTGCCGCGAGCCGAGCGCGCGCGCCTGCTCGCGAAGTTCTGCTGCGAGGTGATCGAGCTCGCCGCCGGTCGAGTGCCCGCGGTGAAGCCGCAGTCCGCCTTCTTCGAGGTACTCGGCGCCGATGGAGCCCACGCCTGGGAACAGGTCGTGCGCGCGGCGCGCAAGGCC
>JAPLOE010000100.1 GCA_026692705.1 Planctomycetota bacterium
GCGAATCCGGGTTCGCGAGCTCGGCGCCGTGCAGCAGCATGAGTTGATGCGCGGAGATGCGCTGCGCGCCCGAGTCCATGAAGTCCCGCACGGCTTTGAGGAAGGATTCCTTCGTCTCCCCCGGCAGGCACAGGATGAGCTCGCCGTAGCTCTGCATCCCCTGCTCGCGCAGCTCCGCTTGGATCCGCGCGTAGGTCTCCAGCTTCACGTTCGAGCGCTTGATGTTCTTCAGGACCTCGGGGTTCATCGATTGGACCGCCGCGGTCATCGGCAGCGCGCCCTTGATCTTCCGCATGACGCGGATGATGCGCTCGGAATTGTTCTTGCCGGTCGTCGTGCGGATGTAGCGCGGCCAGCCGTAGCGATCCTGCAGCCAGCCGATGTAGTCGGCGAGCTCGACGTCGCGCTCGTACATGCCGAAGTTGTCGTCGGCGAAGCACAGCGTCGTCTCCGGCTTCACGCGCTCGGCGAGGTACAGCAGGTCCGCCTTGACGTTGTCGATCGAGTGCGCGAACACGCGGCTGTTCGAGCGCACTCCGGAGTTGCAGAAGGCGCACGTGAACGGGCAGCCCCGCGCGATCTGCATCATCGGGAAGTAGCCGGTCGGGATGTACGGATCCATCAGGCCCGCGAGGTAGGGACTGGGGATCACGTCGAGGTCGCGGATGCGCTCGACCTCGCCGCCGCGGTGGAACGTCGCGTGCGCGTGGTCGAACCAGTCGACGCCGGCCACCGCTCCCTCGTGCAGCCCGCCGATGCGCCGCTTCGACTCCGCGAAGCGTCGCAGCAGGTTCACGAACGCGGTCTCGCCTTCGTAGGTCGGCCCGTCGACGTACACGTCGACCGCCGGCAGCCCGCGCAGGAACTCCGCGCGCACGGCATCGACCAGCGGATAGTTCGGTCCCCCCATCGCGACCAGCGTCGAGCGCGAGCGCGCCTTCGCGTACATCGCGAAGTGGTTCGAGAGCTCCTCGTTCCACGCGTAGTTCGACAGCCCGAGCACGTCCGGCGCGCCCGCGTCGAGCGCGCGCTTGAGATCCTGAGGCTCTCGGAAGATAGAGACTTCCAGCGCGAGTTCAGGCAGGTGGGCCTGCGCGAACGTCGCCAGGTTCGCGACGCCGAGCGGATAGACGTCCGAGCTCTTGGTGAGCAGGTTGTGGCCGAGATCGGCGAGGAAGACACGCATGGCGAACGGCGAGCGGGTTCGTCGGGGAGGGGGATAGCGAGATCGGTCCCCCATGTTCGAACCGCCGCCCCCGTGCGATGGAGCGCCGGCCTCCGAGACCCTGGGGGAGCCGCTTCGGCAAGTGGACGATCCTACACGGCGCCGGAAGCCCCGCGCGCTCGCTCGCGCTCCGACTCCGCCGCAATCCGACCGCGAGACCCGAGTTGGACGACTTTGACTTCACGATTGTGAAGTCAGGCCACGTTTTTCCCACTCGCGAGCGCGCTTCGCACGTCGTGCGCGGTTCATCCAAGCGCCCCAGAGGCGTTCGAGCGGCTTGTCGCAAGCGAGCGCAGCGGCGCAGGATTTTCGCGATCGACGAGGTGCGACGACTTCGCCATCACTCCGCGCGGCCCTGCAGGTTCGCGAGGTACCAGGGGATCGTCTCGGCGAGGCCCTGCGCGAGCGTGCGGCGCGGGTGCCAGTCGAGCCACGCACGCGCCTTGGTGCAGTCGAGGAACTGGCGCGGGATCTCGTGGCTCGCCTCGTTCTGGATCACGGGCTCGAGGTCCTTGCGGCCCATCGCTTCGCGCAAGAGCGCGACGATCTCGAGCACCGACTTGGGTTCCTCGGTGCCGAAGTTGAAGGCCTCGCCGTGGAAGCGCGGCTCGCCGAGGCGTTCGGCCAGCGCGAGGTAGGCCTCGACCGCGTCGCGCACGTAGAAGTAGTCGCGCACGAACGAGCCGTCGGAGCGCACGAGCGGGCGCTCGCCGCGCGCGAGGCTGCGGATCGTGCCGGGAATCAGGCGGTTCCAGTTCAGGTCGCCGGCGCCGTACAGGTTGCCGCAGCGCGTGATCGCGATCGGCAGGCGGTACGTGTGGAAGTAGCTCGTGCAGATCAGGTCCGCGCAGGACTTCGACACGTCGTACGGGAAGCGGCCGACGAGCGGCGCATCCTCGGTGTACGGCAGCTTGTCGTGCGAGCCGTAGGCCTTGTCGCTCGAGGCGACCAGCACGCGCTTGACGAGGCGCGGCAACTGGCGGCAGGCCTCGAGCAGCACCCACGTGCCCTTGATGTTGGCCTCGAAGGTCGAGAGCGGCGAGCGGCTCGCCGTGCCGACGATCGTCTGCGCGCCGAGGTGGAAGACGGTGTTGACCTCGTACTCGTTGAGCGTGCGCAGGACCGTCTCGTAGTCCTCGAGCTCGCCGCGCACGATGTTGCAACGGTCCATCAGCGCCGTGCCGAGCAGCCGCGACTGCGGCACCCAGTCGCGCACGAGGCAGGTGACGAGCGCTCCGCGGGAGACGAGCTCCTCGCACAGCGCGCTGCCGAGCAGCCCGCTCGCTCCGGTGACGAGGACGTTCGTCGACTTCCAGTGGCTCACGGCCAGACCTTCCACGGCGCGTTGCCCTTGGCCCACAGCTCGTTGAGCGTGAGCGCCTCCTTGTACGTGTCCATCGAGAACCAGAAGCCGTCGTGCTGGTACAGCGCGAGCTCGCGGTCCTTGCTCATCTGGTCGAGCGGCCCGGTCTCGAGGATGCACTCGGGATCGAGGTAGTCGAACACGCCCTTCTGCATCACGAAGAAGCCCCCGCTCGTGAGCGAGTTCATCATCGGCTTCTCCTGGAAGTGCGTGACCATGCCACGCCCGTCCACCGACACCTCGCCGTAGCGCGAGCGCGGGTGGAAGCCCGTCAGCGTCGCGAGCTTGCCGAGCTTCTTGTGGTGCTCGACGAGCCGGTCGAGGTTGATGTCCGAGAGCCCGTCGCAGTAGTTGAACAGGAACGTCGGAGTCTCGATGTACTCGCGCGCGCGGAAGAGCCGCCCGCCGGTCTGCGTCTTCGCGCCGGTCTCGACGAACGTGATCTCCCAGTCCTCGATGTCACCGTCCTCGGTGTGCATCACCTTCTTGCCCGACTTGAGGCCGAGCGTGAAGTCCGAGTCGTGCCACTGGTAGTTGAGGAAGTAGTCCTTGATCTGCTCGCCCTTGTAACCGAGGCACAGCACGAAACGCCGGTAGCCCCAGCGATAGTAGATGCGCATCAGGTGCCAGAGGATCGGCCGGCCGCCAACCTCGACGAGCGCCTTGGGCTTGAACTCGGTCTCCTCGCGCAGGCGCGTGCCTTCGCCGCCGCACAGGATGACGACCTGTTCCTTCTTCCACTTCATCGTTCGCTTGGGGGACATGGTGTGCGGGCGCTCCTCGGGGTTTCTCCCCATCGGGGCGGGATGGACGCGGCCTTGAGGGCCGACTCGAACTGGAAGGAACTTCCTACCGATCCTGCGGCGTGACGCCGGAGCCGCGGCGGTCGGGACCGGTGGGACGGCGCGGGCGCAGGAACTCGAAGCTCTCGAGCTCGGTCTTGAGGTGGCGCACCGCGGCCTCGAGCTGCGGATCCTCGCCGTGCACCATCAGCGCCGGGTCGTCGATCACCTCGATGTCGGGCGGGACGCCGTAGCCTTCGACGCCCCACGTGCCGTCGAGCTCGTAGAAGCCGAAGCTCGGCACGCTGATCGACGTGCCGTCGACCAAGGGCGGCTCGCCGCGGATGCCGACCAGCCCGCCCCACGTGCGGCGGCCGATCAGCTTTCCGAGCCCCGCCTGCCGGAACAGGTACGGGAACATGTCGCCGCCCGAGCCCGAGGGCCCGTTGATCAGCAGGCACTTGGGCCCGTGGTGCGCGAATTCCGGCGTGATCCAGTCCTCGGTGCCGCGCGAGGCCCAGAAGTTCGTGCGCCTGCGTCCGAGCAGCTCGACGAACGGGTTGGGGAACCAGCCGCCGGAGTTCCAGCGCTCGTCGATCACGAGCGCGTCCTTGTGGTGCATTGCGGCGAACTGGCTGAACAGCTCGCGCCGGCCGTCGGTCGCCGTGTCGGGCACGTGGATGTAGCCGATGCGGCCGCCCGAGAGCTCGTCGACACGCTTCGCGCGCGCCTCGACCCAGTCGCGGTAACGCAGCGCGCCTTCGGACTCGATCGGCACGACCACGATGCGGCGCTCGTTGCCGTCCTTGAGCGGCGCCTGGTTGAGCACGAGCTCCGTCGCGCGGCCCGCGCGTCCGAGGAACGCCGCGGCGAGGTCGCGCGAGGCGTCGGGAGCGACGCCGTTGACCTCGAGCAGCCAGTCGCCCGCACGCGCGTCGACGCCCGGCTCCGCCAGCGGCCCGCGCGCGCGCGGATCGGAGCTGCCTTGCCCGAGGATGCGCGCGATGCGGAACGTGCCCTGCTCGAGCTTCCAGTCCGCGCCGACGAGGCCCGCGCGCTCGCCCGGCCCCGCGCGCTCGGGCACGGATTCGTTGCCGTAGTTGTAGGCGTGGCCGCAGTTGATCTCGCCGAGCAGCTCGGTGATCAGGAAGTGCACGTCATCGCGCGAGCTGCAGTCCGCGACCGCCGCCTGATAGCGCGCGCACACCGCGTCCCAGTCGAGGCCGTGCATGCTCTCGTCGTAGAAGAACGCACGGTACATGCGCCGCACGTCGGCCAGCACCTGCGCCCACTCGCGGCGCGGGTCGACCGTCAGCACGAGGCCCGACAGGTCGAGCGGCTTCTCCGCCTTCTGTCCCGCGGCGGCCTCGACGACGTGCCAGTCCTCGCCCACGTGCGCGAGCAGCTTCTTGCCGTCGGCCGAGAGCTCGAAGCCGTCGACGCCCTCGAGCACGACCTCTTCCTTGCGCTTGGACTTCTCGGCGCCCGGCTCGAATCGCACGAGTTTCGCAGACCCTTCCGAGCCCGCGCCCGGCCCGCGCAGGTAGTACACGCAGCCCTTGCCAGCCGCGAGCCCCGCGATCGTGCCCGGCTCGACCGGCCACTGCACGAGGCGCCCTTCGATGCCCTCGAAGTCGATCACCACCGGCTTGACGGCGCCGTCGGCCGGCTTCGCTTCGTCCTTCTTCGGCTCGTCCGCCTTGGGCAGCGCCGAACCTTCGCGCTCGTCCGCGGGCAGCAGCGGATTCTTCACGTCGCGCCGCAGCGGAATGCCGCTCAGCACCTGACTGTCGAGGAACGCGAACGACTCGCCGAGCTCGGTGTTGACGTCGCGCCACGCGCGCTGGCCGACGAGGTAGAGCCAGTCTCCGTCGCGATCGAAGGCCGGATCGCCTTCGTTGAAGCGGCCGCTCGTCACACGGCGCGTGTCGCCGCCTTCGAGGTCGTGCACCCACACCGCCGCGAGGCGCGACGTGTCCGCACGCATCGTCCACGCGATCCAGCGCGAGTCCGGCGACCACGTCACGCGCAGCGTCTCGTCGTTGGGCGAGGTCACGATGCGGCGCGGCTCGCCGTTCTCGACGCGCACGTGCCACAGCTCGCCCTTCGTCGTCGCGAACACGAGCTGCTTCGAGTCCGGAGCCCACGCGATCGCGGAACGCCAGCCGGGGCCGAGGCGTGAGAGCTGGCGCTCGGGCCCGCTGCCGTCCGCCGGACGCACCCACAGCTCATATTCGCCGGAACGATCGGAAAAATAGGCCACTTGCGAGCCGTCGGGGCTCCAGGCCGGATAGCGCTCCGCGACGCCGTCGGACGCGCTCAGGTTGCGCGTGACGCCGTCGCCCGCGGGCACCGTGAAGAGCTCGCCCCGCGCCTCGACCGCCACGCGCGCGCCGGTCGGCCCGAGCGAGAGGCTGAAGACCTGATCCTTGACCACCAGCGTGTGCGGCGAGAGCTGCGGCCGGTCGCCGGGGATCACCACGTCGACGGGCGCGGTGACGCGCGACTCGAGCTCGCAACGCCACAACTTGCCGCCCGACTCGAACACGATGTCGTCGGGGCCGATCGAGGGCGAGCGCACGTCGCTGTCGGCGAACTCCGTCACCGGCTCGGTGCTCTTGCGCTGCAGGTCGTACAGCCACAGGTTCATCCGGCCCTTCGCGCCGCGGTCGCTCGCGAAGAACACTTCCGGCCCGCGCCACATCGGGAACACGTCGGAGCCCGGATGGTCGGTGATGCGCCGCGACTCGAACGTGACGAGGTTGAAGAGCCAGATGTCCTGCGCGAGGCCGCCCTGGTAGCGCTTCCAGTTGCGGAAGTCGTTCGCATCCGGCGTGTAGGCGAGCCACGAGCCCGTCTCGTCGACCGCACCGAAGGCACCGTAGGGCACCGGCAGCGCCTCGGGCTCACCACCCTCAGGCGCCACGCGGTACAGGCGCGGCGCGCGCCGCTGGCCCGACCACGCGTTCGAGGAGAACACGAGGCCCTTGCCGTCGGGCTGCCAGTCGCACAGGAGCTCGTCCCCGGGATGGTGCGTCACGCGCCGCGGCACGCCGCCGACGAGGTCGAGCACGTACAAGTCGGTACCGCCGTCATACCCCGCCGAGAACGCGACGCGCGTGCCGTCGGGGCTGAACTTCGGGTTCGACTCCGGCCCCGGGGGCGACGAGAGCGGCTGCGCGACGCCGCCGGTCTTGTCGACGAGCCACAGATCGTTCGCGTAGCGGAAGACGATCTTGTCCTTCGAGACGTCGGGGGTGCGCAGCAGCACCGCGTCGGGCTGGACCTGGGCGAAGGCGGGGAGGCCGAGGAGAACGACGAGGGCGGGGCGTAGCGTCATGGTCGAGAGAGGCGATGCTCTCCCGGCGATTGTGGCACTCTCGAGAGGGGGGCCGCCACAGGCTGCTCGACTCCCCCGCCCGGGACCCGCCCTGCTACAGCACCCGCGCGCGCGGGATCGGCAGGATGAAACGCCCACCGCGGCGCGCGTATTCGGCCTGCTGGCGCTGGATTTCCTCGGCGAAGTTCCAGGCCAGGATCAGGCAGAAGTCCGGCTGCCGCGCGAGCAGTTCCGAGGCCGGCAGGACCGGCAGGTGCGACCCCGGCGTGTACAGGCCGACCTTGAGCGGGCTCTTGTCGACCGTCCACGGCACGAGCCGCGTCGTGATCCCGCAGTAGTTGAGCAGCGTGTTGCCCTTGGCCGGCGCCCCGTAGGCCCCGACCGTGCGCCTCTCGGCCTGCAGGTTCTCGAGCAGCTCGAGCAGCCCCGCGCGCTGCGCCTCGACCTCGCGCGCGAACCGCCGCAGCCGCTCCGCCGACGCGATGCCGGCCGACTTCTCCTGCGCGCTCAGCGCGACGACCTCGGGCGCGTGCTCGCGCACCCGCTCGACCGGCGCCGCGTACATGCGCACCGAACCACCGTGCACCGGCACGCGATCGACGCGCACCACACGCAACCCCGCCTCCTCGCACACGCGCATCAGCGACGTCACCGAGAAGTACGAGAGGTGCTCGTGGTAGACGGTGTCGTACTCGAGCCGCTCGACGAACTCCGCCAGCTCCGGCACCTCGCAGATCGCGAGCCCGTCGTCCCCGAGCAAAGCCTTGAATCCCCGCAGGAAATCGACCGGATCATCGACGTGCGCCAGCACGTTGTTGCCGATCACCGCCTTCGCCGGCCCGTGCTTGGCGCGCAGCTCCGCGCCCTTCTTCGCGTCGAAGAACTCGTTCGTCGTCGGCACGCCGGCCGCGTTGGCCTTCTCCGCGATGTTCGTCGCCGGCTCGACCCCGAGCACCCGCACGCCGTGCGCCTGGAAGCACTTCAGCAACGACCCATCGTTCGAGGCCGCCTCCACCACGAGCGCGTCCTTGCCGCCGCCGACGAGCTCCACCACCGTCTTCGCGTAGCCCACGTTGTGCTTCGCGATCGTGTCCGACGTCCCCGTCACGTACAGGTAGTTCCGGAACAGCACCTCCGGATCGATCACGTCGCACAGCTGCACCATGCTGCAGCCCCTGCAGAAGTACACGTCCAGCGGGAACCGCAGCTCCCCCTCGAACTCCGCCGGCGACCTCAAAAACGAGTTCGCCAGCGCCACGTTGCCCAGCGGCAGGAACAGCTCGAGATCGCCGCCCCCACAAGCCCGGCAAGTGGTGCGACGACGGTGCATCGGACGCGCAGTGGTCATCGTTCGAAGGCTAGGACGCGTTGCGCCCGCGAGCAAACGCCTCGCCCGAACTCCCTCGCTCTCGCAACCTTTTCCACCCACGTCCGCTCGCATCGCCGGCATCGCTTTCGGCCTCCGCCCCTAGGTGCAGAAAGTGCTGCCCTGGCTTCGTGGTTGGCGTGGCTTGGGAGGTGATGGACTTGATCCGGATGACCACGCCAACTCGCAAGCAAACCCGCCGAGCGCGAACCTGCGGTCCTGCGACGTGCGCTCTCGTCCTCGCGTCATGTTTTCGCGACGAAAACCGGCACTTCCCCGCGTCGCCCTTCCTTGGTCTGCTGTCGGGATGGCCGACCCGCACCGCAACCCCCGAGCACGCTCTCGGTCCTTGCGCCATCTCCTGCCCCTTCTTTCGCTCAGCTGCGCCAGCGCCACCGGCCTCGGCTGCGCCGCAACCGGAGTCCGGTCCCCAGCCCCGTCCGCGGAGGGCCAGCCAGCGTCGTCCCAGAACGGGACCGACCCGACCAGGGTGCTCACTTCCATGCAGGTGCAATATGAGACCCTTGACCTGAACCACGGAGTCGAGAGCGACACGTTTCGACTGACCTACATTCAGCCCTTGGGAGAGAAGCAAGATTACAGCCTCCGTTATCGTGTGCCCGTCGCGTCGGTCGACGCGCTCGGGAACGACGACTACGGGCTGGGTGACGCCTCGTTGCAAGTCGGTCATGTCTTCGGCCTGACGCGCGAGGGCGGGTTCGTGGCGCAGGGAGAAATGGTGTTCGACACGGCGTCTCGAGACGAACTCGGCACCGGGAAGAACGTCGCGAGGGGCACCTTCATCGCGGCGCGCTTCCTCGACAACGGTGCCATCTTGGCGCCTTCGCTCGTACAGAGTGTCAGCCTGTGGGGTGACGGTGGTCGCGCCGACGTCAACACCACCACGATGGACGTTTACTACGTGCCGAAGCTGGCCGATCCCCGGCAACTTCTTACGTTCGACCCTGCGCTGAACGCGGATTGGGAGACAGAGAAGGAGTATCTCAGCCTCGCCGTCACCTACGGCTACGTTCTCGGGAAGGCGTTCGGGGGCAGGTCGATTCTCACGATCAAGCCCTCGATGTTCTTCGGCGGCGAGCGGCCCGGGGACTGGGGCGTCGAGTTTGGCCTGAAGATCATCGACTTCTGAAGCTTGTTCCGATCCCAGCGCACCAGCCTGCGGACGGTCCGCTTGCGGGCGTGTGGGTTGATCACGGGAAGGCACTGCCGCGCCGCGGGGGGCGTGGGAAGGCTCGCCGTCCGGCGCCGAGAGGCGACTGCGCAACAAGCAACCTGAGAGCTCGTATCCTCATATCTTCGCGAGCTCTCAGTCGAGGTTGATGACGATCTTGCCGAGCTTGCCCGTGCACGCAAACGGCACGTCATAGGACAGGTCCACCGGGGTCCCGGTGTCCTCGCCGAAGTCGAGCGTCTCCTCCGTGGAGAACCGGAACGGGATCGTCTTGAGGACACGGACCCTCGCGACCTCGGCGCCGTCGACAAGCAGGGTCGCCGTGCCGCTCTTGCCAATTCCCCCGCCGTCATAGGCAAATCGCATCAGCACGGAGTGCTGGCCATTCGACAGGGCGTTCGAGCTGACGGCTCGGTAGTTCGAGCCGTCCGCGAAGGTGTAGCTGAAAACGGGCTTGCCCTTCTCGAGATAGACCGACCACCCCCCGAACAACCCGCCCTGGGTGGCGATGACGCCCGAATTCTCGCCCGTGATCGTCAAGTCGGCGGTGAGCGACCAGGACCGGTTCTTGATGTTCGGCGAGGCCCCCTCGGGGATTCGCTTCATGCCAGCCATGTAGGCGAACGACTTGCGATCCCCCGTCAGGCTCGGCCGAATGCCCTCGCCGAAACGCTCGGCCGCGGAAGTCTGGATCGGGAGCACGTTGTACCGGGCGGCTTCCGCGTAGAAGCGCACCTGCATCTCGCGCAGCTTCTCGGGCATCTGCGAGGCAAGATCGTTGGATTGCGAGTAGTCCTTGTCGAGGTGGTAGAGCTCCCACTTCGTCGTCATCACGTCCATGTCGTTGCCTACGCCGCTCCACGGCAGGCGCGTCGGAGTCGTCGAAGCGAACCAGCCGTCGTGGTATACGCCCGAATTGCCGAAGATCTCGAAGTACTGGGTCACGCGGCGACCCTGCGCCTTCGCATCGTCGAAGGTGTAGGCCATGCTGACGCCCTCGATGGGACGCTGGTCGAAGCCGTTCACGCTGACCGGCTGCGGCAGGCTTGCAGCCTCGAGGATCGTCGGGACGATGTCGATCACGTGGTGGAACTGCGAGCGAACCTCGCCGCGCGCCTGGATGCGCTTGGGCCAGGAGATGACCATGCCATTGCGCGTCCCGCCGAAATGGCTGGCGACCTGCTTGGTCCACTGGAACGGCGTGTTCATGGCCCAGGCCCAGGGCACCGGGTACAGGTTGGAGGACTTCCACGTGCCAAAGTCGGGCATGCGGCTCTCGACGTAGTCCAGCGTCTCCTGGCTCTGGGCCACGATGTTCATGTCGTTGAAGGCGCCGTGCAGCGAGCCTTCGCCGCTGGCGCCGTTGTCGCCGGCGATGTAGATGACCAGCGTGTTCTCGGTCTGCCCCATCTCGTCGATCGCGTTCAGCACGCGACCGATGTTGTAGTCGGCCTGTGCGAGGTGCGCGGCGGCAAGCTCCATCATCGCCGCGTACACCTTCTTCTCGCGCGGGCTGGCCGAATCCCAGCTCGGCATCGCATCCGGCCGCGGAGTCAGTTGCGCATCCGCGGGGATGATGCCCAGCTTCTTCTGCCGCGCGAAGGTCTCCTCGCGCATCTTGTCCCAGCCGCCGTCGAACTGGCCCTTGAACTTCGCGATCCACTCGGGCGTCGCCTGCTGCGGCGCGTGACCAGCGGCGGTCGCGTAGTAGACGAAGAACGGTTTCTCGGGGGCGACCGTCTTCTGCATCCGGATCCAGTCGATGGCGTGGTCGGCGAGGTCGAAGTCCAGGTTGTAGTCAGGTCTGCCGAGGTAGGGTTCGATCGGGGTCGTCCCATCGATCAGAGCCGGGCGCCAGTTGTTGGCCACGCCCCCGATGAAGCCGTAGAACTTCTCGAAGCCCAGACCGGTCGGCCAGCGGTCGAAGGGCCCAGCCTGACTGGACTCCCAGTCGGACACGTTGTGGTTCTTGCCGAACCAGGCCGTGTTGTAGCCATTCAGCGTCAACAGCGCGCCGATCGAGGCCGTGTCCTTCCCGAGCAAGGTGTCGTAACCGGGGTAACCCGTCGCCATCTCCGTGACCGCTCCCGTATGCGCGGAGTGGTGGTTGCGACCGGTGATCAAGGCGGCCCGCGTCGGACTGCACACGGCGGTGGTGTGGAAACGGTTGTAACGCAGCCCACTGCTGGCCAGCCGGTCGAGCGTCGGCGTGCTGACCGGGCCGCCAAACGTGGACGTCTCGCCGAAGCCGATGTCGTCCATCAGGATCAGGACCACGTTGGGCGCCCCGGCGGGCGCGGAGATGCCTCGCTGGAAGGACGGAGTCGATTCCTTCGTTCGCAGCCCCATCGTCCCTTGGAACGGCACGGCGGGAATCGGCAGCACCGTGCGCTCGAGCGGATCGGACGGTGCTTGCGAGGCCTGTGCGGCCGTCTGGGCGGTGGCGCAGGCCGCCACGGAGAGGACTGCGATGAGCGTGTTCTTGTACATGGGGGGACGATGCGGGCAAGCGCTGTGACGGGATTCGGGCTCGGAGCGTAGCACTGGCAGATGGGATCTGTACCGCTCCAGATTTTCTGGACCGTGGGTTGAGGGTAATCAGGCCGACGCCTTTTGCGCAAGGAGCTCCCTGCGGACGGCGGCCGTGGTCGCGCGGCGGCTGACTGATCGAATCGTGTCACAGTGCAGACCGGCGCAGCGCCTTCGCCGAACGCGACATCGCGTCGCGCTGGCTGCCCCACGACCTCCGCTTGACTATCACTTGCCCCGCCCCACTCACCGGAGGCTTCCGGCCCCACAGATTGCAGAGGAATTTGCTCCGGCCCCCTACTCCGCGTTCAGTCGACGCCCAGGCGGTTGGGGCCGAAGCCTGCGTCGCCGGTTGTCATTGTCCTTGGAAGTACGCTTGGATGAGTGCGAGTCCTTGCTCCCGGATCGCGTCGAACTCCGACTTCAGTCGGTCCGCCTCGGGAACCTCCTCCGGGTAGATGTCCACCGCGGTGACGCCCTCGGCCGTCAGGCTCAGCTGCGTGGCGAGCGCCCCCGGGGCGACGCTGACCGCTTCAGAATCGGCGGGGCGAGCTCCTCCGGAGTCACGTTTGACCTTCGCTGCGGACTCGATGTTCATCATGGCCCGGGCTTCTGCCCTCACGAGCCGGTTCTCGAGCTGCTGCAGTTCCAAGGAGAGCCGGTCTCTGTCCGCACGCGCCAGCAGGCGCCCCTCGGGGTTGAACAGAGGGGACTTCTCGTAGTACGCGACCTGCTCGAACATCCGTCCCCTGGTCTGCGACGGAGCGTCGAGCGGGGACACCGGCGTTTCATCCTTCGCAACGACGCTGGCCTCCGGGGACGGCGAAACCGGCACGGGCACTCGATCCTGAGTCGGGTCCCTCGTGGCGATCGGATTCTCCACCTCGGCCTGAGCGGGTCGGGTCTCAGGCGCGTCCTGCACCTTCGGGCCTGGCGCTTCCGCCAACGTCCCCCCGCTCACGCTCCAACGCCCCGCGAAGAAGGCGCCCAGCGCAACACCCATAATCGCCACAGCGGTTGACGAGTACACGAGCTTCTTGGCCACCGTTCATCCTCCCTGCCGAGGCCTGCGCCTTTCACACCCCTCACGGCCTTGCGACACGAGCGCACTGCACGCCTCGAACCCCCACGAGCCTACTTCTGAAGAAACTGCTCTGGCTACGTATTTTGACAGCACGAAACAGCCGCTAGTAGCTACACAGCGGAAGCAGCGCCGGAAGGTCGAATCCCCTTTGGCGATTGAGCTCGAGCTTCGCGCTGAGTGCCTCGAGCGCGCGATCGACATTCTCGTCAGCACCGCGCTTGACGAGACCCGCGTCGCAGAACCTAAGCGCAGCGTAGCCATACCAATCCTGTAGATCCGTCGCGACGAGCAGGCAGTCCGCAGCCTCCAGCGACGACACCTCCTGGCACGTTGCCAGCGCGGCCAGTTTCCCCGGCTCATTGCAGAGCTGATAGCTCTTCGCGAGCCCGAGCACCAATCGCCGCATCTGCTGCTGCGACTCGCAACCCACCTCGAGCACACTCTCGAAATGTTGCCGCGCTTCCAGACCGTAACGTCGTTCGCAAGCCTGCTCGCCCCGTGTGAGGACTTGCTCTACGTCGAACTCAGGCCCGTTCGCACAACCTGCGAGTGCGGCCAAGCCCAGCCAGATTCCCGCGCGAATGTGCCGCCCGACCATGTCCCGGATGTTCCTTCGACCCGCTGATTGCGTCAAGCCCCGTCGTCGTCCGCCTGATTCACGCGAGCAAAAGCCGCGGTCTCGCGCAGGCCTTGGGCGATCGTCGTCGTGGGTTTCCAGTTGGTGAGCGCCTCGAGGCGCGCGGTGGAGACGGGGTCGTGCTGCATTTCCTCGACGCGCGTCGGAAGAACGCCGAAGCGCAGGCGGGAGCGGTCGATGCCGAAGGTGTCGGCGGCGGTCTCGACGAAGAAGCGCACGCTGGTGAGCTGGCCGGTGGCGATGTTGAGGGCGCGCTCGGGGATGGGTTCGTGCACGGCGCCCAGGCGCAGGAGGCCGTGGGCGACGTCGTTCACGTAGAGGAAGTCGCGTTTCTGGAGGCCGGCGGTGAGCGGGATCTCGCCCTGCGCGTGCGCGGCGGCAAG
>JAPLOE010000101.1 GCA_026692705.1 Planctomycetota bacterium
ATTTTCCCTGCAACCTGCGGCCTGCGTCGATGGCGGGGCCGTCGACGCAGGCCGCAGTTTGCAGGAAAAATCGCTCTGGCTCAGTATTCCGGTGTGCTCGCTCTGACGCGCTCAGTGCGGGTCCTGCACGAGTTCGGTGAGGACGCCGCCCATTGCGGAGGGATGCAGGAAGGCGATGCGGGTGTGGTGCGCGCCGTTGCGCGGGCTCTCGTCGATCAAGCGCAGACCCGCCGCCTTGCAGGCCGCGATCGCGACCGCGACGTCGTCGACCTTGTAGGCGACGTGGTGCAGGCCGCCGCCGGTCTTGGCGAGGAATTTCGTCACGGGCGAGTCGTCGCTCGCGGGCTCGACGAGCTCGATGCGCTGCGAGCCGGCGTAGGTGACGAGCACGTTGACCTTTTGCTCGGGCACGAACTCGGGCTCGCTCGCGGTCAGTCCGAGCACGCCTTCGTAGGTCTTGCGCGCGGCGGCGATCGACGGGACGACGATGGCGATGTGGTGGACGCCGCGGACGAGCGACGTGAGCGGGGCCGGAACGTTCATGGACGAGAGGATAGCGCCGCATCCAAAAACTACGCCCTTCGGCGCAGGGGGAGGCCTGCCGAGCCCCGCTAGGGTGCGTACGCGATGTCCGCCCAGTCCGTTCGCCGCCTACCGTTCCGCCGCACGCTGCTCGCGACGACGCTCGTCGCCGGGCTCGGACTGGGGCTGGGCGCGTACACGTTCCAGTACGCCGAGGGTCTGAGCTATTTCTCGACCGACCCGCGGGCCTGCGCGAACTGCCACATCATGAACGACGAGTACGCGTCGTGGAGCCGCGGGCCCCACCACGCGGTCGCGGGCTGCGCCGATTGCCACCTGCCGGTCGACTTCGTGCCGAAGTACCTCGCGAAGGCCTCGAATGGCTACCACCACTCGAAGGGCTTCACGCTGCAGGACTTCCACGAGCCGATCCAGATCAAGCCGGTCAACGCCTCGATCCTGCAGGAGAGCTGCCTGCGCTGCCACGGCGAGTTCGTGCACGACATCCTCGCCAGCGCGAAGACCGCGGCCGATGCCGTGCAGTGTGTCCATTGCCACCGGGGCGCCGGTCACGGCGCCCGCAACTGACGAGACCAACGATGACGACCCCTACCCCTTCGGGCGCGCGCCGCCGACTCGTCCTGATCGCCGTGCTCGGAGTCGCCGCGGCGGCCGGCTTCGCGGTCGCGGCGTTGCTCACGAACATCTTCGAGCGCAAGCAGGAGGCGAAGAACACGTACGTGCGGCTCGTCGACGTCACCGAGGAGACGACCGATCCCGCGCCGTGGGGCATGAACTGGCCGCGGCAATACGACGGCTACCTGCGCACGGCCGACACGACGCGCACGCAGTTCGGCGGCAGCGAGGCCATGCCGGAGCAGAAGCTCGAGCGCGACCCGTGGCTGGCGCGCGTGTTCGCGGGTTACGCGTTCTCGATCGACTACCGCGACCGCCGCGGCCACGCGTTCATGCTGCAGGACCAGGAAGTGACGAAGCGCGTCACGGAGCGTCCGCAGCCCGGTGCGTGCCTGCACTGCCACGCCTCGGTGATTCCGACGTATCGCAGGCTCGGCAACGGCGACGTGATGGCGGGTTTCGAGGCCACGGGCAAGCTGAGTTACGCGGACGCGCACGCCGAGCTCGTCAAGACGGGCTCGAACAATCCCGTCGGCGGCGGCTCGAACGCCGAGAAGGTGCACACCGACGGCGTGCACCCGGTGTCGTGCGTCGATTGCCACGATCCGAAGACGATGGAGCTGCGCGTCACGCGGCCGGGTTTCCTGAAGGGCATCGCGGCGCTCGCGGCGAGCGCGGAGCCCGTGCCGCACTTGAAGAGCGTCGAGCACTGGCGCGCCGGTCCGCGGACCGAGCCCTACGATCCCAACAGCGACGGCACGCGGCAGGAGCTGCGCTCGTTCGTGTGCGGGCAGTGCCACGTCGAGTACTACTGCGGCCCGAAGACGACGCTGTTCTTCCCGTGGGCGAAGGGCCTGAAGGTCGAGCAGATCGAGGCGACCTACGACGAGTTCCGCTTCGCCGACGGGCACCGCTTCTTCGACTGGAAACACGCGGAGAGCGGCGCGGAGGTGCTCAAGGCGCAACATCCGGAGTTCGAGCTGTGGAGCCAGGGCATCCACGCGCGCTCGGGCGTCGCCTGCGC
>JAPLOE010000102.1 GCA_026692705.1 Planctomycetota bacterium
CCGCGACCTGTGGGACTCGATCGAGGCCGGCAACTTCCCCGAGTACGAGCTCGGGTTGCAGGTGATCGAGGAGCGCGACCAGCTCGCCTACGGCTTCGACCTGCTCGACCCGACGAAGCTGCTGCCTGAGGAGCTCGTCCCCGTGCAACGTGTCGGCAAGCTCACGCTCAACCGCAATCCCGACAACTTCTTCGCGGAGACCGAGCAAGTCGCGTTCTGCGTCGGCAACGTCGTGCCCGGCATCGACTTCACCGATGATCCGCTGCTGCAGGCGCGCCTGTTCTCGTACCTCGACACGCAGCTCACGCGCCTGGGCGGCCCGAATTTCGCCGAGATCCCGATCAACCGCCCGCACGTGCCGGTGCACAACCACCAGCAGGACGGCTCGAGTCGCGCGCGCATCCCGACCGGCCGGGCGCTGTACCACCCCAATTCGATCGAGGGCAACATGCCCGCGCTGGCGCCGCCGCATCCGGAGGGCTTCGAGCACCGGCCCGAGGTGCTCGACGGTCACAAGACCCGCGCGCGCAGCCCGTCGTTCCTCGACCACTTCAGCCAGGCCCGCCTGTTCCTGCGCAGCCAGTCCGCGCCCGAGCGCGAGCACCTGCGCGACGCCCTGCGCTTCGAGCTGGCGAAGGTCGAGCGCCTCGCGATCCGCGAGCGCGTGGTGACCTTGCTGCGTGAAGTCGACGAGGAACTCGCTCGCGACGTCGCGGGCTCCATCGGTGTCTCGTTCGACCCGAGGAACGTCGCCGACGCGCAGGCACAGCTGCGCGGCCTCAAGCCCGTTCGCAAGCTCGACGCGTCCGCGGCGCTCAGCCTGCTGAATTCCGCGCGCGATTCGATTCGCACGCGCAAGATCGGCGTGCTCGTGTCCGAAGGCGTGCGCGGGGACGACATCGATGCCGTCGCGGGCTCGTTGCGGAGCGCTGGCGCCGTGGTGGAAGTGATCGCCGACTCGCTCGGCCGCGTTCGTTCCGTCGAGCGGCGTCCCATCGACGTCAATCGCACCTTGGCGACCTCGGCCTCGGTCTTCTACGACGCCGTCTACGTTCCCGGTGGCGCAGCCTCCGTCGCGAGCCTCATCGCCAACGCGAACGCCGTCCGTTTCGTGCGCGAGGCTTGCTCTCACGCCAAGGCGATCGGAGCCACGCACGAAGGCCTCGAGTTGCTCGTGGCCGCAGGCGTCGTCGTCGAGCCCGGCAGTGAGGGGCGCGCCTCGTGCAGCCACGGGGTCGTCACGGCTTCTGGCGCTCCGCTCCGCGAGTTCACTTCGCTGCTGATCGACGCCATCCAGAGCCACCGGCACTTCGACCGACCGCTGGTCGGGATGCCGCGCTGAACTTCGCGCGTCGGCGCCTTGTCGGCGCGACACCCCGTTTCCATGTCCGCTTCAGAAGCTGTGCTGAAATGAAGAAGCTCGCCAAACGCGTGTTGTCCGAGGATCAAGTGACCGAGCTCGTGTGCCAAGCGCTGGAGCACGAACTGGGCGGCGTCCAGATCTACCGCATGGCCCTGAAATGCGTGCAGAACGACGAGCTGCGCGAGGAATGGCAGGAATTCTCGGAAGCCACCGCGACCCACGTCGAGAAGCTCGAGGAAGACGAGCACCTCTACCACCCGACGGGTTGGGCCCGCGAGCTGTGGTTCCAGTCGCTCGGCATGCGCGCAGTGCTGCCGCCTCCCGAGGAGACCCGGCACGTGAAGTCCACGATCGGCGCCGCGCGAGCGAAACAGGCGGCCGGTCGCTAGCCGCAGTGCGATCGAGGAAGGGCACGGCTCCACCGAAGGCCTTCCCGATTCGTCGAGGGTGCGACGACGTATACCCGCGTGCGTCGCGCCCTCGCCTCCGCGGCTCGCATCGACGCCGCGCGCTACGCAGCTTCCCGCCGCGAGCTCGGTGCAAGTGTCGATCTCGAACGTCGCCCCGCGGACCCAGACTTGCCCATGGGCCCGCGCATCGCGCGCCCGGTTTCAGAACAACTTGAACCAGAGAGAACGCACATGAATTCCGATCGAATCAAGGGTGCCGCGAAGAACGCCGCCGGCAAGGTGCAGAGCGGCGTGGGCAAGGCCGTCGGGAGCAAGCTCCAGCAGGCCAAGGGCCTCAAGAAGCAGGCCGAAGGCATGCTCCAGGAGCGTGTCGGCGAGGAACGAGAGGCCGCCAAGAAACTGAAGAACGGCAAGTGCTGCTGAGCTGCGACGCTTCGCGACAACCTCGCGCAGGCCTGCCACCGCGACCCGCCGTCCATCAAGTCCACGCACTGCTCGAGTGCTCTCGCGCTCGCGTACGTGCCTTGACGCCGACGGGCTCTGCGGCGCGTGCCTGATGCATGGCGTGTCCCCGGGGTGCTCGCACCTGGGGCGCGCTGGTCGCACTCCTGCGTGCGCTGCTGCTCGAGCCCGACCGGGACGAATCCGAAGCGAACGACGGCTGAGTCTGGCCTCCGGGTGGTGTCGCGAGCACTAGACTCCGCTCCCATGAGCCACGAAATGTTGGTCGGTCTCACCGTGACCGACGAAGAGACGTACCGGCAGTACCGCGAGGCGATGGCGCCGCTCCTCGCCGCGCACGGCGGCGGGTTCCGCTACGACTTCGTCGTGGGCAAGGTGCTGAAGTCCGAGAGCGACCACCCGATCAACCGGGTGTTCGCGATCTACTTCGAGAGCAGCGCCCGCAAGGACGCATTCTTCGCGCACCCCGACTACCTCGCGATCAAGGCGCGCTTCTTCCAGCGCTCGGTCGCTGGCACGACGATCTTCGGCGCCTACGATCGCTGAGCCCGCGCGCGCGAAAGGGCCCACACACGCCATGAGCAAGCACGTCGCATTTCTCCGGGGCATCAACGTCGGCAAGGCGAAGCGGGTCGCCATGGCGGACCTGCGGCGCGAGCTCGAGGCCGCCGGGTTCGTCGGAGTGAAGACGCTGCTGCAGAGCGGCAACGTCGTGTTCGAGAGTGCGAGACTCACGAAGGGCAGCGCGAAAGAACGCATCGAGACCGTGCTCGAGAAGCGCCTCGGCGTGGCGGCGCAGGTCACGGTGCTCACGCTCGCCGAAGTCGAGAGCGCGCTCGCCGACGGTCCGTTCGCGCGCGGCGTGAAGGACCCGTCGAAGGCGCTCGTGACCTTCTACTCGTCCCCCGCCGACGCGAAGCTGCTCGCCTCGCTCGCCAAGCAGGATTTCGGCCGCGAAACGCTGGCCATCGGCAAGTCGTGCGCATGGCTCGAATGCCCCGACGGGATCCTCGGCGGCAAGCTTTGGAAGGCACTCGACAAGGCGCTCGGCGACCACGGCACCGCCCGCAACCTCGCGACGCTCACCAAGCTCGTCGCGCTCGCGCGAGCCTGACGGCGGCGCAGTTACGGATCCGACTTGCGCAGCGCGGTCTAGATTTGACTCCGGAGAACGGGCACGTCGCCCGTACATGTGGACCAGATGGTCGCCCAGGAGCTCGCAAAGTACTCGTGCACGACCACGTTTCTCAAGCCGGCGATCGTTCTCCACTCGACGTCGGTGTGCTGCTGCTTGAAGTCTCGGCTGATCCGTGCTGCGGCCTCACCGATCACCGTGAGCTTCTGGAGCACGGCGGCCTGCAGCAACTCGTCCGAGTGAAAGCGGAGTTCGTCGACCCCGGCGAGAAAGCGCTAGATCGCGAGGCTCGCCGCAAGAATGTCGTGCAGGTAGAGCTCGTCAGGCCGCATAGACCCGGTGCGCGCAGGCGAGAACCGAGGCGCGGATGGCGGGCTTGAGGCCGTCCTTGGGGACCAGGTCGACACGCCGACCGAGCAGGTCCTCGAGGCGGTGTTGCAGGCGGATGAGCGTGAAGAGACTGGGGCGCTGTTGGGGCTGGAATTCGACGAGGAAATCGATGTCGCTGTCGACACGGAAGTCGTCGCGGAGGATCGACCCGAAGACGCACAGCTCGGCCACGCCGAACTCGCAGGCGATCTGGGAGATCGCGTGCGAGTGGCGTTCGAGCAGGGCGAGATCGCTCACGGGATCGGATCCTTGAGGGAAGACTCGGCGTTCAGGGCGAGGCCGGCTCGGCGGTGATGGCGCGCTGGGCGTCGCAGCGCTCGCCCTCGATCGCCATCAGCATTTCGCGGGTGACGTCGCCGGTCGGGTACTCGCCGGTGAAGCAGGCGTTGCAGAACTTCTCGATCTTCGGGTTGCCGGCGCGCGCGGCCTCGTTCATGGCCTCGCGGTCGAGGTAGACGAGATGATCGACGCCGATCTCGCGCGCGATCTCGTCGGTCGAGCGGTTGGTGGCGATGAACTCGGTCTTGGTCGCCATGTCGATGCCGTACGGGCAGGGACTGACGAGCGGCGGGCTGGTGATCGCCATGTAGACCTTGCGGGCGCCGGCGTCGCGCGCCATCTGCACGATGCGGCGCGAGGTGTTGCCGCGCACGATCGAGTCGTCGACGAGCAGCACGTCCTTGCCCGCGAACTCGAGCGGGATGGTGTTGAGCTTGCGGCGCACGGATGTCGTGCGCGCACCCTGGCTCGGCATGATGAACGTGCGGCCGATGTAGCGGTTCTTGACGAGGCCCTCGCGGTACGGGAGCCCGAGCTGGTCCGCCATCGCCATCGCGGCCTCGCGCGAGCTGTCGGGGATCGGGATCACGACGTCGGGCGTCGGCGCGCCGGAGCGCTTCCACTGCTCGGCGAGCTCCTTCCCGAAGCGCCGGCGCGTGCGGTAGACCGAAATATCGTCGAGCATCGAGTCGGGGCGCGAGAAGTAGACCCACTCGAAGATGCACGGGCGGTGCGGCTTGTCGCCGAGCTTGCGCTGGTGGATCACGCGCGCGGCGTCGACGTACAGGCACTCGCCGGGGCCAATGTCGAGCGTGCGCTCGTAGCCGTTGACGTCGAGCACGACCGACTCGCTCGCGCAGGCGTAGCTGGTGCCGAGCTCGGTCTGCTTCTGCCCGAACACGATCGGCTTGATGCCGAACGGGTCGCGGAAGCACACCATGCCTCCGTCGGCGAGGATCGCGACGACCGAATAGGCGCCCTTGACCTTCTCGTGCACGACCTTGACGGCCGCGAACACGTCCTCCGGCTGCGGCTTCTGCGTCGGCTTGAGCCGGTCCGCGAGCGCGCGCGCGAAAACGTACAGGATCACCTCGACGTCGCAGGACGAGCCCAGCCGCACGCCCTTGAGCGCGAGCCGCTCCTTCAGCTCGAGGAAATTCGTCACGTTGCCGTTGTGCGCCATGGCGATCCCGATCGGGAAAACCATGTGGAACGGCTGCACGTCCTCGTCGGAACCGACGCCGACGGTCGGGTAGCGCACGTGGCCGACGCCGATCGGGCCGCGCAGGCGCGCCATGTTGCGCTCGTTGAAGACGTCGCGAACGAGCCCGAGGCCCTTCTTGACGTGGAACTTGTCGGTGAAGGTCGTGATCCCGGCCGCGTCCTGGCCGCGGTGCTGCACGGCGAGCAGGCCCTCGTAGATCTCGATGGCCACGTCACTGCCGTTGGGGCCGTAGATGCCGATGAATCCGCACATTCGAGCGCTCGATCTCCTCAGAGGGGTGCCCGCAACCTAGGACAGGACCAGCGGGAGCGACAGTCTAGCGCGCTCGCCTCCCGGATTCGCGCAGCGCCAAGTCCCGCCTGCGGCCCGGATAACGACGGGTCACCCGGATCGCGCGCGGCCGCTATCCTCTTCGCCCCTCATGGTCGACGTCCCCGACGAGAGCTGGAACCCCGAGCAGGATGGCGCGCACGAGCTCGTCGAGCGCGCCTGGGAACTCGGCGACGAACGGCCCGAGGAGGCCCAGCGCCTGTTCGAGCGCGCGCTGGAGGCGGCACCGGAGTCGCCCGAGGTGCTGGCGAACGCGGCGCGCTTCCTTTCGCGCTTCGACGCGCAACGTGCGCGGGCGCTGGAGCTGTTCGCGCGCGCGGTCGAGCTCGTCCCCGACGACGCGATCGTGCTGCACGACGCCGGCCTGTGCGCCGAGCGTCAGGGCGAGTTCGGGCGCGCCGAAAACTGGCTGCGCGAGTCGCTGCGGATCGAGCCCCAGCGCGCGCGGGCCCGCGTCGACCTCGGGCGCATCGTCGACCGCGGCCGCGGGGCGCGCGCGGAGTCGCTCGAGCTGCACGTCGAGGCCCTCTAGCATGTCGGCGACGACGCGCTCGCGGCCTTCAAGATCGCCTACTTCCTCGGGCGCGCGCACGCGGACCTCGCGATCGGCCGCGAGGCGTGGCGCGTGGCGCTCGAGCTCGCGCCGGAAGATCCCGAGGCCTTCGCGGAGGCCGCACGCTTCCACGGCGACCGGTGCAACGACCGCGCGGAAGCCGAGCGCCTGTGGAACGCCTCGCAGGAACTCGAGGAGCGCGATCCGGACGTGCAGCTGCGCTTCGTGCGTTTCCTGCGCGAGGAGCTCGAGGACGAAGAGCGCGCCTTCAACGTGCTGCGCGAGGGCCTCGGCACCTGGCCCGACGACGCGGGCCTGCTGTACGAGTACGGGCGCGTGCTGCGCGACGTGCGCGAGAACTACGACGGCGCCGAGGCGTACTTCTCGCGCGCGCTCGAGTTCGCGCCGGAAGATCCGCGCCTGCTCGTCGATGCCGCGAACCTCGCGCGCTCGCACGGAAAGGACATCCCGCGCGCGGAGTCGCTCTACCGCCGCGCGATCGTGGTCGCGCCGGAGTGGAGCGTGCCGGCGGTGCTGCTCGGCGTGCTGCTCTCCGACCACAAGAAGGACATCGAGGCCGGCGAGGCGCAGTTCCGCGCCGTGCTCGAGCGCGAGCCCGAGAATGGCTGGGCGCTCGCCTGCCTCGCGTCGCTGTTCCGCGAGCACAAGCACGATCCCGACGAGACCGAACGGCTCTTCACGCGCGCGATCGCAGCGGGCTACACGCTGCCTTGGGTGCGCGCCGAGTTCGCCGAGTTCCTCGCGGAGCTGCGCAAGGACGCCGACCGCGCCGAGGAGCAGCTCAAGCTCGCGCTTGACGAGGCGCCGGAAGATCCGCACGCGCTGTGGGAGCTCGCGGACGTGCGCCGTCGGCTGCGCAAGGACCCGCGCGGTGCGATCGAGACCTACGAGCGCTACGCGAAGGCTTTTCCCAAGAGCGTGCACCCGTGGCTCGCGATCGGCGAGGTGCTAGAGCTCGAGCTGAAGGAGCACGAGTTCGCGGAGCGCGCCTACCGCAAGGCCGTCGAAATCGACCCGCGCCACGCGACGTCTCTTACGCGCCTGGGACGGCTGCTCGACCGTCGCCTGCAGCGCCCCGACGAGGCCGAGCAGCACCTGCGCGCTGCGCTCGCGATCGACCCGCGCCACGTGCACCTCGTGTGCGACCTCGCGCGCCTCCTGTTCGAGCGCCGCCGCGGTCCCGACGACGAGGTCGAGCGCCTGCGCCGCGTGGCCTGGGAAGTCGACCCCGAGCCCGGCCACGGCACCAACCTCGCCGAGTGCCTGATCACGACCGGCAAGCGCAGCGAAGGCCTCGCGCTGCTCGACGCGCTCGCGCTCCGCACGGACCTGCGCGATCCCGTGCAGCTGGAGATCGCGTGGTATCGCTTCCTGTTCGATCCCGCGCGCCGCAACGCGTCGCTCGCCGAGCTGCACGCCCTGCTCTCCGCCGGCGTGCGTGACGAGGGTTCCGAATATCCGCGCAGCCTCGAGATCGCGCGCGCCGAAGGTCATCCGTCGGTCGATCTCGCCTGCGCGATCGCGCGCGTCATCGGCGAGTTCGAAGCGCTCGAGACGCTCGATGCGTTCGCGGCTTGGCGCGCAGCGGCGAAGTGATCAGCGTGCGCGGAGGGCTTCGGTGTACGTGGTGCGCGAGACGCCGTAGCCGAGGCGTTGTTCGATCGACGTGACGAAGGCGAGCGCGGCCTGCTGCAGGCGGCGGCGCTCGGAGAGGACGGCGGCGAGCTGGAAACGGTCGGCGCCGGCGAGCGGAGGCGCGTCTTCGGCCGTGGCGAGCCAGCGGTAGACGTCGAGCGGATAGGTGCCGTGCGAATAGAACGGCGCGTGGAACTCGATCCACGGATCGTCGTCGGTGTTGGGACGGTCGGAGAGCGCCTCGAAGACTTCGAGCGTCGCGCGGCCGGCGAAGCAGCAGGCGAGCAGCTCTTCGGGCGTCTCGATGCCGACGTCGGCGAGCAGGGCGCGCAGGCGCGGCTCCTCCATGCGCTCGGCAACCCGCGGCAGCTCGACCTCCAGCGGTCCGGCGCCGCCGACGAGCACCATGTCGTATCCGGTCACCCATGCGGTCGCGTCGGGGAACACGCGGCGGAACGTGCGCACGATCCCGGAGATGTCGCTCGGTGCGAGATCGTAGAGCGGAATCCACTGCGACATCAGGCCGCCTTCGGCGAGGCGCGCGCGGCCGAGGCGGTAGTACTCCTCGGTGTAGAGGTACGCGGAACCGCTCACGCACGGATCGATCGGGTCGGCGGAGATCACGTCGAAGCGCTCGCTCGAGCGCGCGAGCCACGCGCGGCCGTCGTCGGCGACGATCGTCACGTCGTCGCGCTCGTGCAGCGCTTCGTTCCAGATCGAGAAGCGCCGCGCGGCCTCGATCACGGACGGGCTGATCTCGACGACGGTCAGTTCGCCACCCGCGACGGCCATCGCCGCCGACGTCATGCCCGTGCCGAGGCCGATGCAGAGCAGCTTGCGCGGCTCCGGATGCGAGAGCGTCGAGACGAAGCCGAGCAGGTACTGCAGGCGCCGGTCGATGAACACGCTCGAAGCGACCGTCTTTCCGTTGACGCGCAGGTTGCGCACGGGCGTCGGCTCGGAAGCGTCCGCAAATTCCTGCACTTTCGCGCTGGAGGCGGCGGAGTCGCTCTCGAATACGGTCGCGAGCCCCTCGCGTGTTCCCGGCGGGTCGCGCGGCAGGAACGCGGTCATCGAAGCGAGCGCGGCGACGAGCGCGGCG
>JAPLOE010000103.1 GCA_026692705.1 Planctomycetota bacterium
AGCTCCGCGAACGCCGCAGAGGAGGCACTCCCAGATCAGTTGGCGGCACTTTGGAAAGTTCGCGCGCGGGCACATTTTGCGGCCCGTTCGAGCTCGAAATCGCGCTCCGCTCGCAAAGGCCCCGCGGGGACAGTTCGCGTCCCGGCGGCTCGTCCCGGCTCCCCCACGCTCGCGTCCCTGGCGCCCTCAACGCGCGCGGCCCCCCCGGATCGAGGAGGCCGCTTGGGAGCACAGTTCGAGGCTCAGGGCAAGGTGCTGCCGGTCACATGAATATGGTCATTTCGTGCTGCGGTCGAATTGCACATTAGCATCTGTGATTTGCGACGCGCCCCAGACGCAGTCCGCCGAAGCGAGCAGGTCCGACGTCCGTTGCGCGCTGCGGCCGGGGCGCCCCCGCGAGGCCGGTTCGCCCTGCCGGGTTGAAGCTGCGGACGACCACGTGCCACTCCGAGAACTTTTACCAGTGGAGTGAGCGTGCCAAACAGCAGAATCAGATACTCAGGAATCGGTGTGCGTCAGCCCTTGCGCGCGCACGCAACCGCTCGACGATCGCAACGCTTGGCTCCGTGGGGGAACAAAGCTCATCCAAATCTCGTCGTTGCCGCCGCAATTCGGCCTGCAGCAGTGGGTGCATCAGAACACGAGATTCCCCTTCTGCAGTAGTGATACTAATCCCCTCAGTATTGATAATAAAGTTGTCCAGCGCCTCGTACGCGGCTCGAGCCGCCCAGACAGCCTCCCGCGGCCCCCCGATCAGTCGGGTTCGCAAAGCGTAGACAATTGCGGTCCCCGCACTCTCCGCGTTAGATGCGGCTTGACTCCGTGGAGCTTCAACGTTCTCTTCTTGGGGTATCAATTCTATGAGAGCGTCTATCTTTTCCTCGGAATCGTACGCACTTGTGGTCCGCTCCGGGTTATCCCACACGTCCTGCAAGGCCCGCTCCAGCTCGTTGGGGTGATTGGCCCCATCGGCGCTCACGAAGCACCGATATGCTGGAGCGAGTCGCTCCGCGCAGGCCGCGGCAAAAATGACCCGCAACTTTCGCGACAGTTGGCTGAGTTGTGAGGTCAGCGCGGCTTCGTCAAACTTGAGCATATGGCGGATCCTACCAGACTGCGGTTGTAGGGCTGGTCAGAGTGCCGCCGCTCGCTTCGATCGCCTTCGCACAGCTCGAGCAGATCGGTCGTGTGACCGCAATGGCCTGAGGCGTCGCGCCAACAGCCTGCGCATGCGAGAGCGCAGTGATCTCGGCATGTGCTTTTGGCAGCGTCGCAGGAATCTCGCCAGGGCCGAGAAGTGCTCTCTGAGCGGAGTTCAGGTCACGTCCGCCACTGGCGACAACGGCCGACGAGCCCGTTGCCCGTTGCGCACTGCCGTGTCATCGGCCCATGAAGCAGTTCGCTCGACAGCATTATACATGGCGCTCGCCCATCACCCGGGACACAGCTCAATTTCGACCGTCTAGCTGCGACGGATCAAAGTAACCATGCAATTCGAAGACCGACTCGCTGAGATCCAAAGACTGATCGATTTGCCCGTTTCGATCGGCGTCAATGAAGACTACATACTGCGGCATGTAGTGGGGCGCCCGATTGGGAAGCCCAACATAGGCCAGCCCCCGAGTGGCGTGGGAGACTGACCCAAGGTGGCCAATGAACGGCAAGGTCGGTACCGCCGTCTGATCGGCGACGATCGACACATCTCCTGTTGGCACATCGATCCGCAGCGCTTGAGCGCCCCCTGACGATGGCAGGGCGACGCACAACACGAATCGAGAGTCCGGGTCCGGACAGATAGCAACAATCTCGCCGTAGGAACTTGATCGAAATAGTTCCTCGCGGTCGACAGTGACAGGATCTCGGCTTCCGGGGGCGATGAATTGTCCACCAACCAGCTTTGACTGTGTCGGCCCTCCGACGATTCGGCTGAAATCGTAAGCACCGGCAGGCGCGTTGATAGCGACGGACTCTATGATAAATGTCCCATTCCGGCCCTCCCCTAATGCGAACAGTCGATTGGGCGTAGCAAACGCGGCATACCTGACCGGATACGGCCAGGAAATGTGAGAACTAGAGCTGTGCCAAGTCCCTGCAACAGGGTCTAGTTCATCGTTGTGCACCCGAATGCCCTTGCGATTGGGGTCGTATGTCACGAACTGTGCCCAACTGGAATCGGCGTATACTGACTGGGCGGTAACGACTTCCGGCGCGTCCCCAGCAGGCGTCGACCTTCCGCCGTCCGCTCCAGTCGAGTTGGCGGCCGCGGCATCATTGTGTTCTACAACTGGCTGTTGCCGAACGGCGAAATAGACAACCGAAGCCAACACCGTCAATGAGAGTATGATGACAAGATTGATTTTCACGGAAGGAATCTCTCGTGGCTAAACGGGATGGCGGTTCTAGACACCAAAGCGGCTGCAGCACGAACACGGAGTGAAAGGCGGCGAGGATTCCGTGAACACTGCTGGGCACAAGGGCGCGGGGAGCCGCGTGCCGCACCCGGGCCAAACTTCAGGATCCCATGTTTCATCCCCGTCGCCGCAAACACAGTCGTTCATTTTCCGAATGGGTGCACGTTGCGGGAAGTGTTGTTGCCTCCCGCTCACCGGTCGTCCTGGACGGGGGTCGGAGACCAGTTGACCGGGGGCGCATAGGGCCGGAGCGGCGGGACCCAGGAGAAGATCTCGCGCAGGGTCAGCGGGCGGGAGGTGATGCCGGCCTGCATGGCGGGGGTGCGGCACTCGCGACCGAAGCGCAGCGAGCCGTGCCGGCGCACGAAGTTGTAGTGCAGGCGGTTGATGTCGAGCGCGTCGGCGAGGCGCTGCGGCTTGCGCATCGGCGAGGGCGTGCGGCGGTGCAGGTAGGCGCACGAGCGGCGGATGTGCAGGTTGAGACGCTCGATGTAGGCCGTGTTCGGCCGTTTCGAGTCCTCGGAGCGTTCGCGAGCGCGTTCGAGCGTCCATGCGTTCCCCAGCTTGAGCTTCGCGTGCGAGCGCACGATGCGGCCGTGGGCGTAGCGGTTGTGGACCTGCACGTAGACGCACGCGGGTCCGAACGTCCGGTGCAGGCACTGGAGATAGTACTTGAACTCGTCGGTGATGACGAGAATTGGCGCGGCCACGCTCCGGCAGCGCGAGCGGACCACTCGGGAAAACAGCAGCGTGTTGCGCAGCGTTCGCGTGCCGACGCGCGAGGCGAGCCAGAGGCGGGTCCAGACCTCGAGCGCGTTGTAGACCCACGAGCGGACCTCCCGCGCCGCTCCGTAGCTGTGCAGCTCGTCGAGCTGGAGCTCGACCGGGTTCTTGACCACCAAGTGCTCTTCCTCCCACGCCCGCGCGTGGCGAGCGGCGCGCTCGATCCAGCGGCTGACGGTGCTCGTAGCGACCCCGAGGCAGCGCGCGACGGCCGCGAGCGAGGCTCCCTCACAAAGGTGCAGGATCGCGGCGTCGAAGGCCCGGCGCGGGCGCTGCATGCGGTGGTACGGCGTGCCGTGGGACGGCAGGAACGTCCGTCGACAGCGGCGGCAGAAGAGGCGTGAGCGCACGCCCCGGCGCGTGCGCAGCCGGGAGTGGCGCACGACGTGCTGGCGGCGGTCCTGGCCGGCGTTGGAGGGGCAGTCGGAGAAGGGGCAAGCGAACTCGCGAGGGTGAGGGCGTTCCATGCCCGTATTCCGTGGCTGCACGGGCACCCGGAGCTGGGCGACACAAGGCGTACATTGGCCGCAACCGTGCAGATCGCGCACAAATGCTTGTTTCACAACGACTTGAGCGCCATCGCCAACACTTCGCGCTGCTTTCACCAAGTGCCTGGGCACCCCCACGCGCGGCCCGCCGGAATGGGACGGCCGGTTCGGGGAAGCGCCGGGTGCTCTTGCTTTTTGCGGGAGCACGGCTCGGGGGCTGGAGTTGGACCGGCCCTTCCGTGCGCAGGCGAGCTTGGGCGCTCTCGACGCAGGCGATTCAATCCATCGAGCGGCTTCGTCGATGCGCCCCGATGCTGACCACCTGAGCGCGGGCGAGCTGGGCAAGGACGGCGGATATCGGCGAATTCCGGCCCGGGACAAGGAGCGGCGACGAGGCGGGGCGGCGGCGGAACGCACGACAATCGGATGTCGGGTGGAGCACCGCGACAGATCACGAATTGCCGACCACGGGTCGCCGGGAGAGCTGCTCGAGCGGAAAAGCCAATTCGGGGCTCGTGTCAGCGTTCGAGGGAGAATTGGACTTCGGCGACCACGCCTTCCTGGATCAGGAAGCGGACGCAGGGCGGCTCGGGAAGGTCGGAATAGGAAGGGGCCTCGAGGTGGTAGTCGAGCTGGAGGCCGAGGTCGGAGGTGGCGACGTGCGAGGGGGCGCCATAGGTCGAGAGGACTTTGGCCATGGGCCAGAGGCGGTGCGATTTGTCGAGGCGCTCCTCGAGCGCGACACGGGCTTCGCGGAATTCGAGGTCCTCTCCGGCAAGGGCGGTCTGGAGCTCGGCGCGAATCGAGGCGTGAAGGTCGCTGAAGGTCGCGAAACCCGGCGCAGGCGGCGGGGACGAAGCGGAGGTGGCGTTGGCGCGGGCGGCGATCAGGGCTTCGAGCTGGGCCAGCCATTCGGTGCTGGGCGGCGCGGCGAGGTCGGCACTCTCGCGATTCGATTCGAGCGCTGCGGAAAGGGCGGCAACTTGATCGGCGAGGCGGCGGAGCTCGGCATCGGCGAGATGCGTGTGAGCCTCGGACGACTGCGCCGACGGGGCGGCGGAAGCGGACGTCGAAGGTGCCTCGTCGGAGGAAAGCAGGAGGCGTGTCGCGAGGGCACCCACGCAGGCTCCGGCAAGCGCGGCGACGAGCAGTGGCGCGACGTTGGCGCGAGCGGGCCGCGGCTCAGCAGCCATGGAGGTCGATGCCGGCGAGGGCGAGTTCCGTGAGCGACGCGAACAGGAGGGTCAGGCCGAAGAGGACGCGAGCGGCCGGGGTTTCGTGGCCGCGACGACGCAAGTTGCGGGCGAGCAGCGCGCTGGGCACGAAGAACGCGAGGTTGAGGAGCACGCTCCCGCCGTAGAGCATCAGCCATGCGCCCCAGCTCGCCTCGAGCGCGCTCAGCAACGCGATGAAGAGATTGAGCGCGGCGAGCAGCGCGAGGAAGACGAGCGAAAAGCGCGAGCGCAGCGAGCGAGCGAAGCGCGGCATGCGGCGAGTGTACAGCGCGGCCGCATGATGGACGGGGGCGCGAAAACGAAAAGGGCCGCCCCCGAAATGCGGGCGCGGCCTTGGGTGGGAGGGACTTGGGGACGTGCGCTACTTGGCGTTGTAGCGGGTGCCGCGGCGTTGGCCGGTGGTCTTGAGCTTCTTGGCCTCGATCAGCTTCTTGATCGGGAGCTTGAGGACCTTGGTCGGCTTGCCCATGCCGCGGCCGATCTCCTCGATCGACTGGCCGGCGTTCTTGGAGATGTAGTCGTAGACCTGCGCGGCGAGTTCGGTGACGTCCTCGCTCGAGCGCTTGCCGCGCTTGCCGGTCTTGCGCGCGGCCTTGGGCGCGGCGGCGGCGGGAGCCGCGGCGGCAGCGGCCTTCGGCGGACGACCGGGGCCACGGCGCGCGGGCGCCGGGACGGCGCCGCCGGAGAGCGCTTCGCGCACGGCTTCGAGCGCCGACTGGCGGACGAGCGTCGAGAGCTGCTCGAGGAAGGTGGAAATGCGTTCGCGGATCTGCTGGTCGAGTTGCTGAGAGTTCATGGCGGAAATTGAAGCGTCCGCGCAGGTCGCTTTTCAAGGGGCAGGGCCGATTCGGCTTCCTCGCGCAACTACGCACTTCTGTCGAGGCCCGCCGCACGCGCCGCCAAACTGCGAATTGGCCGGTGACGGCACAATTGCGACCCAGCGGGCTTTTTGGGGCAAAACGCGCTGGCGATCGAGCAGCGGCCGGTGCGGAAACCGGCGCGCGCCTGGGGCGGCGTGGTGGCGCCGCGAATCCGGCCACTCGCACCGTGCGTAGAGTGGCCTACACTCCCCGTCCCGCCCCTCCCCTACCCACGGTCCATCCCCATGCGTCTCCCGATCCTCGCCGCGGCCTCGTTCGCCGCGCTCGTCGCCGGCTGCTCGAGCTCCTCGAGCGACACCGCGCCCCAGTCCTCCTCCAACGTCGCCTCGAAGGAAACCCCGATGACGCCCACCACCGCTCCCGCCAATTTCCAGTCGTTCCAGCTCCGCACGCTCGACGGCAAGCCCGCCGACCTTTCGGCCTACAAGGGCAAGGTCGTGCTGATCGTCAACACCGCGAGCGAGTGCGGCCTGACCCCGCAGTACAAGGGACTCGAGGCGCTGCACCGCGAGCTCGGGCCGAAGGGCCTGAGCGTGCTCGGCTTCCCGTGCAACGACTTCGGCGGCCAGGAACCGGGAAGCCCTGAGCAGATCCAGCAGTTCTGCACGTCGGAATACGCGGTCTCGTTCCCGCTGTTCGAGAAGCTGAGCACGAAGAGCGGGCCCAATCAGGCGCCGCTGTACACGTGGCTCGAGAGCCGCACGGGCGAGCTGCCGGGCTGGAACTTCGGCAAGTACCTCGTCGCGAAGGACGGCACGACGGTCAAGTTCTTCGGCAGCCGCACGTCGCCCGACGACAAGGACCTGCGCAAGGCGATCGACGCCGCGCTGGCGCAGTAGTTCGCGAGCAGCACTCCATCACGAGGCGCTCCGGTCGCTCGCGCGGCCGGGGCGCCTTGTGCATTTCGCCGGCGCGTTCACCGCGAGCGCGGAAACGAAGCGAGCCCGCGGAACGGGCTCGAAAGTCGAAACACCTGACGCGCTGCAGGTTCAGCGCTGGCGGAAGCCCTGGTCGTACAGGCCCGTGCGCGGGTCGGTGCTGCCGTCGAAGTTCGAGAAGGTCCACTGACCCTCGCGCTTGCCGTCCTGGAAGCGTCCCTCGGTCTTGATCTGGCCGTTGCGATACCACTCGCGCCACAGGCCGTCGGGCTTGCCGCGTTCGTAGGTCGCCTCGAGGAACTGGGCGCCGTTGTCGTACCACTCGATCCACGGGCCGTCGCGCAGGCCTTGCACGTAGTTGCCGCGAGCGCGCGTGTCGCCGGTCTCGTGCCAGCTTTCCCACTCGCCTTCGCGCTCGCCGACGGCGTAGGCGCCTTCGGTCTTGAGCTGGCCACCCGGCCACCATTCGTGCGCGAGCCCGTCGAGCTCGCCCTGGCTGTAGCGCAGCTCGGACTCGTCGCGGCCGTCCTCGTGGTACTCGCGCCACACGCCGTCGGGCAGCCCGTTGGCGAACACGCCCTCGGCGCGCACCTGCCCGTTGGGGAACCACCAGGTCCACTGGCCGTCGGGCACGCCGTGCTCGAAGCGGCCCTCGAACAGGCGCTGGCCGTCGCGCTGCCACACGACCCAGCGGCCGTGCGGGCGCCCGTTGAGCACCCATCCGTCGACTTGCGCCGAGCCGTCGGCGCCGCGCAGCTCGAAGCGCTGCGGGACCTGCTCGTCGAGCGAGGGCGCGGCCTTCGGGGCGACCTGGGCGAGCGTCGCAGGCTCGGCGAGCACGCGCCCGGCGAACTCGACCGCGAGCGCCTTCCACCCCTCGGGATCCCCGGCCGCGGGCGCGCTCGCGAGCTCGAAGGACGTGAACTCCGACCCCACCGTCGACACGCCACCGGCGGCGTCGAGCTTACGAGGGCCCCCAAATCCGGCCCAGGCGACGAGCGCCACGGAGACGGATGCCACAACGACCAGCGGCAGGCTGTCGAGACCTGTCCGACGGGGGATCATCGGGGTGGCTGAAGTCCTCTCGGGGTCTTACTGGTTGGTGATCGCGCCGCCCTCGGCGATCGGGCGATCGCGGAGGTAGGAGCGGACGGTCGACTCGAGCTGGCTCGGGTCGGTGAGCACCTCGCGCAGGCGCCCTTCCGCGTCGAGGATCAGCGCGCTGGGCGGCTGGTCGAGACGCAGCGAGTTCATGGCGCGGCCTTGGGGCCCGCTCTCGAACATCGTCGGGAAGCGCACGCCGCGGTGGTCGGCGAGCTTGCGGAAGGTGTTGGGGTGCGCATCGCGCGCGACGCCGATCAGCGTGAGCGGCGAGGACTGGAAGCGGTGCTGCAGCGCCACGAGCGGTTCGACCACGGTCGAGTCGCGCTCCAGCGAGAAGAAGCCGAGCACCACGAGCTTGCCGCGGAAGTCGTCGACGCACAGTTCGTTGCCGTCGACGTCGACGCCGCACACGGTCGGCACCACGCGACCGATCTGGAGGTTCTCGATGCGCCAAAGCGCGCGTTCCGCGGCGCGCGCGAGCGGGCCGGAGGGATCGCGGTCGAGCTCCGCACGCCACATCGCCGAAGCGGCGGCGCAGGAACGCTCGTTGTGGATCTCCGGCAGCCAGATCCACTCGGCCCCGGCCTCGGCCGGAAGGACGCGCGACCACAGCTCGCGCTTGACGTCCTCGGGAGCACGGTTGGAGAGCGGATCGTGCGCGTAGTGCGCCAGGGTCCAGCCGGTCGCGGGGCCGTGGCCGTCGTCGACCAGCGGTCGCATGCGGACGTTGAAGGCCGCCACGAGATCGCGGCGGGCCTCCGAGGTCCAATTGCCAACCTGCTTCAGGGCCTGTTCCGCCGCGCGGTATTCCGCGAGCAGGGCTTCGAAGCGGGCGTCAGCGTAAGGAGAGTACGTGAGCGTGGCCGGGACCCGAGCGGGTGAGCTCGGGCTCGCTGCGAGCAGCGGGGCGACCAGCGCCAGCGTTGTGAAGAACGACATGGGAGTCATCGGGCGTTGCCGTGCCTCCACCTTCGCAGCAGTCGCCCGATCCTGGCAAGGTGGTTCCCGCACTTTCCATGCGGCGTCGGAAGTCGATCCTCGCTTCCCTTTCGCGTCGCGGGGATGACAAGCCCGTGAAACGCCCTGAAACGTGGTCCGGCGGAAAGAAAGTTCCAAGCGAGCAACAGGACGCACGGAACGAAGCCGCCCCCGCCACCCCGGTCCTGGACGCGGACGGGTGGCGAGGGCGGAGGGAGCCGGGCCGCCGGGCGGCGCAGGCTGGGGCGCGGGTCAGGGCGCCTTGGTCTCGACCTTGGTGCGGGAAGTGAGCTCGATATTCCACTTCCACATGTCGTTGGTGTGCTCCCACTCCTTCTTCTTCTCCTCCGCCGTGAGCTGGATGGAGGTGACGCGCACGCGCCGCGACTGCGACTCGAGCAGGTAGAGGTAGTTCATGATCCGGTCGCGCGGGAAGCCCTTGTCGGCCTGCGGACGGATCGTGTACTGGAGGTCCTCGGTGCCCTTGATGATCGACTGCGACTTGGGGCCGGTGACCTCGACCTGGCCGAGGCGCACGTTGGGATCCGAGGCGAAGCCGCGGAAGTAGAGGATCGGCTCGGTCTGGCCGCTCAGGCCTTCGCGGTCGGCGTCGGCCTGCAGCTTGGTGATCTGCTTGCCGAGCGACTGGATCTTGGCCGCGGTGCGCTCGACGAGGCCGTCGGGCTCGAGCGCGGCCTCGAGCATCGCGCGCTCCTGGTGCAGGCGCCAGCCGTTGTAGCCCAGCGTCAGCGCGCCGAGGCCACCGACGAGGATGATCCAGCGCGGGGCCGTCATCGACTTGAAGAGGGTTGCGACGCTCATTGCTTTGCCTTCGCCTGCTCGCGGACGACCTTGCTCATGTCGCACATCACGGTGTAGCCGTCCGTGTAGATGCCCTTGCCGTCGGGGAATTCCTTGGAGTTCTTCGCGACGACCTCGATCACCCAGGGCTGGGCCTCGAGCGCGGTCTTGAGCGCCTCGAACGCGCGCGTGGCCGCGATCGCGCCTTCCTCGGAGTGGAACGCGAGGTTGAGCACGAGCTGCACGCGGTCCTCACCGCCGGAGCGCGCGGGAACGTACGTGCCGTTGACGGTGCGGATCGCGACGCGTCCGACCTGCTCCTTCGAGTCGTCGACGAGGCAGGTGAACAGCGTCAGCGCCTCGAGCACCGACTGCGGCTGCTTGACCTCACCGGTGTTGCCGAGCTCCGTGTTGAGCTTGGCGTGGCGCAGCATCAGCTGGCGCTCGATCTGCTGCAGCTGCTCGAGCCGCGTCCACTGCGTCGTGTTCTCGCGCTTGGCCGAGTCGACGACGAGCTTCTCGATCTCCGGCCACGGCTTCTCGAGGTTGCCGCGCTTGCCGGCCTTGGGGTCGTTGACGAGGAAGTTCTTGTTGCTCGTCAGCCACAGCAGCATGTTCGTGTCCGCCGTGCGAAGCCGCTCGTTCTCGAACAGGTTGAACACGAGCAGCCACATCACCGCGAGCATCACCGCCATCGCCAGCGGCGCCTCGAGGCGCTCGAACGTGCCGGAATACTTGAGTTCCTCGCGGCGCAGCGAGGCGCGGATCGTGCCGCCGCCGAGCAGGCGCAGCGCGACGCCGTAGGCGACGACGAGCGGGCCGGCGCCGCGCACGGGCTGGCCGGAGTCCTCGACGAACGCGTCGAGCTCGTACACGGGGATGTCGAGCACCTGCGTGCCGATCAGGTTCGGCACTTCCCAGCCGCAGACGTAGACGGCCTTGATCGGATGGGCGGTGCGCGCGCCGGAGAGCGTGCGGCCGAGCTCGCGGCGGATGCGCGCGACCGCGTTCTCGAGGCGGCGCGCGAGCTCGTCGGCCGAGAGCGCGGCCACGGCCGGAGCGGCCTCCGCGGACTCGCCACCTTCGGCCACCGCGGCGCTGTCGGCCGCCGTCGCGCCGGGCTCGTGCGTCAGCGCGCCGATGTGGATCGCGCGCATCGCGCGCAGCTTGCCGCCGTCCATCACGACGACCGCCGTCGACGTGTCGCCGATGTGCACGAGCACCTGCGCCTCGTCGACGTGGCACACGTCGGCGGCGAGCGCGGCGTTGACCATTGCGGTCGCCTCGAGCTCGGCGTCGAGCGCCTCGATGCCGGCCGCCGAGCACGTGTCGAGCTCGCGCTTGAGCGACGATTTCTGCACGGCGGTGACGAGCAGGCTCGTCTCCTTGTCGGTCGCGTCCAGCGTCATGAAGTCGACGACGACGTCGTCGATGTTCCACTGCGGGAGCTGGCCCTCGACCTCGAACTTGATGATGTCGCCGATCTTCGACTCGTCGAGCGCCGGCAGCTTGATCGTGCGGAACGCCGCGAGGCCCGTGTCGATCGCGATCGCGATCGCGTCGTCGGGCACCTTGAGCTCGGCCGCGGCCGCCTTGAGCGCCGCGACGGCGTCGTCGACGGGCTTGGCCCCGCCCTGGGGGAACTCGCCGCTCTTGTAGGCCGCGATGCGGTGCTTCTTGGCGCTGCCATCGAGCACCACCATCTCGAAGCGCCGCGGGCCGATGCGGATGCCGCAGGTTCTCGCCATGGTTCGTTCTGACTACGGGCTGGGGTCGTGGGACCGGAAGGGAAGCTACTGGAGGGTCCGCCACTCGGCCGAGAGCGCGTCGAACTCCGAACGGCGCTCGGGCGGCAGGACATGATCGCGAATGTAGGCCTGATAGCGAGCGCCGAGATCGGCGAGCTCGCGCTCGAGCTCGGGACGGTGCTCGCGCAGGAGCCGCGCGCCGGCGTCGTCGATGCCCTGCTGGTAGGTGCGCAGCACCTCGGCGAACAGGCGCTCGCGTTCCGGCTCGAGCTGGAAGCGCTCGACCATCGCGCGCCGGTAGTCGGCGAACGGCACCTCGGCGCCGCGGGCGGCCTCGCTGCGCGCCTCGGCGCGCGATTCGGTCAGGAACGCACCCGCCGTCAGGCCCGCAGCGAAGCAGGCGACGGCGAGGGCCCCGATCCACAGGCGCGGGTTGTCGATCATCACGGCCGGGAGCCTAGCGTTGCTCTTGGATCCCGCGCTTCTTCGCGCGAGCGGCGCGGCCTTCGGCGGGGGTCGTCTCGTTCGCGGCGGGCTCCACCGGGACGACGCCGTTGAGGCGGTCGAGCTCGGACTGGATCTGGCTCATCGAGAGCGGCTTGCGGTCGTCGGCCGACAGGCTGCCGGCGTCGGGGCGCGAGCGCAGGCGCACGCCGAGGGCGAGCATCAGGGTCACGGCCGCGGCCACGGCGGTCAGCCGCAGCACGAACGGCAGCAGCTTGCCCTCCTGGGCGGCCGGAGCGCTGCGCTCGCCGGTGTCGCCGGCGACGGCGCGCCGCGCCACGCGGGCGGCGAAGCCCGACGGGACGGCCGGGGCGGAGGCGCTCTCCCGCAGCGGGGTGAACCAACGCTGGAGGGCGCGGCCATCGGCTGTGGAGTTGCGGCAGGCGGGGCACTCGAGCAGGTGCGGACGCAGCAACGCCGCGCTCGCCGGCGAGAGCTCGCCATCGAGATAGGCGCCGATCATCGGCACAGCTTCCTTGCAGGTGAATTCCATCGTTCTAACTCCAGCCTTCGCCGAACTCGGGGTGCAGAGCGAGCAGCTTGTCCTTGAAACGGGCGCGCGCCCGGAACAGGCGCGATTCGACGGTGCCGATCGAGATGCCGAGCACATCGGCGATGTCCTGGTAGCTCAGCTCCTCGAACTCGCGGAGCACGAGCACCGTGCGGAAGATCTCGGGGATCTCCTCGAGCACCGTCTGGGTGATGCGGGCGATCTCGTCGCGCTCGAGCCGCGCGTCCGGCGCCGGAAGCCGCGTGCCCGTGGGCCGCGAGCCTTCGATGCCGTCGGGGCTGAGCGCGAGCTCGGGATCCTCGACGCCGCGCACCGGGTTGCGGCCGACGCGCTTCTGGAAGTCGAGGGCGGTGTTGATCGCGATCCGGCAGAGCCAGGTGTAGAAGCTGGAAGCTTGCTGGAAACTTGGCAGGCGCGTGTAGGCCTTGAGGAACGTGTCCTGGACGATGTCCTCGATCTCGACCGGGTTGCGCGTGTAGTGCCGGACCAGCGCGAACATGCGCTGCTGGTAGCGCTCGACCAAGAGCTGGAAGGAGAGCTGGTTTCCGGCCAGGGTCTCGGTGACCAGGCGGAGGTCGTCCTTCGAGGCGGCTTCCATGGGAACGGCGGAGTGCACGGCGAGCCTATCGACGCCCGCGCCGGGTTCCTATTCCCGCGGGGACCCGGGGAGCGGCGAAAGTGCCACGGAAGGGGTCAGGAAGGCCGATGGAGCGGGTCTACGGGCGGCCGGTGGGCGGGTTGGGGCGCGCAGAGCGTTGCGGGGACGGGGCGGCTGTGCTCTTTGGGGGCTCGCACGCCATGAAGCCGTCGTTCCGCGCCCTGCCGAGCCTCGCGACCGGGTCCCTGACCCTGCTGTCGGCCTGCGTGGAGCCTGAGGCGGTGCCGGCGCCGCCGCCCGCGGTCACGGTGCCGCTCGAAGTCGTCTCTGCGGAGCCTTGGCCCGAGCTCGACCGCCTCTTCCAGCGCACCGAAGGCTGGATCGGGGCCGACGGCGCCCACTCGGTCGTGCTCGGCGGCGGGCGCACGCTGTGGCTGTTCAGCGACACGTGGGTCGGCTCGATCCGCGACGGTCACCGCACCGACGCCGGCATCGTCAACAACACCGTCGCGCTGCAGCGGGGTCCGCTCGAGAGCGCCGACCTCGCGTTCTCGATCCGGCGGAACGAGACCGACGGCACACCCATCGCGTTCCTCGCGCCTCCCGACGGCCGTGGCTGGTTCTGGCTTCAGGCCGGGGCGGTCGCCGGCGGCCGCCTGCACGTCTTCCTGCCGCAGATCGAGCGCACCGACGACCCGGGCGTGTTCGGGTTCCGCTCCTGCGGGCTGTGGCTGGCGAGCACGGCCGACTTCCGCGGAGACGATCCGCTCGCGTGGCGCTTCGAGCTCGCGCCCTTTCCCCACGCCGAGTTCACGCCCGAACGCGAGCGTTCGTTCGGCTGCGCCGCGCTCGTCCACGACGGCTTCCTGTACGCCTACGGGACCGAGGACGTGATCGACACGTTCCGCGCGCGCCACCTGATCCTCGCGCGCGTTCCGGTCGAGCGCGTGAGCGAGCCCGACGCGTGGCGCTTTTTCGCCGACGGCGAATGGCAGGCCGATTTCCGGCGCGCCTCGCGGCTCTTCGATGGCATGGGCTCGGAGGCGGCGGTGCTGCACCAGCCCGCGCGCGGCCGGTTCGTGATCGTGTACACGGAAAATGGCCTTTCGGAGCGCATTCTCGCGCGTTCGGCGCCGCAGGCCTGGGGCCCGTGGTCGGAGCCGGTCGAGCTCGCGCGCTGCCCGGAATCGAGGCGCGATCCGCTGCTCCTCACCTATGCGGCGAAGGCGCACGCGACGCTGTCGTCCGACGACGAGCTGGCCGTCAGTTACGTCGTGAATTCGCTCGATTTCTGGCAGGTCGCGCGCGACGCGAGCCTGTACTGGCCGCGCTTCCTGCGTGTGAGACTTCGGTCTCCCTGAGGCGATCCGCGCGCGCAGGCCGATGCCAACTCGCGCGCGCCCCCGTAGGCTCTTGCTGCTCTCGCTCCCTACCCCTCGGAGTCCTGCCCATGTTGCGTTCCCCCCGCGTCGCGCTCGCGCTCGGACTGGTCGGCCTGTTCGGCCTGCGAATCGCGTTTGGTGTCGAGGAAAACCCCGTCCCCGACCCGTTCCGCCAGCTGACCGAGACGCTGCCGACGCCCAACACGTACCGCACCGCATCGGGCGCGCCGGGGCACGAATACTGGCAGCAGCGCGCGGACTACGTGATCGCGGTCGAGCTCGACGACGAGCGCCAGCACGTGACGGGGCACGAGACGATCACGTACTCCAACCACTCGCCCGACCGGCTCGCGTACCTGTGGGTGCAGCTCGACGCGAACCTCTTTTCGCCCGAATCGCACGCGGTGCTGACGTCGATCAGCGCGGAGATGGACAACTCGAGCTTCGAGTCGGTGCGCCGCTCGCTCGAGCGCCGCAAGTTCGACGGCGGCTCGAAGGTGACGGCGGTCAAGGACGCCACGGGCGCTCCGCTCGAGCACGTGGTCGTCGACACGATGATGCGCATCGATCTGCCCAAGCCGCTCGAGCCCGGCGCGCAGGTCGCGTTCTCGATCGACTGGAATTACGCCGTCAACAACTCGAAGGAATACGGCGGTCGCACCGGGTACGAGCGTTTCGAGAAGGACGGCAACGTCATCTACGAGATCGCGCAGTGGTTCCCGCGCATGGCGGCCTACACCGACGTCGATGGCTGGCAGCACAAGCAATATCTCGGCGGCGGCGAATTCACGCTCGAGTTCGGCGACTACGTCGTCAGCATCACTGTGCCCGACGACCACGTCGTCGCCGCGACCGGCACGCTGCAGAACCCCGAGCAGGTGCTCAGCGAGACGCAGCGCGAGCGTCTCGTGCAGGCCGAGAGCTCGAAAACGCCTGTTTTCATCGTCAATCCCGACGAGGCGAAGGCCAACGAGTCGCACAAGCCCGAAGGCCGGAAGACGTGGGTGTTCCGCGCCGACAACGTGCGCGACTTCGCCTGGGCAAGCTCGCGCAAGTTCATCTGGGACGCGCTGCGCCACGAGGTGCAGGGCAACCCAGTGTGGGCGATGAGCTACTACCCGAAGGAAGGCGAGCCGCTGTGGAGCAAGTTCTCCACGCACGCGATCTGCCACACGCTCGACGTCTATTCGAAGCACACGTTCGCCTATCCCTACCCCACCGCGATCTCGGTCAACGGCCCGGTCGGTGGCATGGAATATCCGATGATCTGCTTCAACGGCCCGCGGCCGGAGTCGGACGGCACGTACTCGAAGGGCACGAAATACGGCCTGATCTCGGTCGTGATCCACGAGGTCGGCCACAACTTCTTCCCGATGATCGTCAATTCCGACGAGCGCCAGTGGACGTGGATGGACGAGGGACTCAACACGTTCCTGCAATACATCGCCGAGCAGGAGTGGGAGCCTGAATATCCCTCGAGCCGCGGCGAGCCGGCGAAAATCACCGGCTACATGAAGAGCACCGGCCAGACGCCGATCATGACGGCGGCCGATTCGGTGCTGAACATGGGCAGCAACGCCTACGCGAAGCCCGCGACGGCGCTCAACGTGCTGCGCGAGAGCGTGATGGGCCGCGAGCTGTTCGACTTCGCCTTCCGCGAGTACGCGCGCCGCTGGCAGTTCAAGCGCCCGCACCCGGCCGACTTCTTCCGCTCGATGGAGGACGCCAGCGCGGTCGACCTCGACTGGTTCTGGCGCGGCTGGTTCTATTCGACCGGCGCCTGCGACATGAGCGTCGACCGCATCCGCGTGTACCGCATCGACACGCGCGACCCCAACGTCGAGAAGCCGCTCGCGAAGGCCAAGCGCGACGGTGGCCCGGAGACGCTCGCCGAGCGCAACAACGCCGGCCAGCGCACGCGCATCGACGAATTCCCCGAGCTCGCGGACTTCTACAACGCCTACGACGACCTCGAGATCACCGACAAGGACCTCGACGACTACGCGAAGCTCCTGAAGGACCTCGACGACAAGCAGCGCGAGCTGCTGCAGAGCCGCCTGAGTTTCTACCTCGTCGACGTGAAAAACGTCGGCGGGCTCGTGATGCCGGTGGTGCTCGAGGCGCACTACGCCGATGGCACTACCGAGGAATTGCGCGTGCCGGTGACCGTCTGGCGCAAGGGCGCCGAGAAGATCACCAAGATGTTCGCGAGCGAGAAGGAATTGGTGAAGCTCGTGCTCGATCCGCACCTCGAGACCGCGGACGTCGAGCTCGTGAACAACACGTGGCCGACGGAACTCGCCGAGACGCGCCTGCAACTGCGCACGGGCGGCGGCAGCGGTCGCGGGCGCGGCGGCGCGGCTCCCGCGACGGGCGGCGCTCGCAATCCGATGCAGGAGGCGCGCGACGCGGAGAAGGCCAAGGCCGAGGCCGCGAAGAAGGCCGAGGAAAAGGCCGCCAAGGACGCGGAGAAGCCTGCGGACCCCAACGCACCGGGCGGAAACAAGCAGTGAGCGAGCAGCCGAAGAACAACCCCTTCGCCGCGCTGCGCGACAAGCTCGGGCCCTTGCCTCCGGGGCCCGCGGCGGCGCCCGCGAGCGCAAAAGGTGCCGAAAGCCCGAAGGAAAAGCGCTATTCCGGCCGCGTCACCGTGCGCCGGGAACGCTCGGGCCGCGGCGGCAAGGCCGTGACGCTCGCCGAGGGCCCGGGCCTGTCAGGGCATCCGCTGGAGAAGCTCGCGAAGGAGCTCGCGCGTTCGCTCGGCACCGGCGCGCGTGTCGAGAGCAACGCGCTCGTCGTGCAGGGTGACCAGCCCGATCGCGTCGTCGCGTGGCTCGCCGAACACGGCTTCGTCGACGTGCAGCGCGGCAACTGACGTCGCTCCGCGAGTGAGCGAGTTTCGCAGGGCGCACGACACGCTCAGTAGAACTCGGGAATTGCGTCGAATCGGCGCGCGCGCGGCCTTTGCAGTTGGTTGCACGAGCACACGGAGCGCACACTCGCCCGCAGGCGGCCCCTCAGTTCTCGGCCGCAGGAACGAAGGTCTTCATCATGCTGCATTTCTGCCCCATCATCGTCAGCGTCGCTTCGGCGCTCTCCGCAGGCTCGAACACGAGCTTGCTCGCGCCGGCTCCGGAGCTCGCCTCGTACGAACGGCTCGGCCTCGCGACCGCCGCGTTGCCCGCGGAGAAGACCTCGCTCCTGAGCTACACCTACCTCGAGGTCGGCTACCTCTCGACGGACGTCGACAGGTTCGACGAGTCGACGGATGCGGTCTACGGGCGCCTTTCGATCGACCTGGTCGATCTCGTGTACGTTTTCGCGGACTACGCGGCGGAATCGATCGATGACGTGTCGCAGGGCGGGTCGAGCGGTGACGTCGACAGCGACCAGTACGGGCTCGGCGTCGGCGTGCACATGAACGTCGCGCCGGATCTCGACGTGCTCGGCGAGGCCGCGTGGCTCTACAGCGACCTCTCGAGCCGCCAGATCTCGAATCTCGACGACACCAACAACGGCTGGACGGCCTTCGGCGGCGTGCGCTGGCTCGTGCTGCCCTGGCCGACCGGCGGCCTCGAGCTCAACGGCGGCGTGCGCTGGACGGACCTGCCGACGTTGCTCTCTGACGACAAGGTGATCTCGTGGGAAGCCGGCGCCCGCGCGCACTTCATCGAATTCCTGAGCGTCGGCCTGCGCCTCCAGCTGCAGGAAGATGACCGCACCTACGCCATCAACGCTCGCCTGTCCTTCTGAAACGCGCGAAGCGCACGACGTCGCCGACGATCGCGCTCTCGAAGCCCTCGCGCGGCACGCGCAGCTCGAGGCTCGATTCGCGCGCGAGCTTGCGCAGCAGCGTCAATTCCTCATCGGTGGTCGAGAGCACTCCGCTCTCCGCCGCCTTGGTGAGGAGCTCGCGCGAGAGCGCCTCGGCGCGCACGCGCTCCTCCGCGAGCACGCCGCGCCCGGTCGCGAGCGGCGTGCCCGCGCGACCGTACAGCTCGTCGTGCAACGCGGGGAACACGTCGGGATCCGTCAGCACGCTCGCCATCCAGAGGTGATCGCAGCTTCCGTCCGCGTAGGTCGAGAGCGGTTGCGTGCTCGGCAAAGGCAGGTCGAGCTTGAGCTTGGCGCCGACCACGTGCAGCGCGCGGGTGAGCTCCTCCACTTCGTCGCCGGCGAGATTGAGCCACAGCACCGCGCGGCCGAACACGAGCTTTTCCGCGAGGATCAGCGGCAATTCCGCCACCGCGGCGCCGAGGTACAGGCTGCGGCCCGTGCCGTTGGGCGGCAGCGCGCCCGCGAGCTCGTCGACGAGCACCAGCCCGGTCTCGAGCACGCCCTCGACCTTCGCCTCGTCGAAAAACGTTGCTCCATCGCCCTCGCAGTAGCTCCGCCCCAGCCGCTCCCAATCGAGCTCCGCCGCAAGCTCACCCCACGCCGCCCCGAAAAGCTCCGCCGTCATCGCGCGCAGCGGTATAGCGTGCCCACGCTCGGTAAAAGAGGCGTCAGCACGGATCCGTTCGTGACCCCGACCCGTCCTGTCGGTTCCGATTGGCGTCCCTGCCTTCCTACCCCCCGTTCGAAAGCCCCCGATGAAACTCCTCACCGTCCTCGGCCTGTCCGCCCTCACGCTCGTCCTCGTCCCGGCCGTCACGGCACTCGCCTCCAGTTCGCCGGCTCCGGCGCCCGTCGTCGTGCAAGGCGGCGGCAGCAAGCTCGGCACCGCGATGGAAGAGCTCGGCGGCGCCGTCAAGTCGCTCTCGGAACGCATCAAGAAGGGTGAGGCGCTAGAGGAGGGCCTGCCCGACGTGTGGAAGGCCCAGCGTGCCGTGATCGACGCGAAGTCCGAGCTGCCCGAGATGGTCACCGCGCTCACCGACGAGAAGGCCAAGAAGAAGGCCACGCTCGCCTACCGCGAGCAGATGCAGGAGCTGATGCGCTCGCTGCTCGACGTCGAGATGGGCCTCGCCGCCGGCGACGCGAAGAAGGCCGACAAGGCCCTGCGCGCCGCCGACAACCTCAAGTCCTCCGGCCACGGCCAGTTCCGCAAGCAGGGCGGCGGCCGCTAGCCCCGCGCGCGCTCCGACCCTCGACCGGTGCGCCGGCCCCGCCCGGGCCGACGCGCCGGTTCGCTTTTTTCGCGCTTTCCTGCACGGAACCGGCGTCGGGTGCGCTCTTCAGGGTGCGCGACATGACGGAAGACATCGACAAGGGCTTGCGAGAGCTGCTCCAACGCGGGGACGCGGACGCGTGGCCCACGCTCTATGCCCAGCTCGGCGCCAGCCTCTATTCCGTCGCGCGGTCGATGACCAGCAACCGAACGGACGCGGAGGATGCGGTGCAACAGGCGTTTCTCGAGCTCTACCGATCGCGCGATTCGTTCGCGCGCGCCGCGAGGCCGCGGGCGTACGCGTTCACGGTGCTGCACCACTGCGCGATTCGAATCCGGCAGCGCAGTGCGCGGAGCGAGACCGTCGAGCTCACCGAGGAACTTGCTGGCGTCGAGGCCCAGGTCGGGCTGGACGAGCAGGACCCGCGGCTCGAGGCCGCGCTCGCCGCATTGCCGGACGAGCAGCGGGACGTGCTCGCGCTGCGGATCGACGGCGAACTGACGTTCGCGGAAATCGGCGCCGCGCTGGGAGTCTCGGAGGACACGGTCGCGAGCCGCCACCGGCGCGCGCTCGAGAAGCTGCGCGAGCGGCTGGGGAGGATTCGATGAACACGCATGGATCGCACGATCCGCTGGACGCGGAGCTCGAGAGCCTCGAGCGCGCGTTGCGGTGCCGGCCGCGCGCGAGCGCGAGCCCGGAACTGGAACGCAAGGTGCTCGACGGGATCCGGCGCAGCGAGGCGCGCGAGCGGCGAACGCGCTGGTTCGCGTTCGCCGCCTGCGCCGCCAGTTTCGCGGGCCTGCACCTGTGGCTGTCCGCGCTCGCTCCCGTGCAGGGCGCGCAGGCGCGTGCGGTGGAGCCGACGAGTCGCGAGCTCGCGCTCGCGGAGAACGCGGGAATCGACGGCGAGCTGCTGCGCCAGGCCGCGCGCGTGCGTGCGCTCGCGAGCCTGCCGCGCGAGAGCGCGCCGATGGGGTCGAGGAACTGGAACGACGAATTGGGAGGTCGATGAACATGGGAATGCTCGGACTCTGGATCGCACAGTTGACGTTCAGCGTGCTGCTGGCTGGCGCGGGCACCGCGCTGCTGGCTCCGGCGGAGCGGATGCGCGGAGCGAAGGCGCTGGCTGCGCTCTCGATCCTGCCGTTGCTCGCTCTGCACGCCGTGCTCGCGTGGCAGGCGGCGGTGTTGCGCGTCGAGGACGGCGTACTCCACGCGCCGTGGCGCTTCTCCGCGAGCCTGTTCGCGCTGCACCTGGTGGCCGGTGTCGGACTGTTCGGCTGGGCGCGCACGGGACGCACGCTGCTGGGCTGGTCCGGCGGACGGCTCGCGCTCGGCGCCCTCGTCGCGGCGGCCTTCAGTTTCACGACGCTGCGCGTGCTCAACCTCGAGGCGAGCCTTTCGCTGGCGGGCCTGCGTTCCGAGGCCGGGCAGACCGCCTATGAGCTCGCGCCGCCGATTTCCGACCCCGCGCTGGATGCGGGTCCGATCTACGAGCGCGCCAACAAGGAGCTGTTCGAAGGGGACGACTGGCTCGACCTCTCGGACTTCACCGCGCTGATTGCCGGCAAGGCTCCGCTCGAGCCGGAACTGGCGAGCGTGCGGGCGGCCCTCGAGCGCGCCGCGCCCTGGATGGACTCCGTGCGCAACGCGACGCGGCTTCCGCACTGCCGAAGCACGCCGACGGGCGCCGACGAGCTCGTGCGAGTGCCGCGGATCCTCTCGTGGATCGGCCTGACGCGCCTCCTGTGCCTCGAAGCGCGCGTGCGCGCCGCGAGCGGCGACGTGGAAGGCGCGGTCGAGGACTGCGAGGCGGCCCTGCGTCTGTCGGAGCAGCTCGCCGGCATGCCGACCCTGATCTCGCTCGCTGGCGGTTCGGTCGCGCGGGCCGAGGTGCTGCCCACGCTGCTGCACGTCGTGTCGCTCGATGGGATTCGCGCCGAGCACCTCGCGCGCCTGGACGCCCAGCTCTCCAGGCCGTTCGCGCGCCTCGCGCACGATGCGCTCCGCATGGAAGAGGCCTTCGGGCTGGCGCTGATCGGGTCGTCCATCGCCGATGGAACGAGTGAATTCGTCGGCTTCTCCGAGGGAAGGGCCGGTTGGCTCACGCCGCCCCTGTACGCGCCGTTCCTGCTGAAAGACGACGTGCGGGGCTACCGCGAGCTGATGCAGGAGCTGCTCCTCGAGAGCCGCATGTCCTTCGAGCAGCTCGCGGAGCTGGCGCAGGACGACTCGAGCATGGCCGCGCGCGCGCGCGCCCACGGCACCATCGCCGCAATCGCGGCGCCCAACCTGCGGCGCGTGCTGCTGCAGGTGCAGCGCAACGATGCCCTCGTTCGATTGGCACGACTCGCACTGCAGTCCTCGCGCGAGCGGCTCGCGACGGGAAGCTTCCCCACGACGACGGGCAAGTGGTCCGAAGGTCCCGACGAGGTCCGAGTCGAAGGAGACGGAAGCTCGATCCGCATCTTCAGGGCCGATCCTTCGGAAAGCGGCAAGTCGCTCGAGGTGAGCCTGCCGGCGCGGTAGCCACCATCGACCGCTGAAATACCGATCCAGAGCAATCTTTTCTGCAAACTGCGGCCTGCGTCGAAGGCGTG